>JAFMKB010000001.1 GCA_017853205.1 Gammaproteobacteria bacterium
ATGTTGTAGCTACGCTGTGAAAAAAGACCAACAACACGAGAGAGAGCTCCGGGCTCGTTTTCCATTAGTAACGATATAATTCGGCGCATCTTATGTTCTCTCCGTCTTACTCAATATCATGTCTTTCATAGCCCCACCCTTGATAGCCATCGGGTACACGTGCTCTTCAGGATCAACCATGACGTCAACGAAAACGAGTTTATCTTTCAGTGCGAATGCTTGTTCGAGCTTCGCGTCGAGCTCGCCTAAGTTTTCAATTCGAATACCAACATGGCCATACGCCTCGGCTAGCTTCACGAAATCAGGCAGCGATTCAGCGTAGGTGCTATGTGAATAGCGCCCACCATATTGCATATCCTGCCACTGACGCACCATGCCTAGGGACTGGTTATTCAGGCAGATTATTTTCACCGGCAAGTTATATTGCATGCAGGTAGCAAACTCCTGCAGGTTCATTTGAAAACTACCCTCACCTGTGATGCACACCGAAACCGCCTCTGGGAAAGCCAACTGCACCCCCATGGCTGCGGGAAAACCAAAACCCATGGTGCCGAGCCCGCCCGAATTGATCCAGCGCCTTGGTTTATCAAAGCCGTAATATTGGGCCGCAAACATTTGGTGCTGACCCACATCTGTTGAGATATAAGCATCCCCCTTTGTAATGCGATGAAGCGCTTGAACCACCTGCTGCGGTTTTATAATGCCGTTAGTATGCGGCGTCACGCCAAGCGAGTCTTTCTCGCGCCACTTCGCGATTTGCTGCCACCACGTCTCCAATGCCTCGGCGTCAATCGCTTGCTGCGACTGCTCGAGACATTCCAGCATTTCTTCGAGCACAGCTGTTACAGAGCCCACTATGGGAACGTCTGCCGCAACAGTCTTTGAAATCGACGCAGGATCGATATCAACGTGCAGAATGGTTGCATCAGGACAAAATTTACTCGTATCTGAGTTGGTCACTCGATCGTCAAACCTCACGCCAATGCCTAGCAGAACATCACAGTAATGCATTGCCATATTGGCTTCATAGGTCCCGTGCATCCCGAGCATCCCCAAGAATTGGGGATCAGACGCGGGATAGGCACCTAAGCCCATTAGCGTATTTGTGATCGGATAACCGAGCTTCTGCGTGAGTTTAGTCAGCAGTTCCGCTCCCTCCCCCTGAATAACACCGCCGCCGGCATAGATCATGGGGCGCTTTGCGCCAAGCAACGCCTCGACCGCTTTTTTAATCTGCCCACTGTGTCCTTTTCCTGGCACAGTATAGGAGCGCATCTTAATATCCTTCGGATACTCGTAGGGATGCTTAATTTTAGGGTCTGTCACGTCTTTGGGAATATCAATCACGACGGGACCCGGACGACCTGTCGTCGCTATGTGAAACGCTTTCTTCACGATCATAGGAATATCAGCGGGGTCTTCGACCATAAAGCTGTGCTTCACGATAGGACGCGAAATACCCACCATGTCAGTTTCTTGAAAGCCGTCGGTACCAATGAGTCGACTTTCAACTTGTCCTGACAGGATAACCATCGGAATCGAATCCATGTAGGCGGTCGCAATACCAGTCACGGCATTGGTCGCTCCCGGACCTGAGGTCACGAGAACCACTCCCGGCTTGCCTGTCGCTCGCGCATAGCCATCAGCGGCATGCGTTGCTGCCTGCTCATGACGAACAAGAATGTGCTCGATTTTATCTTGCTTGAAAAGCGCGTCGTAAATATGGAGTACCGCGCCACCAGGATAGCCGAAAATAAGGTCTACACCCTCGTCGTGTAGCGCACGAGTCAGCATGTCGCCACCGGATAGTTGTTCCACTTGAATCGCCTCTTAATTTTCTTCTGCACTATTGCAGTCGTTTAGTTAACGCTCGATTAGTTCGCGCTGATCACCCATCTAATTCTGCTCATTACCCTTGAGCCGGACAGTTAGCTTAGGAGACAGTCAGAGGACAATCTTTCTAACGCAATACTCTCCGCACGAGGCGAATGCACCGAAATTAAAGGTTGGAGCGCGAGCACTCAGAGCACTAAGCATTCTCGCTATTTAGTCGGCCTCGTACGCGATAACGTGATAGAGACCTTAGGTGGCTGTGTTTAACACCTAGGGGGTCGATCTGCAGCTTAGCCGGGTGTGGCAAGCAGATCGAGTCACTAGCCACAGGGTTTCGCCTGAAGCTACGACATAGAAGGTGAAGTCTGACACTTTGCTGGGGAAAGTCAAGGAGCACGCGGCTTTCAGGTGCGAGGCCTGCCTCGAGCCTGCACCTGATTTATCAAATTACTTAATGTACCGCCGCAGAGCCAAAACTAAGACCACCGGCGGGATTCGCTTCGACACTAATCACACTGCCCGGCGCGAATGATCCCTTCAGCACTTCTTGTGCTAGCGGGTTCTCGATATGATTCTGAATAGCTCGTTTTAGCGGCCGCGCCCCGTAGACGGGGTCATAGCCAACCTCTGCCAGCCTGTCGAGTGCGGCATCAGACACCTCTAACACCAGTTCTCGCTCACGCAATCTGTCGTTAAGTAGCTCGATCTGGATCTCTGCAATAGCACGGATCTGCCCAGCCTGAAGAGGATGAAAAACGACTGTCTCGTCTATTCGATTAACAAACTCTGGTGAGAAGTGTTTAACGACAACTTTTAGAACATTCTCTTTCACTGCTGCGTAAGCCTCGCTGTTGGTAGCGACGCCTGACAGCGTACCGTACTGCATGGACTCTTGAATTAGGTCAGACCCGAGATTTGAGGTCATAACGATCACCGTATTTCGAAAATCGACCGTTCTCCCATGACCATCAGTAAGCCGCCCATCGTCCATAACTTGCAGAAGAATATTGAACACGTCGGGGTGCGCTTTTTCGATTTCATCCAAAAGCAGCACAGAGTAAGGTCTGCGTCTCACCGCTTCTGTCAGATAGCCGCCCTCTTCGTAACCTACATAACCGGGAGGGGCACCGATAAGGCGCGCCACCGAATGACGCTCCATGAATTCGGACATATCGATACGTACCATCGCCTCTTCTGTATCGAACAAGAACTCGGCCAACGCCTTGCACAACTCGGTTTTTCCGACACCTGTTGGGCCGAGAAAGAGGAACGAACCATTTGGCCGATTCGGATCTGAAAGACCCGAGCGCGAACGGCGCACGGCGTTCCCTACTGCCGATACCGCTTCGTTCTGCCCAATAACGCGCTCGTGCAATCCCTCTTCCATCTTTAGGAGCTTCTCACGATCACCTTCGAGCATTTTGCTCACAGGTATACCTGTTGCACGAGCAACCACCTCAGCAATTTCTTCGTCTGTCACACGACTACGCAGCAATTGTTTTTCCTGAGCTTCAGCTGATGTTGCAGAAGCGAGTTTTGCTTCTAATGCAGGTATCACACCGTATTGTATTTCTGACATTCGACCGAGATCTCCAGCTCTCCGAGCATGCTCCATGTCGCTGCGCGCCTGCTCGAGTGAGCTTTTAATACTCTGCACTCCCTGTACTGATGCTTTCTCCGCTTTCCAAATTTCCTCGAGATCAGAAAATTCACGCTCCAACTCATCGATCGACTCGGCAAGCTTTTGCTTCCGAATCTGAGTCGCGGGCTCCTCGTCCTTCTTAAGCGCCTCGCGTTCGATTTTTAGTTGAATTAAACGCCTTTCGAGCCTATCCATTTCCTCGGGTTTCGAGTCGATCTCCATGCGAATAAGGCTTGCCGCCTCGTCAATCAGATCGATCGCTTTATCAGGCAACTGGCGATCAGTAATGTAACGCTGCGACAATTTAGTCGCGGCGATTATTGCACCATCAGAAATCGCAACCCCATGGTGAACCTCATAGCGCTCCTTGAGACCGCGCAGTATCGCGATTGTGTCTTCCTCGGTCGGCTCATCCACCAGAACCTTCTGAAAGCGACGCTCTAATGCGGCATCTTTCTCGATGTACTGCCGATATTCATCGAGGGTGGTCGCACCAACGCAGTGTAATTCCCCGCGAGCAAGCGCCGGCTTGAGCATATTGCCCGCATCCATCGCGCCCTCACCTTTACCCGCGCCAACCATAGTGTGCAGCTCATCGATGAACAAAATAACACTACCCTCAAGCTTGGCTATTTCTGCTAAAACAGACTTTAGCCGCTCTTCAAATTCACCACGAAATTTCGCGCCCGCGATGAGAGCACCCATATCTAAAGAGAGAATTTTCTTGTCCTTCAGACCTTCCGGCACTTCACCGTTAACAATACGCTGAGCTAGCCCTTCAACAATCGCAGTTTTACCCACGCCTGGTTCACCGATAAGTACGGGGTTGTTCTTAGTTCGACGCTGCAACACTTGAACGGTACGTCTGATCTCAGCGTCGCGGCCGATAACAGGATCCAGCTTACCCTCCGCCGCACGAGCAGTGAGATCCAAGCAAAATTTTGAAAGCGCCTGCCAGCTGTCTTCGGCATTAGACCCATCAACACTCGCACCACCGCGGAGATTTTCAGCTGCGGTCTCCAGTGCCTGGGCGGAGACGCCGAAGCCATTGAGTAACTTGCCTAAAGCACCGGTATCACGCATGGCCGCAAGTAATACCAGTTCGCTAGAGACGAAGCTGTCTTGCTTCGCTTGTGCAAGCTTATCTGCCTGATTGAGCAGTTTTGACAATTCTGGCGACACGCTCACTTCACCGCCATTATCAGCCACGCGCGGCAAGTCATCGATAAGTCGCGACAACCCTGTCTGAAGTTGATTCAAATTAAAGCCCGTCTGAGACAGCAAAGGCCGCACAGAACCATCTCGCTGCTCAACAAGTGCGTACAACAAATGTGCCGGCGCGATCATATTGTTCTCTTTACCAAGCGCTATCGACTGCGCATCAGCAAGAGCCGATTGCAATTTACTTGTTAGTTTATCCATTCGCATAGCAGTGTCCTCTGCAATTAATTGGCGGAGCGTCTCACGGCAACACTCGCCCTATGCGATGTTAAATTGGGGCGTTAAAAGAAAAACAAAGGGGGGGTACTCTAGACAGGGGCGGCTCGCGGGTTTACTTGATGAAAATCAAACTTAGCAGCCTCCCAGAACGCGCTTCTCTTCGGAACGAGAAAAACCGCTCGGGCTCGCAGGCTGTGCAGAGCTTGTTTCCCGCAATAGACTTCACGCCCATCTTGCGAAGTCTTGTCTCTGCGAGCGCATAGATGTCTGCAAAGAATTTGTCATTTTCCGCAGCCGGTTTAAACGCGGCGTGAACAGCCTCTTGTTCGTCTAACGAGTCGGTTGCCGACGAAAATCGCTCTCGAACCTCGTAACCAACTTCGAAATGACAAGGGCCGATTGCGGGACCAAACCATACGTTGATATCAGAGGCATCTCCCCCCATAGCCGAAAGGGTGTTTTCAAGAATACCGTCTGCTAGGCCGCGCCAACCTGCGTGGGCAATAGCAATTTGCGAGATTTGCGGGTTGTAAAAAAATACGGGTAAGCAATCGGCGGTCATGATGCAGCATACCTGCCGAGGCAGACTAGTGAGCATCGCATCAGCCTCTACTGCCGGTCGGATCAACGCTTGAGCGGGGCTCACCACTTCATGAACAGCTGTACCGTGAACTTGATTCAACCAGTGCCACGAAAGCGTTTGCGGCGCGATCTTGCCTTCAGAATCCACATCGGAGATCGGGTATGCTACAAGATCTTCATTGATCTGCGCTGCCAGCAGCGCTCGGTGCTTTGCAACTCGCGCGTAGCTATCGCCAACGTGCTCAGCAAAATTAAAACCCGCGTAGCCGCCTTCGCCCTCGCGGGCACCACGGAGTGTCACTCCCGCGAACACTTTGCCTTCTGCATTCCAAGGTGACTGAATCAAGTCGATAACCGGTTTCATTGGCGCTCCCAAAACAACACTCAATACTCGCGCTCAGATTGCACGAAAATCTGCTTCGAGAACGGTCAATAAATGTTGAAAATCTTGCGGCAGCGGCGCTTCCCAAGTCATCGGCTCGCCGGTTACCGGGTGCTGCAGGCTGAGCCTGCGTGCATGCAGCGCCTGCCTTTTGAAGCCTCGCAGACATTCGGCAAGCCCAGGCGAGCAACCGGCCGGCAGCTGAAGCCTGCCAGAATAGAGAGGGTCTCCGACTAATGGGATATTGATATGCGCTAAATGTGCGCGAATCTGATGTGTCCGCCCCGTTTCGAGTTGAACATGAATATGTGTGTGTGAGCGAAAGCGATTCAACACGCGGTAATGCGTTACCGCCTCCTGACCGTCTTCGACTACGGCTCGCCGCTTGCGATTAACTGGATGCCGTCCGAGTGGAGCATCAACTTTGCCACCGCCAGTTAATACTCCTTGGGCTACCGCTTCATATTCTCTCTTTATCTCTCGGAGCCTGAGTTGCTCGACCAATTGCGCGTGCGATTCCAACGTTTTTGCGACCATAAGCAGCCCGGTAGTGTCTTTATCCAGGCGATGGACTATTCCTGCTCGTGGTACTTCTTTTAACGCGGGACAATGATTCAACAAGCCATTCAATAATGTACCATCACGGTGCCCCGCTGCGGGATGCACTACCACATCGGTTGCTTTGTTCAGAATAATGAGGTGTTCGTCTTCGAACACAATATCGATTGGCATAGCCTGAGCCTGCCACTGCTGCTCTGCTTGCAAATACACATCGATACTCAATGCGTCTCCACCATAGACGATATCCCGAGGCCGTGCGGCGTTAGCGTTGACCTTGAGCTGCCCGTCTTTTATCCATGTTTGGAGACGAGCACGCGAATAATCTGGAAACAATTGCGCTGCAACGAGGTCTAAGCGTTGGTTAGCGAAGGTTTCGGGTACTATCGCACTGAGTACAATATGTGTCATGAAATTCAGCTTTTACAACCGTTAAGAAATGAAGCTGTGCATAATACTCGATATTCGCCGACTACACAGGCCAAACCTCGCCGCACACCCTGAGCTGTGGTTAAATAGGCAGCAATAACACCGATAGAGCTTAACTCATGAAATTACGCACCATTACCCTCTTACTCCTGCTGGGCTCGTTTCTCTCTGGCTGCGGCCTGTTTGGAGGCGACGAGGAGAGAGACGAATTTGCTGGATTAACCAATGAGGAGCAATTCTATCGCCGCGCGCTCGATCAGCTGAATGCGCAGAATTTCACCGGAGCGATCGCAACCTACCAGGGGCTCGAGTCACGCTTCCCTTTCGGACGCTTCGCCGAACAAGCTCAGATTGAGATTGTTTATGCATATTACCGCAACAGCGACTTGGAGGCTGCACGAGCCGCGGCCGATCGGTTCATTCGCTTACATCCCGACAGCGAGAATATTGACTACGCTTACTATATGAAGGGTCTAGCCTCATTTAGTGAGAATTCCGGTTTCCTTAACCGCTTCTTACCCGTCGATCAAACGAAGCGAGACCCCGGCAGAGCACAGGAGTCGTTTGCAGACTTTGCGCAGCTCATAGCACTTTACCCTGATAGCCCTTACGCCGCGGATGCTCGTTCGCGCATGATCTATCTGCGTAATAATCTCGCTGCCTACGAAATCCACGTCGCCAACTATTACCTCGAGCGTCGAGCCTATATCGCGGCGCTACGCAGAGCTCAGTACGTGGTAGAAAATTTCCAAGAGTCACCTGCTGTCGCCGACGGTGTCGCGATAATGGCCGAATGCTATTTGCGTTTAGGACTTGATGATTTGGCGGATACTTCACTGGCGCTTTTGCGCAGCAATTACCCAGAGCATAGATCATTAACAGAGACCGGCGAGTTTAACGTTCGGACAGAAATTACAAACCCCTCGCTTCTTTACACTGTGAGTTTCGGACTGATCGGGGACAATCGCGTTGAGCCTCCTCTCGCACCTACACGACGTCCCTACACCTCAGGCAGTCAGCAGATCATAGACGATCAGGGTCAAGTGCCTGAAGAGTCAGAAAAGCGCTCCTGGTTGAGCATTCTCACGCTAGGCATACTCTAGCGGAAACCTGACCTTAGTCGCCAATCGGCCACGCGTTGGTAATGGGGTAGCGCCGGTCACGGCCAAAACCTCGCCGTGTTAGACGAACGCCGGTCGGGCTCTGGCGCCTTTTGTATTCATTCACATCGACTAGACGCAAGACCCGCCTGACGACTTGCTCGTCAAACCCCTCGGCAATTATCGCTGTTGCACTCGCATCTTCCTCGATGTAGAGCTCCAGTATCCTATCTAGGACATCATAGGGCGGGAGGTTATCCTGATCTACTTGCCCCGGCGCCAACTCGGCCGACGGGGGTCGGTCGATTACAGCCTGAGGAATTACCTCGAGCTGGACGCAGTTTTCAGTATCTTTGCGAGCATTTCGGTATCTTGAAAGCGCATAAACCAATGTCTTGGATACATCCTTGAGCACATCAAAGCCACCGGCCATATCACCGTAAAGTGTCGAATAGCCAACCGCTATTTCGCTCTTATTTCCTGTCGTGAGAACCAAGTAACCTTTTTTATTAGAAATCGCCATAAGTAGCACACCTCGGCAGCGTGCCTGCAAATTTTGCTCAGTAACATCGTCTTCCATGCCTTCGAACTCTGCGGCTAGCGCCTGCACAAACTGCTCGTAAATTGGCTTAATAGAAATCGACTGATAGGCTACTCCGAGTGCTGCCGCTTGCTGCGCGGCAGCATCGCGACTTAGTTGAGAGGTGTATTCAAACGGCATCATGACCGCATTTACGGCATCCGGACCGAGTGCATCGACCGCGATAGCAAGAGTCAAAGCGGAGTCAATGCCACCCGACAAACCAAGAATCACTCCTTTGAACCCATTTTTCACAACGTAGTCACGTACGCCGGTGGTGAGTGCTGTGTAAACCTGTGCGAGGTCATCGAGATCCGGCGCGAGGAGACCACTTGCCGGCTCGTAGCGTCCAGCACTCGACTGTTCGAAAACAACCGGAAAAAGACCGGCTTCGAACTGCGGTGCTTGAACCAATGCATTCCCATCCCTATCGACAACGAGGGATCCGCCGTCGAATACCAATTCGTCTTGTCCCCCTACTAAGTTCACATAAGTGATCGGCGCCCCGATAGCGCCCGCTCTTCGAGCGAGGAGTCGGCGACGCTCCATCGCCTTTCCACGGTGGAAAGGTGAGGCATTGATATTCACGAGCAGATCGAGAGATTCGCTTGCAAGCTGCGACGTGGGACCTTCGTCCCAGAGATCCTCACATATTGTAAACCCTAGCCGAAGGCCATTAACCTCCGCAATACATGGCTGATTACCGGCTTTGAAATACCTTCTCTCGTCAAAAACTTGGTAGTTGGGCAGGCATTGCTTTCGGTAATTCGCAATCAGTTTTCCCTGATCCACGACTGCAAGTGAATTGTATAAGCTGCCTTCATGCGTCTCAGGATAACCAAATACAAGAGTTGCCGGGAGCTTTGCGGTAAGAATACGTTCCATTGCCTCGTTCATTCGGCGAGCGAGGCTAGGTCTCAATAAGAGGTCCTCGGGCGGATAACTCGTTAATGTGAGTTCGGGGAACACGACGATCTGCGCATCAAAATCCTCAATCGCTTTTCTAGCCGAATTGAGGAGCAAGGTGGTGTTATCCTCCGTCGCGCCAACTACAAAATTGAGCTGTGCCATGACTACGGTGAATGACTGTGTGGTCGACATAATTTTCTCTGTATCGTGGGCCCGAACTAAATGCTTCGCGCGCGGCGGCGGCAATTGTAGCGAACTCTGGCTTTGAAGACATCGCCCCGTTTTGCCAGTCATGCCAGAAGCGTTACGCTCTTTTCCTTATCTTTGGACTACGATTTCATCCATTAATCTCTGACAACAAACTCGCTGAGAGCAAGAATGGGATTATTCAAGGATCAGGCTATACTTGTGTCGTTCCATTAGTTAGCCATCGGCGTCGGTTGCGCTCAGGAGAGCAGCGGTTACATTTGAGAGAGTATTATGGATATCGACTTGCCTAGCATTGCGCTGCTCTGCATCACGGGCTTTTTCGCCGGTGCAATAAATACAGTCGCAGGCGGGGGCTCTAATCTGACCCTGCCCGTGCTGATGATGCTGGGTCTTCCGGCCGACATCGCCAATGGAAGTAATAGGGTTGCGGTAATGCTTCAGTGTCTCGTGGGTTTGCGGGGATACGATAAGAATAACGCGCTAGATAGGCCCGCTCTCATCCTTATACTTATACCAACAATATCGGGGGGGATAATTGGCGCTTTGATCGCTGCGCTTTTGCCCAACCTCTATTTAAAACCCTTGCTGCTTGTCAGCATTCTTTGTATGAGCCTAGTTATCTTGCTGCGTCCGAGTATGATCGCGCATTCGCCAGACACTATTGCTCTCACCCCGAATGAGAGCAGAATGGGCTGGTGGGGGCTATTTGCAGCCGGCGTTTATGGCGGGTTTGTCCAAGCAGGCGTAGGATTTATGCTCATCGCGGCGCTTGCTGGTGGACTGCGCTATGACTTACTGCGCGCGAACGCGCTAAAGACTTTATGCGCGCTCGCATTTACAAGCGTTGCGCTTATCGTCTTTATAATTTTTGGCAAAGTAGCGTGGGCGCCGGGACTCATTTTAGCAGTAGGATCGATGTCTGGCGCACACCTTGCTGTAAAACTCGCGGTTCGCGCATCACCGAATGCAATCAAATGGTTTCTGTTTTTGATGACACTTTTTGCCGTAGCCGGAGGACTACTGCTTTAAATCTCACTACCCGAGTAGTCCTCTCTTAGAGAAAACGCAGTAGCCTAAAAGCGTGCTTGATCATTTGCGAGTCGGTTCAGTCTCGGGCTGCGGGAAGGTCAACACAAACTTCGCGCCACCCAAATCACTGGGCTCTATCGTTACGCTACCCTGATAGCTCGCCATAATGTCACTTACCACTGCAAGCCCTATCCCTTGCCCCTGAGCAAGGGTATCTGCTCGTGCGCCGCGCTGGAGAACAAACTCTCTTTGTTCTACCGAAATTCCCGGCCCGTCGTCCTCGATAAAAAATTCGAGCGCACCGTCGTCTCCTTGCTTTGCTATGAGTCGAATACGCGCAGCACCGTATTTAAAGGCGTTGTCTAACGTATTGCCTAACACTTCGAGAAGGTCGCGCTCATCTCCCCTGAATTGCAAGCCTTCGTCGCACTGACTTTCTACAATAAACCGGCGACCCGCATACACTTTTTCTAATACCGCCAAAAGTTCTGATACTGCGGTGGCAACGTTGACTCTCAACGCGAGAGTCGCATGATTCTGTGTCGACACGGCTCGCTGCAGTTGGTAAGCAACGATCTGATCCATCCGCTCAAGCGCTTGTTTAATCATCAACAACTGCGCGTTACCTCCTTCTAAGTTGGGCGCTAAGGGTGACGAACTAGAGAGCGTATCTACCGCCCCCGAGGCAACGCTCAGAGGCGTTTTCAAACTGTGTGCGAGATCTGCCAATGTTGTCTTGTAGCGTTCTCTCTGTCGTCGTTCAGAGTCGATTAGACGATTGAGATTTTCGGTGACAGCCCAAAGCTCATCTGGATAATCTCCCGTTAGGCGCTGACTGCTACCCCGTTCGATATTCCGGAGTTCTAGAGAGAGGCGCGCGAGGGGACGCAGGCCCCAGCGCAATAAAACTAGCAGCAGAATAAGCAAAAGCGCAGCAGCACCGCCAAGCCAGCGGCCGAGGCTTCGACGGAAATCGCGAATTTCTGAGAAATAAGGTGCCGCTAATTCAGCAACACTTACACTGAAAGGGGTTTCTACACCTTCCCAAAGAATCCCATAGCTAAACCGAAATAGACGCTCGCCGTTGCTGTCGATTACCGTATCGAAAATTGCCTCACCGACCTCCGGTATGCGCCTACTCTGTTCGCCCTGCGACAAAGAAAGGGCCAACGCCGAATCACTCCGCCACATTTCGGTCAGTGCAGCATCGTAAACAAAACCGTAAAGACCAGAGTTGATAGCAGCGTAGCGAGGCTCTTGAATATCCTCGATTACAAAGAACTCACCCGCTTCCTGCTCAAGCGCTGCCAAGAGTAAATAGACCTGTATTTGCAATCTCTCAGCAGCGCCACCCTCAACGCTATTGCGATAGGCGCGATCTAGGGCGATGCCCGTGAAGCCAAGAAACAACAGTAAGACCGCGCCGAGCACTACTAGCATGCGCACGCGGAGGGAGTAGCGGCTTTGATGAGCACTCATTTCGCCACGAATCACTGTCACGATTACTTTTCAGCGCCCTGTTCGAGGTCAAAGCGATAGCCTTGCCCTCGAACAGTTTCGATAGGATTGAGGGTCTGACTGGGGTCCAACTTTTGCCTCAAACGCCGGACAAACACTTCGAGGACATTACTGTCTCGATCGTGATCCTGGGCATAGAGATGTTCAGTTAGCTGAGCTTTGGAGACTACCTTACCAGCATTAAGCATCAAGTATTCAAGCAGCTTATATTCATAGGCAGTGAGATCCACAGGCTTTTCGTAAAGGGCTACCCGTTTCGCACTGAGGTCGAGTTGTATCGGACCAAACTCAAGCGAAGAATTCGCAAATCCTGCCGCACGGCGCAGAAGCGCATTCACACGAGCGACAATTTCCTCAAGATGATAGGGCTTAACAACATAGTCGTCTGCGCCTGCATTGAGCCCTTTCACTTTCTCATGCCAATCGCCGCGCGCGGTCAGAATTAAAATAGGGAATGCTCTCCGCGCTTGGCGCAGCTGCTTTATAAGATCAATGCCATCGATACCCGGTAAACCTAGATCGATAATCGCCGCATCGTAGTCATATTCTGTTCCATAGTAGAGTCCGTTTCGACCCTCTGATGCCGAGTCCACTATGAAGCCATGCTGAGTCAAACCAACTTCAAGTTGTTGCCTCAGCACATCTTCATCTTCCACTATGAGTAATCGCATCAAGCTCTCCGAAAAATCGCCGCGCAGCGGATTCTAGTCAAATTAACCGCCCCGAGTGATTTCTCCCGTTCGGGCATGAACAAAGAGGGTAAACACCTTGCCATCCTTCTCCATCCTGATCTGATAACGTTTATTACCTCCTGAGCCCACCAAACTTATTCGCAGAACATTACCCGAATATTGAGAACGCGCCCTGGACACGGCTTGACGCTCGGTTAATTCAAGCCGTGAGGCATTGGGGGCTGCAGGTGTCGATGCGCCGCGACGGCTAGGATCCAACTGCGTCTGAATATCCTGCGCAGACTGGGCAAGAATGTTAGTCGCCGCGCCGAGGGTGTATGCAAACATTAAACACGATGCCAACACCTGCATGTTTACCGAGCCTGCTTTCCTCACATCTCTCCCCTCAGCCCTTGCTTAGCTTCTAATTTTCTATCGCTACGCGGATAGTCTAAAAAATAGGTTGCACGTCGACTCGCACTTTCATCTGCGACCCAGGATCCTGCGCCATGCGCACACTATACTGCTGTCCATTAAATAGGTAAGTAACATCATATCCAAGAAGTCGTTCCTCTTCATGGCTAACGAACACGGTCTCACAGCGCTCTACAATCTGATAGTGCCTAGTATCTGGACTTTGACTCTGGCGCGCAATATCGCGTCCGACGGAGTTGCCGAGAACCGCGCCTAGCACCGCTCCAACTCGTTTACTGCTTTTATTATTGCCAACCGCGTTACCAATTGCACCGCCGATAATTGTACTCACGATAATCGGCGTACCAGAACTCTGCCGTCTGGCTCGGTCCACCAAAATCCGCTCCTCTACACAGCGCTCTTGAGGAGTCTCTATTTGAGCTAATTGGTACACCGGCTGCGCTGAAACAACAGCAACCGTCTCATAGCTTTGCTGTGCTGTTGCGGCGCTGGGCAACGCCAACAGACTAAGAATGAGCATGCCCCCTTTCGTCACCAACTTGAGGATCGAAACTTTCTGTATACCCCAAAGATTGACTTGCTTAGTGATTGAGTTTGTCATTCTGGTTCTCCTTTCAATCGTCACCGCGCAAACGCGAAATGCGTTTGATTGAGACTCACCTTACCTCGGAGTAACTGAATGAAAGCTGAAGCAATGGCCGCAATTGGTTGGCGCAAGGCATCTCTATGACACCACTAGCACTCCTTTTCTGCATGCATTAGAATAATTAATTAAGCCATTGTTAAAAAAGAAAATAAATCGGCAAGGACACCACTCAGAATGCAAAAAAATCCTTATCTCATCGCGCTACTGCTAACAGTACTTTCTGCTTTACCACTCTACACGCTGACAAGTGCGAACTACACATTAACGCCGGACGACCTTCCGACTAGCCTCCTCTCAGTGGCAACCGTAGCTCTCCTCTCGGCACTTTTTGCGCGCCCAAGCACTGCCGCCAAATCCAATCGGGGCGGCAAGAAATCACGCAGCCGCAGCGTCGCTCCCCGCACCCAGCCCGCTAAGCAAGGCAAACGCGAGCAGGGAGAGGTTAAGTGGTTCAACTCCACCAAAGGATTCGGCTTTATTACTAGAGATAGCGGTGAAGATATTTTTGTACATTTCCGCTCAATTCGCGGCGAAGGCCATCGAACGCTAAAAGATGGCGAAAGAGTAGACTTCATCGTAAGCCATGGGGATAAGGGGCTGCAGGCCGACGACGTCGTCGCACTCTGATTTGAATCGCCAGGTGATCAATCGACTACCCCAGGTCACTGGTGTCAGATTAATGATGTGAAGGCCTCTACGCAAAAATTCATGCTACTTCGCTTAATTATTATTTAGCTAATAGTGTGGTGGCCTTTCGTCAACTGTCTCCCCGACACCACTGCGGTCGCGCTCACGCAACCCGTCAAGCTGCTCCTTGCAACTTTTCAGCTGTACCGCCAACTCCATGATCTGACGCCCTTGTACCGCAACAACATCGTTGAGCTGTTGAAGCGTATCTTCTTGGAAACTGAATTTCTCCTCTAATTCAGTCATCCGGCTCATCAATTCAATGCTTCCATCACGCTCTGTCATAGCCCAACCCTCCCTAATTACGCTTGATTCTTCACTCTTCGCGCCACTAAGCTCGCCGCTAGGGTGCGAACCCATTTGAAACATCGTAACACTGATGCCACTTTTGTATTCGTGGTACAGTTAAGCCCATTGTATTTCAGCGTCGCAGGACCACTACATGCATTCATCAGATTCATCGCCTCGTCAGACTACCCTTTCGCACTCTTCTTCAAATTCGGTTGCCGATGCAGTGTCTAATTCAGTATCAAAACCTCAGGAGACCGGCAAGGCACCGATCAACTGGACAAATATGATCCTTTTTACGGTCACACCGGCTCTCGCGGTCACACTCGTTCCTGCCTACGGCTGGTTTGAGGGCTACGATGCATTCGAATGGAGCATGTTTGCTGTAATGATGGTCTTTTGCGGCATGTCCATTACCGCAGGCTATCACCGCCTGTGGTCGCATAAAACTTATGAGGCCCACGCCGCAATTCGATTCCTCTTCGCACTGGGCGGTGCGTTCGCCTTACAAAATGACGTGCTGAATTGGGCATCGGATCACAGGCGCCACCATCAGCATGTAGATAATAATGACCACGATCCCTATTCGGCTGGTCGCGGTTTTTGGTTCTCGCACATTGGCTGGATCTTACGCCATTATGACAGTGCGAAAGACGATTTTTCGAATGTAAAAGATCTGCAGCGGGATCCGATTGTCATGTGGCAGCATAGAAATTATCTTCTTCTCGTGCTCGTTATGAACATCGGCCTCCCCGCCTTCATTGGCCTACTTCACGGCGACATCATTGCAGGTCTGCTCTTAGGCGGCCTGCTCCGCCTAGTGTTAAGCCAGCATGCGACGTACTTCATTAACTCGTTAGCGCACATGTGGGGCACGCGTCCTTATAGCGATAACAGCTCAGCGCGCGACAACACGCTACTTGCACTCATTACCTACGGCGAGGGCTATCATAATTATCACCATACCTTTCAGTGGGATTATCGAAATGGCATACGCTGGTGGCATTTTGACCCTACAAAATGGTTGATCCACTCACTCGAGCGCGTAGGCCTTGCGAGTGGCCTGAAGCGCTGCGCGCCAGACAAAATCGAGCGAGCGAAGCTCGAAAGGCAGTTCCAACTTGCTGCGCAAAAATGCGAGCATTTGGCAGTCGAAGGCGATTGGCGTTCGCGACTTGAAGCCGAATATGAGGCTATTCTTCACACCGTTCAGCAGTGGGCGGAACACAGGCAAGCGTGGTACGAGGCGAAAGGCAAAGAATTGCAAGAGCACCTCTCGCATCTCGAGAAGCAGCAGCTAAAAGCCCACTACCTCGAATTCAAATACAAACTAAAATTACAGAAGCAGCGCTGGCAATTAGTCGTGCAAACCCTCGCGACTCCGGAGCCTCGAATCGCCTAGCATGTCTTCGGCACTCGACGTTTTTGCCTGCCCCGCTGGCGCGTTGCACAAAAAAAGGTCAATTGGAGTAATCAAAATGAACGGTCAGATGAGAATAATGAGAGCTGCGATGCTCGGCAGCAGACACTACCACAATCGCAGAAACCTTCTGAATCGGCTAGCTCTTTATTGTGCTCTTATGTTTTCACCGATTTTCGCTCAAGCTGTCGAGGAAGGTGACATGGCTCCCAGCTTTATTCTTCCTTCGATTTATTCTGATAAGCCAGATATCAACTTAGAAGCACTTAGAGGCAAACCCGTTTATATCGACTTCTGGGCTTCTTGGTGTGCCCCCTGCCTGCGCTCGATGCCCGCTTATAACGAACTCTATAATCGCTACCACGAGCAGGGATTAGAGTTCGTCGCGATAAATGTCGACAACCCGATAGAAGATGGCCTCGATTTTCTTCTCGATACACCGCTAGATTTTTTGATTCCTTCAGACCCTGACGGGGAAGTTACCGAACGTTTCGGCGTCGTTGGCATGCCAACGTCTTATCTCATTGACCCTACAGGCAAAGTGAGACTGGTTCACGTGGGGTTCCGGGATGGCGATATGGTCGAAATAGAGGCTGCAATTCAGGCCGTTCTAGCTGAGTGACACCAAGGTTAAATCAGCCTCAAGGGAGGCTCGTCCAGTAAGGCGAACTGCTCACGTAACTCCAAAATGTGCTCCGCCCAATAGCGCTGAGTATTAAACCATGGGAAGCTAAGCGGAAACGCCGGATCACTCCAGCGTCGACCTAGCCAAGCACTGTAATGCATCAAGCGCAGCGCCCGCAGACTCTCTATTAGACTCAATTCAGACGGCACAAAGTCATAAAATTCGTTGTAGCCCTCGACTAACTCGATGAGCTGCGCCTGCTGCTGATTTCTATCGCCTGAGAGCATCATCCACAAATCCTGTATGGCTGGCCCCATCATTGTGTCATCGAAGTCGACGAAATGCGGGGTATCCTCGCGCCACAGCACATTGCCCATGTGACAATCTCCGTGCAGCCTAAGCGAGCGAAGGGGACCGTGAGCATCGAATCGCAACGCAATCTCATTAAGCAAATCGGCACTAAGCGTCTCATACGCTCGCTGTAGATCTCCCTCGAGAAAGCCACTTTGAAGCAAAAACTCACGGCTCTCATTACCCAAGCGCTCAATGCTTAACTCGCTGCGATGAGCATATCTGGCGTGTGCACCAACCGCGTGAATGCGCGCAACAAAGCGGCCCATCGAGACTAGATCATCGGGGTTCTCGAGGTTGACAGCCCGCCCAGCTAAACGCTCGAAAATGGAGAAGCGAAAGCCCTCGTAGACGAAAATCGTCTCTTCGTCTCGAATTATTGGAGCACCGACGGGAATCTCGAGAGCATTTAATTCAGCAAGAAAGCTATGCTCCTCCCTGATCTGAGCATCGGACCATCGTCGCGGGCGATAGAACTTTACAACAAGGCTACTGCCGTCTTCGAGGCCTACTTGATATACCCTATTTTCATAGCTATTGAGGGCAAAAACGCGCGCATCCGCTGCGTATCCGAGCGACTCGACGGCACTTAGCACGAGATCTGGGCTCAATGTAGCAAAGGGGAGAGACTGCGCACTCACGTTCGGAGTTACACTCTGCACCGAAGCGATATTGCCGTTTACCGAGGCAGCTGCTCCCTCGCGCTTACCCCTACCTAATTCGATAATGGCGATGCTACTTGTCCTTGGGTTCAGGCTTACCACCCACAAGCGACATGGGGAATGGCGAGACGTTATCGCCGTTGCTGATCTTACTCACGCCCGATTTTTCGACCTCATCGATCCGAATGATTGCCTGCATGGGGATAAAGCTGCGGCGTACGCCAGTAAACTCTGTTTTAAGTCTTTCCTCCGAGGGGTCGACCAAAACTTGACTGCGCTCATTAAAAACGTAGTCTTCGACCTCGATAAAGCCATAGAGATCGCTCTGATAGACCTGTTTCACGAAGACCTCATAGACCTTACCCTGATTGAGGAAGGTGACTTTATATATTTCCGAGGCATTATCCATCTAAATCATACTCTTAAAAGCGCATTCTCATGCATGTACTAAAGTTGGGCGTCTTAGAAAGACTGTATTTTCGCGCCAGACAAGTGAGCCCATAGGCATTATTTGGCTAATTCACTAATTTTCAATGCATTATGCGTGAATTCCTAGTTAAGTACCGCAACTTTTTACTGCTATAATCTTTCCATCACTGGCCTCTTGCCCTTCATTAGACAAAGACTTTCTACTGTCACATTAACAGGAAAGACTGAGACCAAATTCTTACCGATCAACAGCGCTGCCGAGTCGCTAACACAGAGTCACCATCGGTAGCAGGAGTTTTCATGACCGTTCAAATTCAAGACCCAAAATCGGTCTTGCCCATCGCCACCGACAAGCCTGCTGCGGCCGAGTCTAATAAAGGCCGCCGTGTCTATATCAAGACCCATGGTTGCCAGATGAATGAGTATGACTCGTCGCGCATGCTAGATTTGCTCAAAGACGATGAAGGTGCGGTGTTGGTAGATGAGCCGGAGCAGGCGGATGTGCTCCTACTCAATACCTGCTCGATTCGAGAAAAGGCACAGGAGAAAGTCTTTCATCAACTGGGCCGCTGGCGCCTGCTAAAGGAAAAGAACCCTGCGCTAAAAATTGCTGTCGGAGGCTGCGTTGCCAGTCAAGAAGGCGCCGCGATAGGTAAAAGGGCTCCGTATGTCGATGTGGTGTTCGGGCCTCAAACCCTTCACAAATTACCCGATATGCTTAGCCGCTCTATTCCAGGTTCGCCCCTTGTCGACATAAGCTTTCCAGAGATTGAAAAATTCGACCATCTGCCACAGCCAGAAGCGACCTCATGCCAGGCTTTCTTATCAGTCATGGAAGGTTGCAGTAAGTATTGCAGCTTCTGTGTCGTGCCCTACACGCGCGGCGAAGAGGTGAGCCGCCCACTCGATGACGTTTTGGCAGAGGCGTTCCATCTTGCCGAGCAAGGTGTGCGCGAAATTAATTTATTGGGACAAAACGTTAACGCTTACCGCGGTCTCAGCGATAGCGGTGAGATAGCCGACCTCGGGCTTTTGATAAAATATATGGCGAGCATCGACGGCATCGACCGGCTGCGCTTCACCACCTCTCACCCTATCGAGTTCAGTGAAAGCCTTATTCAAACGTACGCACAAGTGCCTGAATTGGTTGACCATCTACACTTGCCGGTTCAAAGTGGTTCAGATCGCATCCTCGCAGCGATGAAACGAGGCCACACAACTCTAGAATACAAGTCAATTATTCGCAAAATTCGCGCGATTCGTCCCAACATAAGCTTGTCGTCAGACTTCATTGTCGGGTTTCCTGGCGAAACGAATCGAGACTTCGAAGATACGATGAAACTCATCATAGAAGTGGGTTTCGATACGTCGTTTAGCTTTATTTATAGCGCGCGCCCCGGCACGCCAGCGGCCGAACTGCCGGATGAAACGCCGGAGCAGGAAAAGAAGCATCGCCTCGCTACTCTACAATCACAGATTCTGATGCAAGCCAACGCGATCAGCGAAGACATGGTGGGTAGTGAGCAGCGCATCCTCGTCACTGGCGTGTCTAAGAAGGATCCAAGGGATCTGCAGGGCCGTACAGAAAACAATCGGGTCGTTAACTTCCGCTGTGATGATGCGTCACTGATCGGCGGTTTTGCGACAGCTAAAATTACCGACGCGCTACCCAACTCCCTCTTGGGAACACTTGTTTAATTCTGGCACCCTACACAGCTACAGAACCTTCGAATTAGGAACGCATGACAGCAGATACTTCGATTAGCAATCATATAGAACTCGAGCCCGACAGCGCCGCTCGCCTTGCCAACCTCTGCGGACGCCTCGACGAACATCTGCGACAGATAGAGAATCATCTAGGAGTCAAGATCACTCATCGTGGCAATAGCTTCAAAATCACGGGGGGTGAGGCTGCGGTTAATGCCACGTCCTCGGCACTCGCGCATCTTTATGCGGAGACCGCGACGGGCGAGACACTCAATCCAAATGCAATTCATCTGGCGCTAGGAGAAACGTCGCAAGCGCTCAGCGAGAACGCAGAAATCACGACCGAAACTACAAGCGGCGTTTTTATTCGCACCCCAAAGTCTTCTGTTAAGCCCCGCAGTCCACATCAGCGTGAGTATGTAGAAAGCATACGCCACCATGACATCAATTTTGGCATCGGCCCCGCCGGTACTGGGAAAACGTACCTTGCTGTTGCCTGCGCGGTTGAAGCACTCGTAAGTGAACGCGTGAACAGACTATTATTAGTCCGGCCCGCGGTCGAGGCTGGGGAGAAGCTCGGCTTTTTACCAGGGGATCTTGCCCAGAAAATCGACCCTTATCTACGCCCTCTCTACGACGCGCTTTACGAGATGCTGGGCTTCGAGCGTGTGGGTCGACTTATTGAGAAAAGCGTTATCGAAGTAGCTCCGCTTGCGTATATGCGCGGTCGCACGCTTAACAATTCGTTTATTATTTTAGACGAAAGCCAAAATACCACGACTGCACAGATGAAAATGTTTCTCACACGCATCGGTTTCGGTTCGACTGCGGTCATTACAGGTGATGCCACGCAGATAGACCTTCCAAAAGGCGAACGTTCGGGGCTTATTCAGGCTGCGCAGATTCTTAAGGACATAGACGGCATTAGCTTTAGCCACTTTAATTCGAAAGATGTCGTTAGGCACAGGCTTGTGCAAAAAATTGTCGAAGCCTATGACCAACACGACCTGAAGAGCGTCACTTCCCTCCCCCATCAAGATCCCCGCGGTGATTCGCCGCGCAAGAATCTTACGGAAGAAAGTAGAAATGACCGAGACAACTAGCTCGGCAGTAGCGCCTCTTATTTCCGTCGAGATTAGTTCGGCGTGGGAAGATGACGACACGACCGAGACGGCCGAGGCATTACCAAACTGGTTGCCTGACCCCGCGTTTTGCGAAAACTGTCTGAGTGCTGGAATCAGTCTACTACGACGGCGAGATCTGCAAAGCGCCCCTCATCAAACCCAATCATCTAGCGCCGAATCTCGGCTCCCTCTGCCGCGGACCTATGACATCAGCATTCGCTTCGCAGGGAGTGCTGAGTCGAAACAACTCAATGCGACTTATCGAGGTCGTAACAATTCTACAAATGTCCTTTCGTTTCCCATCGCCGAGGAAACCGCACAGTGGCTAACGCCACTCGACATCCGCGACTCAAGCAGCGCCAAAGAAGCAGATAGCCAGGTAGCGGCTCTAGGCGAACTCGTTTTATGCCCCAGCATTATTGAGGGCGAAGCAATAGCGCAACACAAGAGTCTTGAGAATCATTGGGCACACCTCTTGATTCATGGGCTATTTCATCTACTCAATTTCGATCACATCAATGAAGAAGATGCAGAGGAAATGGAATCGCTGGAAATCGAGACCTTAAGAAGCCTTGGAATCCCAAATCCGTATTTGTTAGATTAATCGCTCTAAATCGGCCGTTTATAGGGCCCAGCAGCGATCATAGGAGCAACAGAGAGAAATGTCAGACGACCAATCACCCCTCGATCCGAGACCAAAATCTTGGATCGATAAAATTGCACATTACTTCTCAGACGAGCCAACAGACACAAAAAGTCTGCTTGAACTTATTCGCAATGCAGAGCAAGACAAGGTGCTCGACGCCGATGCGCTCAGCATCATCGAAGGGGCGCTTCAAGTCTCTAGCATGCAGGTGCGAGACATCATGATCCCCCGCACACAGGTGGTGACAGTACCCTCCGATTTGGGACTCAACGAAATCATCGAACTAATAACAAAGGCCTCACACTCTCGATTCCCTGTAATAGGTGAAACAATCGACAATGTCGTCGGCATACTGCTTGCCAAAGATCTACTCGCCGCCATGCTGAACCAAAGCAATACACGTTTCGACATTAAAGACGTCGTTCGCCCTGCTACCTTCGTGCCCGAGAGCAAACGGCTTAATGTGCTTTTAAAAGAATTTCGCGAAACGCGCCAGCACATGGCAATTGTCATCGACGAATATGGCAACGTCGGCGGCGTTGTAACCATCGAGGACGTGCTCGAGCAAATAGTCGGTGAGATTGAAGACGAACACGACGTGGATGACGACAGCTTTATCAAGAAATTTGACGAGCATAATCACATCGTGAAGGCACTTACACCTATCGATGAATTCAATGAGTATTTTTCTACTGATTTCAATGAGCAGGAATCAGCCACCATCGGCGGTCTCGTTTTACAGCGCTTTCGGCATATCCCTGAGCGCGATGAGACGACTCGCATCGGTAACTTTACGATAACCATCCTAAACGCCGATAGCAGGCAGATAAAACTATTGAAAGTGACGACTGAACCGGAATAGTTGCCTATCGACTGGGTGGAATCCTGTTTACCTCGTGCGAGCTAAGGTATCCTTAGAAGCCGTGGAGGTCATACCCTCATATACACTATTGAAAGCATGAGCCAAGGGTTTGGCGAACGCGTAAAAACGACAGAGACAGCATGAAGACCATAAACGAGAACTACCCCGCACAAGACGTAGAAATTGCCGCACAGGCTTACTGGGACGCTCACGGCTGCTTTAAGGTGACCGAAGACCCAAACAAAGAGAAATTTTACTGCTTATCCATGTTCCCCTACCCAAGTGGCCACCTCCACATGGGCCATGTGCGTAACTACACTATCGGCGATGTCATCTCACGCTTTCAACGCATGCTCGGCAAAAATGTTTTACAGCCTATGGGCTGGGACGCCTTCGGCCTCCCCGCAGAGAATGCGGCAATGAAGAACAACGCCGCACCCGCGGAATGGACCTACGGCAATATCGACTACATGCGCGAGCAATTGAAGCGCCTCGGCTATGCCTATGACTGGAGCCGCGAAGTCGCGACCTGTCACCCTGACTACTATCGATGGGAACAATGGTTCTTCACTCGCCTCTTCGAACAGGGCCTCGTTTACAAGAAAGAAGCAGAGGTAAACTGGGACCCGGTTGACCAGACCGTGCTTGCCAATGAGCAAGTTGTCGATGGCCGCGGCTGGCGCTCAGGCGCACTAGTTGAGCGCCGCAAAATTCCCCAGTGGTTCATCAAGATTACCGATTTTGGTGACGAGCTGCTTGATGACCTCAATAAGCTCGACGGCTGGCCGGACAAAGTAAAGACCATGCAAGCGAACTGGATAGGTCGCTCTGAGGGCATCGAGCTCGACTTTACTGTTCAGGACGAGGCGGACGCAGCACTGAGCAAGCTATCGGTTTACACGACAAGGCCAGATACGCTTATGGGCGTGAGTTACGTTGCCGTGGCGGCGCAACACCCCTTAGCGCTTAAGGCTGCAGAAACAAATTCAGCCTTAGAAAAGTTCATCGCCGAGCAAAGCAACATCAAAGTTGCAGAAGCAGAGATGGCGACGATGGAAAAACTCGGTATGGACACTGGACGCCGAGCGATCCACCCGCTAACTAATGAAACAGTGCCTATCTATGTCGCCAATTTCGTCCTTATGAACTACGGATCGGGTGCCGTCATGGCTGTGCCGGGCCACGATCAGCGGGACTGGGAGTTTGCGCAAAAATACTCGCTTCCTGTGCATCAAGTCATCGCACCCGCGGCCGGTGAGGAATGCGACCTCAGCGTGGCTGCCTACACCGAGAAAGGCACTCTCATTAATTCAAACGAATTCGATGGGCTAGATTTCGAACAGGCCTTCGCTGCTATCGAAGCCAAGCTGTCAGGTATGGGGAAAGGAAAGAAAACGGTTAATTTCAGGCTCCGTGACTGGGGAGTTTCACGCCAGCGCTACTGGGGCGCGCCGATTCCTATAATTCACTGTGACGCCTGCGGCGCCGTTCCTGTACCTGATGATCAACTGCCCGTGCGCCTCCCGGAAGATATCAAGATGGACGACGGAGGCTCACCACTGGGCAAACTCGCCGAGTTCGTCAATACTGAGTGCCCTCGCTGCAAGGCGCCGGCACAACGTGAAACTGATACGTTCGACACTTTTATGGAGTCGTCGTGGTATTACGCCCGCTACGCCTGCCGAGACCAAGACAGCGCAATGCTCGACGACCGGGCTGACTACTGGCTCCCTGTCGACCAATACATCGGCGGCATCGAACATGCGATTTTACACCTACTCTACGCTCGTTTCTTCCATAAACTGATGCGCAATGCAGGACTCGTCGCTTCCGATGAGCCTTTCTCGCAATTATTGACCCAAGGCATGGTGCTAAAAGACGGCACCAAAATGTCCAAGTCAAAAGGCAATACTGTAGATCCGCTGTCGCTAATCGAGCGCTACGGCGCCGACACCGTGCGGATGTTTACAATGTTCGCAGCGCCACCCGAGCAGTCACTCGAGTGGTCAGACAGCGGCGTTGAGGGCAGTCACCGCTTCCTCAAGCGACTCTGGCGCATTGTTGCGAATCACACACCAGTCAACCGCATAGATTTTGCTTCTGAATCCCTGAACCCAGATCAGCAAGCGTTGCGCTTCAAAACCCATCAAACACTCGAAAAAGTGACTGATGACTTCGGCCGCAGACATACCTTCAACACCGCTATCGCTGCGACCATGGAGTTATTGAATGCCGTATCAAAATACGCAGAGGCTAATACAAACGAGATCGATAAGGCGGTAATGCAAGAGGCACTCGAGATTTCTATCGCCATGCTTGCTCCAGTTGTTCCGCATTTCTGCCATGCTCTCTGGAGTTATTTAGGGGGCGAAGGGGCGGTTATGGATGCTGCGTGGCCAGAGGTCGACAGAAGCGCCTTGGTTCAAGACACGATGACGATGGTCATTCAAGTTAACGGCAAACTACGCAGCAAGTTAGAAGTCGCCAAAGACACAAGCAAGGAACAGCTAGAGGCGCTCGCGCTTGCCGACGGCACTGTGCAGAAATTTATCGCTGAGCTTACCGTTCGAAAGGTTATTGTCGTGCCCGGCAAGCTAATTAATGTTGTCGCGTCTTAGACCGGCACCGCTTGGAAAGTAGGGAGACGCGTATGCAGTCCTTCACGCAGGTAATTAGCTGGCTGCCTAAATGCTGCGTTGCATTTGCGCTCACACTTTTTCTTACCGCCTGCGGATATAGCCTGCGCGGTAGCGAGCAGGCTACTACCACGCTTTCCCAGATCGACTTAATCGCCTCAAATCCGAACGATCCTCTCGTTATTGAGCTGATCGGGGCACTAGAGGCACTCTCTGTCGATGTTTCAGTCACTAGCGAAGGCTCAGCCCAAAATACCACCTCGATTGTTCTCAAACTTGGTGACGAGCGCCTGGATCGACGCGCCGTATCGGTCAACTCGCGCGCGCGCGCCGCACAATATGAACTCTCTCTTAGCAGCCAGCTCACACTCTTAGTTGGCTCGACTATCGTCTTGGATGCGGTCGAAGTCGTCGTGCAAAGCGAATATTTTGAAGAGATCGAAAACCTCACCGGTACCCAAGACGAAATTACGCTTCTCACACTAGAGATGCGCCGCAGCCTTGTACGTCAAATTATTCGACGTACCAGCGCAGCGATTAGGTAAGGGGACACGCGTGGAAATATCCTCCGGCCAGCTCAACGCTCAGCTAAGACCTCCCAATCGAGCGCTTTACTGGGTATCCGGTGACGACCCTCTTCTTATGCTCGAAGCGGGCGACGCCATTCGTTCGTTTCTTCGAAACCAAGGTTTCGAGCAGCGTGACTTATTCCATGTTGATAAAAACTTTGACTGGAACAACTTCTTACAGCTTACGGGCAGCCTGTCTTTATTCGCAGACAAGCGAGTGATTGAACTACGATTCTCAGCTGCAAAACCTGACGACGAAGGTAAGAAGGCACTGCAACATTTTGTAGACAATCCAAGCGACGATATCGCAGTAATGATTATCGGTCCGAAACTAGACAAAGCCACCACCTCAACTAAATGGTTCGGCAGCCTTACGGCTAATGCATTACTGGTTAAAGTTTGGCCACTGAAACGTACAGAACTTCCCAGCTGGCTCAACATGAGACTTAAGACCGCGGGGTTATCAGCGAGCAGAGACGCCGTCGCGATGCTCGCCGACAGAGTGGAGGGAAACTTGCTTGCAGCAGTGCAAGATATAGAACGAATAAAATTAGCCTATGCAGATAATAAAGAACCTGCAAAGCAGTTAGAGGTAAGCGATATCGTCGACTTTGTTAGCGATAATTCTAGGCTCACGGCTTTTGACTTAATCGACGCAACCCTGCTCGGAGAAACGAGTCGAGCTCAAAAAATTCTTCAAGGATTGAAAGCCGAAGGTGCGCATCCTCTACCGATTTTGGCTACTTTTACCCGTGAGCTTGATAACCTCTTACCAATGCTGGCGCAAAAAGAGCAGGGGCAAACGAGTGAGACGATCATTCGAAACGCGCGCGTTTGGTCCAACCGTAAAGCAGTTGTGAACAGTAGTCTCGCACGCCTGAGCAGATCACAGGTTTGGCAACTGCTCCATCACGCGAGGATAATCGACGGTGCAATAAAAGGCATAAACCTGGCGAACCCTTGGGACGAACTCAGTCTCCTCTCGCTCAGATTGAGCGGCGCTAGGCGAAAAAACCCCAGCTAGACTACTGCAGTCCTCGTCTTAACAGAAGCGGCTCGACGGAGGCATCTCGCCCCCTAAAATCTCTGAACAAACTCATTGCATCACGACTACCACCTTTGGAAAGCAACGTGTTTCTGAAGTGGTCGCCGTTGGCACGAAGCAGCCCGCCGTTCTCCTTGAACCACTCGACGCTGTCAGCATCTAGCACTTCGCTCCAGATGTAAGAGTAGTATCCTGCCGAATAGCCTCCCATAATGTGTGAAAAATAAGCACTCTTATAGCGTGGAGGTACCTGCCTGATATCCAGACCGGCTCTGGCCAACGCATCTGATTCAAATTGTGGAATCTGATCGGCGCTGGGTACCTCATTGGGTGCTAACTGGTGAAGTGCCTGATCAAGAACCGAAGCAGCTAGATACTCCGACGTGGAGAAACCTTGATTAAACTTCTGTGCCGAAAGCACTTTATTGAGCAGCGCCTGAGGCATCGGCTCACCGGTTTGGTAATGCACGGCATAGTTAGCAAGCACTTCTGGCCATGTCGCCCACATCTCATTGACCTGTGACGGATACTCAACAAAATCGCGGGGCACCGATGTTCCAGAAAAATAAGGGTACTCAACATCGGAAAACAAACCATGCAGCGCATGCCCAAACTCGTGGAAAAGCGTCGTCACTTCGTCGAAAGTCAGGAGTGTCTCAACACCCTCTGCTGGTTTTGTTATGTTTAGATGGTTTGCGACTACCGGGCTGGTTCCCATCAGACCACTCTGCGGCACATATGCGTTCATCCATGCACCGCCGCGCTTAGAGGGCCGTGCATAGAAATCGCCAATAAAAATACCTAATTTTGTCCCCGCCACATCGAACACATCGAAGACACGAACGTCTTCTTGGTAGACAGGCAGATCAAACCGTTCGGCAAAAGTGAGTCCGTAAAGTTTTTCCGCAGCAAAGAAAACACCAAGCTTGAGCACATTATCCAGCTCGAAATAGGGACGTAACTGTGATTCATCAAACGCGTAGCGCTGCTGTCGTAACTGCTCGCTATAAAACTGCCAATCCCATGCTTCCAGCTCGAAGTCATCTCCATTGTCCTTGATTATTTCCTGCAGGTCTTCGGCTTCACGTTTTGCATTCGCAGCGGCGGCGGGCGCAAGCGAGGCCAACCGCGCATTGACCGCATCGACAGTCAATGCCGTAGCATCTTCGAGCACATAGTCAGCGTGGGTCGGATACCCCAAAAGATTCGCGCGCTCCGCCCGCAGTCGAAGCACGGTAGATAGCACCTCTTTATTATCAAACTCTCCTCCACGTGTTCCGCGTGCTATGGACGCGCGATGGATCGCCTCTCTAACCCTGCGATTCTGCAGACTACTCAGGGCGGGTTGCCCACTCGTGTTAAGGAGAGGCAATACAAATTTCCCGTCATAACCTCTCTCGACCGCCTCCTTTGCTGCAGCAATAATGAGCGCCTCATCGAGGCCTGCTAGCTCTTCACGAGTGTCAACCACAACAGCCATCGCATTAACTTCATTGAGCACGTTTTGACTGAACTGTGTCTGCAACAGAGCCATCTCAGCATTGATCTCTTTTAAGCGACGCTGCTGATCCGGACCAAGCGCTGCGCCAGCGCGGACGAAGTCGGTGTAATATTGCTCCACCAGACGCAGCGCTTCAGCATCCAATCCAAGCTCTGTTCGGCGCGCATAAACACTCTCAATTCGAGCGAATAATTTAGGATTCAATACGATCGAGTCATCATGGGCGGCGAGCTCAGGCGCGATTTCCTGCTGTATTCTCTGCAGCGCGTCGTTGGTGTGCGCGCCCGCAAGCGCGAAGAATACGCGACTCACCCTATTGAGAAGCTGTCCTGAAACCTCAAGTGCTAAAAAAGTATTCTCAAAATTTGGTGGAGCATCCTGCTCCGCGATCGCCGCTGCCTCGGCCTTCTGCTGCGCCATGCCAGCTCTGAAAGCAGGTAAGTAATGCTCGCTTTCTATTCTGTCGAAGGGTGGATACTGGAGATCGAGAGGACTCTCTTCAGCAAAAGGATTAGCTTCAAGTGTCATCGAGATCGTCGTCTGCGCGGCGGCGGAAACACTTATTAAACCCACTGCTATCGCAATACTTGCTAGGGATACTTTCATTATTGAGCCTCTCTATTGATCCGAATTCAGCCTTTGGAGGGCATTATATTCCAGCCCTATTGAAAATAGACTACGACGATCGCTGCCGGACAGATAAAGCGAATATAGAACGGCCAAACTTTCCAAAAGAAGCCCGACGCCGCATTAGGCGACCCCTGCTTAATCTCTTCAAGGATAGCCGAGCGATTCCAAATCCAACCAGTGAAAATGCAGAAAAACAGCCCCAGCAATGGCTGGCTCATTTCAGTAGTTACGGTGACTACCCATTCGAACAGCGCGTCGAAATTAAACACGATCACTAACGAGATAACTGCGATTATCGAGCCAAGCAGCATTGCCGCCCTAGGTCTGCGAACCTCTCGAGACTCAACTACAAACGAGACAGGTACCTCTAGCATAGAAATCGACGACGTAAGCGAGGCGATTGTCATCAGCGCAAAGAAGGCGAAGGCTACGAAACCGCCGATAGCCCCCATGCTGTCGAACAGTGCCGGTAGCACCGAAATAATCAAACCCGGACCCGCGATCAACCCGCCCTGAGCATCGAAAATTTCTACACCGCTCGCGAGCGCCACGTACATGGCAGGTAAAATGAGGAGACCTGCGAGCACCGCTATTCCGACATCGAGAAGTGCAACGAGACTACCGATTACGGGCAGATTTTCGTTCTTGCTAATATAAGAACCATACACAAGCATTGTGCCTACGCCGAGAGACAGAGAAAAGAAGGCTTGCCCCATTGCGCTGACAAGGAGCCCTGGCTTAGCGAAGACAGAAAAATCCGGCACTAAGTAAGCACGCAGACCATCCATAGCACCCGGCAACGTAAACACATAGCCAATCAAAAACACGAGAATAAGAACCAGAGATGGCATTAAACGAGTGGCCCATTTCTCAATCCCTTCCTTGACCCCAGCACTAATAATAAAAACAGTCAGGAGCATGAAGCCAATAACAAAAATTGAATTGCGTAGGATTCCATCCACTGCCAACCATTCTGACAGCGCGTCTAGACCAGCGGCGTCCGCAATCGGCTGCAGCAAAAAAGCCAACATCCAACCGCTGACAATGGCGTAAAAACTCAGAATGAAGCTCACGGTCACAATACCTAGACCGCCAACCACAGAACCAAATAATTTACTCTTTGGACCCGTCGCGATGGTTCTCAACGCCGTTACGCCATTGGCACGAGCGTAACGACCTATAATCAGTTCTGCCATCAGCGCGGGATAGGCTAAGGCAAACGCGAGCAATAGGTAGGCGAATAAAAACGCTGCGCCGCCATTACTTGCGGCGTTGGTGGGAAACCCCCATATATTACCAAGACCGACTGCCGAGCCCGCAGCCGCCATAAGAAAGCCGAATCGAGATGAAAATTCGCCGCGTGGACTCGCCATGGTTATATCCTTTTACACGTTTGCGCTGCTCGACCGGCAGAATTCGCCGCTGTTTTGGCGTTCACAGGGGTGACGTGTCGCCTCAATCCACCCAAATTGACTGTGAATTTAGTGCCTTTAATTGTTCAAAATTAACTAGTTTTGCTCGTAAGAATCGAGTAAAAATCGCGCCCTGGCAGGATCAATTAATTTAAACACTACATTAGAAATAACACTTACAGAGCCATTTAAATTCACTTCGAGTGAGGGAATAGTAAACAGGCCTGTGGCGCTATCAAAAGCGGCTATGCCATCAAATACTGCCTGCCTCGGTATAACGCTCTCTTGATTCGCTTGAATCACAAACCCGAGATCAGACGCTACGGAGCTAAAATTTAAACTTACGTTGTCGCTGCCGTTATCGATATTGACACTCGTAATCAGCAGTCCTGTGCCACTCTCGTAAACGTGAGCAGCGGAGCTAAAACGCTCGGTGACCTCAACATTCATGTAAACAAATGAAGTCGGGTTTTCGTAAAATTCCGAAAAATAAGGTGCGTTGGTCGCCTTCGCGCCGAGGCTGACAAAGGGCAATGCGTCTATCGCATCGAGCACAGCCATTCCATCGCCAAGAACGGTACCGAATACGGTAAACCCGCCGTTGCTCTCATCGAGGTTTGCGCTGTTGTCTGCAAGGTTTACAAACCATTGATTAGTCGCACTATCAGGATCGCCATCGACTTTAGCCATCGCGACGGTGCCACGTACATTTGAGGCACCGAATTCATTCACAACGGACTCCCCAACAGGAATATCGATCGGGCCTTCGAATAATTTAAATCGGTATGCACCGCCTTGAACCACAAAATTGTCAACGACACGATGCAGATAGGTGCCGTTAAAATCATTTCGATCGACGTAGCCAAGAAAGTTCGCCACTGTGAGGGGTGCTGATTCGTCCAACAGTTCAATCGAATAGTCACCGACGCTCGTACTCACCCGTACGATAGTTCCTGCGAGCGATGTTGCACTGGTAAAAATACTGAATAAGGCAAAAACCGCGCAGAGCGCGCGAAACGTAACCTTTGCAGAGTAATCGATAGTGAGATTGGACATAAAATGCACTTGAAAGCTGAATAATGAGAGGTATTGTAACTGCGGTATCGCCACGGCGCCACAGGGTAAAAGGGAGACGCATAATCGGTATCTTTCTAGGCAACATCTAGAGAGCAGGTTAGACACTGTGGTATCTTCGCGCCTCGCGTCGGACAGCGCACACGGTGCCTATTTCTTCAGTGCCAATACATTTAGTAAAGCTTTACATGAAACGAGTACGGGTAATCAGTGAACACGAAACAGCATTCATTCCAACTCGCAGCCGACGTTAACTCTAGCCGGCTTGGCATCGGCATAGACTACGGCACGAGCAACAGCGCTGCTGCAATATTCGATGGAGTAAAGGTGACCGTAATCTCTCTTGAAGAAGCGGCCAAGGTCATGCCGAGTGCTACTTATATCAACCGCGAGTATCAAATAGTTACTGGGCAGGCTGCTATCGATGAATATGTCCGAAGTAATACAGGTCGAACGGTCGAGCTAAGCGCAGAAATTCTCGGGGAGGGACGCACCTCTACGGGACAAATCGGAGATCACGGTTTGCCCGAAGAAGCCTCTACCTCGCTGATCTATGGTCAATCCCTCGTCGATGGCGGGCAACAGGGGCGGCTCTTCAGAGGCGTTAAAAGACTATTGGGCAACAACGAGTCACAGCGACTCATGGTTTTCGACAAACCTTTCCGCCTTGTCGCCCTTATTACCCCTCTGCTCCTACGTATACGCAGAACTATCGAAGCGCAATTGCCATCCGGACTGAGTCCGACACCTGTTATCGATCACGCCTGCATCGGGCATCCGGTTAATTTCGAAGGATCCCAAAGTGATAGGAATCGCGCAGCCCTGAGCGCGTTGTCAGAGAGCTATGGCTACGCTCAGTTCACTCACCAGAGCTTTTATCCGGAACCTAACGCTGCGGCACTGAGCTATCTTCACGCTAATCCGCAGCTACAAACAAAAACTCTCTTAGCTGTCGACTTCGGAGGAGGTACGCTAGATCTATGCGTCATCAAGCATACCCAGAAAGATTTCGAAGTCATAGCGACACATGGCATTGGCCTGGGCGGCGACCATATCGACCAACTTCTCTTTAGGGAGCTAATTTTTCCTTTGCTCGGTAAGGGTGAGCGCTGGCGACGGGCGGGAGAAGACCGGGAAATCGAGACACTGTTCCCCTTCGAAGAATATGAGGACCTACTGCTCAATTGGGCTGTGAGCTATATGCTCAATCAGAATAAATACACCACACCGCTGCATCAAAGGATTCAGGAAGGCGACGAGGCTTCGGTAAAATTTCAGCGCCTATATGACCTCATTAAAAACAATCATAGCTACCTCGTGTTCCAGTTACTGAAAGAGCTTAAAGCAGAACTGTCACGCAAAGAGTCGGCCAATCTCGATATACCGGAACTCGATATCGAACTGACGCTTTCCCGCGATCAGTTCGAGAACATGATCTCAGGGCTCATGGTTAAATTTGAACAAGCCATCGATGACACACTTTTGCGCGCAGGAATCAACAGCAGCCAGATCGAACTCGTTATTCGCACTGGAGGCTCCTCACTAATCCCTGCGGTGAAGCGCATCCTCGAAGAGCGCTTTCCTGACAAAGTTGTTGAGCACGACCCCTTCACGAGTGTCGCTGCAGGTCTGGCAATCGCGGAATATCTGGGTGCTTCGAATACTGGCGAGAATTAGGGCACCTCAATCTGAAGGGAATCCGCGCCCACCGAGAAAGTGATGCTTTCGATCTTCCCGCCCCGCTCGACATTCACGAGATTCGACTGATCAGGCCAGACATCGCGCAGAACACTATTGATAACGCGTAACTGCAACGCCTTGCCGATGTGTCTCGTCGCGAAGTCCGGTACTTCTTGGTAAACCCAAAGGTATTGCCCATCGATTTCTTCACCCAGATAGATAGGGGCAAGCTCCTGCAATGAAGCGTTATCATCGAAAGCAACAGCAAATCGATTGACCACATAACTGCCGAAAAGTGCTCGCGAGTCAGCGGACTGTATGATGTCTTGCTTAGCGCCGAATACCACATTTGCGGCATGCTCGGCGTCGTGAAGGAATAGCCTATGCATTATTTCTAGACTGCCGGTGTTCGAGTTAAACAGCAGTCTCGTTACCGCGGTTTTCTGTTGATGGGCATAGCTTGGGCTACTAGCAACAACCGCTAGAGCAGCGAATAATAACAGGAACGCCCGATTCAGCGCGGGCGAACCTATAGAGAGAGCAGCCTGGCTAGTTAGCGCTCTCATTATCCTCTTTCTCGTCTTCATCACTATCAGTTTTAAGCTCCGTCTTTATGTCCTGCATAATGTCGCGCGCAACACGAGAACTGCTCGCAGATGCCTTGAAGCTTTCGATTCTTGAGGGCACGAGCCTGCGTGGATAGAAGTTATTTTCTATGTCTGCATCGGCTGTTTCCATGTTCGGATCGATGGTGAGTGAAACGATTTCGCGCTCGGTTACGATAAGCTTTTTGACTGCCTTAGGTGATCGTCGCCAGATCTCTGCGGGATAGCGAATCTGCTCAGTCACGCCATCTGCGTATTCGATGTCGAGTATGATAGGCATTACCAAGCCACCTTTATTAGCGAATTCCACCAGATAGTAATTGCGGTCTTCACTTACTGCCTTATCCAGGGTTTCGCGCTCCCAGTCCTCAAGCCCTTCGAGGAAAGAATTATAGGCATTGCGCTCTTTATTAGTGACTGTAAATTCATCGTTCTCATCGTAGAAATCACGGACGTCAGAGTTACGTTCAACCCACGTGCGCATTCCTGCAGCGCGATTTCGCTCGCTAAACAGCGAAGGCGAGAATGCCTTATCGTCTTCACGCTCACGCGCGAAATCAATGTCAGGATCCTCCGTATTCATCTGCATTTGATACACGCGCTCTAAAGAGATATCAACGTGGTCTGTGGTGTAAAACCAACCGCGCCAAAACCAATCAAGATCGATACCCGACGCTTCTTCCATCGTGCGAAAGAAATCAGAGGGTGTGGGACGCTTAAATTCCCAACGACGCGAATATTCTTTAAATGCGAAATCAAAAAGCTCGCGTCCCATAATTGTCTCGCGCAAAATATTCAGCGCCGTTGCCGGTTTAGAATACGCGTTCGGCCCAAGTCGCAGCACACTGTCTGACTGCGTCATCACTGGCACTTGATTACTCGACACCATGTAATCAACGATATAACGCGGTTCTACGCCCCAGGGAATCTCGGCATCCCATTCGCGACCAGCAACCCCGTCCAGATAGCTGTTGATACCTTCGTCCATCCACGTCCACTGACGCTCGTCAGAGTTAACAATCATAGGGAAATAGAAATGTCCGACCTCGTGAATCACCACGCCAATGAGGAATCGTTTCTCAGCAAGAGTGTAGGTACGGCTGCCATCCTCTTGTAACGTCGTGCGCGGGCCGTTAAAGGTAATCATCGGATATTCCATGCCACCAACAAAGCCGATATTGACTGATTGCGCAGTAGGATAGGGAAAGTCGAATGAGAATCTGCTGTAGACTTCGAGTGTGTGTATTACCGATTCCGTTGAGTATTTTGCCCAAAGGTCACCGCCCTCTTTAGGCCAGAAGGACATAGCAAGAACAAGCTCCTGCTCAGCGCCTTCCTGCCGATAGCCCTTGGCGTCCCAGATGTATTTACGTGACGAAGACCACGCGAAATCGCGTACGTTTTTGGCACTAAAACGCCAAGTCTTTGTCTCGTCTGTCCCTTCAGCTTCGTTTGCTAAGGCTTCCTCAGGTGTGACAATCAATACTGGTCGCTCTGCAGTTTCCGCCTCTCGAAGGCGGCGACGCTGCTCATCAGTGAGCACTTGATTGGCATTCTCAAGCTCCCCTGTCGCAGCAACGATATGGTCTGCAGGAACCGTCATGGCAACATCGTAATCACCAAATTCCAATGTGAACTCACCTGAGCCCAAGAACTCCTTGTTCGTCCATCCTTCGTAGTCGGTATAGGCTACAAGACGAGGAAACCATTGTGCGAGGGCATAAATCGTGTTGCCGTTATCACCTTCGTCGGCGAAATATTCATAGCCCGCGCGCGGACCTAGTACGTCGCCGTTGACAATGTTGTAGGCGTAGTCGATCTTAAAATCCACCTTAGCACCTGGTCTCAGAGGGCGGGGCAAATCGACTCTCATCAACGTGCCAACGATGGTGTGACTGAGCGTATTACCGGACCCATCAACAACCGACTGGATGTCGTAACCAAGTTCAGCCTCCTCCATGTACTGAATCTCTCGGAGCTGCCCGAGACTCACGCGCGCTGGTGACCCTGGCTCGGGATTAGAGCGGTTAAAGGTCTCACTGAGCTGCGCGATGGAATCATTACGAAACCGATTCTGGTCCAATTGCAACCAAAGGTAATTTAGCGTGTCTGGAGAATTGTTTTGATAGGAAATCGATTCGCTACCCTGAATACTGTGCGTATCCTCATTTAGGGTTACGTCGATATCGTAATCGACTTTCTGCTGCCAATACGCATGACCGGGCTGCCCTGCTGCGTTGCGGTAAACATTAGGTGTAGGCAAAATTTCATCCAGTTGACGAAATTTATCTTGATAATCGCCTTTCGTTTGTTGAATTCCCTGCGCCGCTGCAATACCGCTGACGAGGCTTAGCGCAACGCCTAATAAACTGATTTTTAAGACTGAAGGTAAGCCTAAGCGCTTGGTTTTCGAACCACTCATAAGTAAATGCTCTGATTGTGATTGTTTTGTCTCGTATCACCGCACTCTGACCGGTGCGATACGAGTCGGGTAATTTTTTATAAACGGCGCTATGATACCCTTTTTTGCCTTTATTGGCAGGCGTATTAGGTGTTGAAACACCGCGTCTTGCACGCCCAATCAATCCGATGATTAGCGAAGAATACGCAATAAATTGAGAGGTTTTCCATGGATTTAATCGCTATCGCAGTGCCATTCTTCCTCGCGCTGATTCTGGCCGAATTTATTTACGGCATTATTCGCGGTCGCAACACCTATCGCCTTAATGACACAATTAACAGCCTTTCCATGGGCTCACTCAGTTCACTCAGCGGACTAATGATAGTAGGCGGCTCGGCACTCATCTATGAGTTCGTGGTCAACGCCTTTGCGCTAACGCAATTATCGGCAGACTCGACGCTTGTATGGATTGCTACTTTTATTTTTTACGACCTTGCCTATTACTGGAAGCATCGACTAGGTCACGAAGTAGCCCTTTTTTGGGGATCACATGTCTCACATCACCAAAGTGAGGATTACAATTTAGGCACTGCACTTCGGCAGACGAGCATCGACTTTCACGGCTTTTTATTCCTTATACCTTTCTTCATTGCCGGTGTGCCCGGCGAAGTCCTCGTTGCGACGGTGAGTCTCAATCTCATCTACCAATTCTGGGTGCACACTCAGCATGTACCCGCGCTTGGGCCTATCGAATGGATCATGGTGACGCCCTCGAACCACCGCGTCCATCATGCGCGCAATGATCAGTATGTCGACAAGAATTACGGCGGTGTTTTCATTATCTGGGACAGGATTTTCGGTACCTATCAGGATGAACTTGCCGAGGAACCGGCTGTTTATGGTCTGCGCAAGCCTCTCAATAGCTGGAATCCGCTATGGGCGAATACGCATGTTTACTGGCGACTACTGGTTGATTTCGTGAAAATTAAGGGCATTAAGAACAAAACCCAACTCTTGTTTAAGCGCCCTGGGTGGCTTCCTGAAGGCTACGCGAAAACCTGCAAAGCGACGCCAATCGACCTAAGATCTAAATATGATCCTCCCGTTGCCGGCGCAACGAAGGCCTATGTGTTCGGTCAATTTCTCATCACAGTCGCCGTGAGCCTCTCCCTCGCTGGCCTTGCCACTTTGGCAAGTCCCGTCGAGCTGTGGGCTGCTGCCGGCTTCATAGTGTTATCACTCTTTACACATGGCTACGTACTCGACAAACGCCGACTCGCTGCACCGCTCGAAAGTGCACGTTTGCTACTCGCCATTGCGCTCGCCTTTCTGCTCCCACTGGGGTCAATGCTCTCCGCGCTACTCGGTTTTTCGGCCGCAGCCTCGCTGATCGTTGTAGGCATTAGCATCGCCTTACAGCGCAATATCCTTGGGGCTGGAGATCAGGAGATTCGTAAAGGGGGCAATAGCGAAGGACTTGCGAAGGCTTCTGTTTAGCTTAATGTTGCAATGCGTTCACAGGCGAATAAGAGGAAAATCGTCGATTAACTCCCCGGAGTCAATGTCGCGCAATTCGAATTGAGCCTGTTGCGCGTCTTTGAGCGCTTGCCGGAGCGACGTCCCCTCTTCCAAGTTAGTAATCACGAATGCAGCTTTACCGGTCAAACTCCCCAAGGGTGCTACGCTAAGCGGATTGAACACATATTCTTCGCTTTCACTCAGCAGGCCTTTTACGCTTGCCTCGACGCTCAAGGCGCTACCTGGAACCGCATCACGCACCGCTCTATACAAAGAAGAGTCACCGCGCGCATCGATTACGCGAAGATATAGCTCGACATCGCGTGTAAAGAGCTCAGCGTTTTTTAATTCGATTGTTGGCGTATAGATCGGGTAGCTGAAACCCACTTCTACAATCCCATTACTTGAGGCATCGGTAATGAGGGCACTGAGAATTTGCTCACCGCGAACCCCCTCCCCCTCTCGTTGAGGGAGCAAGAGAAAAAAGTAGAGCGCGACAAAGAAAAGCAGTGGGATGACAAAAAAGCCGGTAAATACCACCGGTGAACGCAGGAAGGGCGAAAGCCAGGGCCGCACGCCAATCAGGCCTAGGATCGCAACCGATGCACTTAAAAGGGCTCTTGCAGGAATAGCCAATCTGCCGACCACAATCGCATTGGCATCGAGCCAGTAGAGGAGCAAGGCGGCTAGCAGCAGGCTCAAGGCAGACACCAGGCGAGTCATAATCTTAAGCCTTAACGACGATTTCTTCGCCCTGAGCCTGTTTATCAGCATGATACGACGAGCGCACGAGAGGTCCGCTTGCGACGTGCTTGAAGCCAAGCTCCTCACCGAACTGGCGCAGCGCGTCGAATTCGTCGGGATGCACGAAGCGTTCGACCTTGAGATGGTCTTTGCTCGGCTGCAGGTACTGACCAAGCGTCACCATGTCAACATCGTGCGCGAAGAGGTCGCGCATTACGTCTTTCACCTCGTCGACTGTCTCACCAAGGCCGAGCATCAGCCCAGACTTCGTTACAACCTCGGGGCGGAGTGCTTTGTATCCCTTCAGAAGATCAAGAGACCACTGATAGTCTGCACCTGGACGGGCTTTCCTGTAGAGGCGGGGAACGGTCTCAAGGTTATGGTTAAACACATCCGGCGGCGTCTCTTTCAAAATATCGAGTGCAATCTGCATGCGTCCTCGGAAATCAGGCACTAAGACCTCGACCTGAATCTCGGGATTGAAGCGCCGCGTTTCACTTATGCAATTCGCGAAATGTTGTGCTCCGCTGTCTTTTAAGTCATCACGATCGACAGAGGTAATGACAACATAGCTAAGACCCATTTCTTTGATCGCACTGGCGAGCTCTGTCGGCTCATTGGGATCGAGTGCGTTAGGCTTGCCGTGGGCAACATCGCAGAAGGGACAGCGGCGGGTGCAGATCTCACCCATAATCATGAAAGTCGCGGTGCCGTTGCTAAAACACTCGCCCAGATTGGGGCACGAAGCCTCCTCACAAACTGACGCAAGTTTATGTTCGCGAAGTTTCTGCTTAATATGATTAATTCTGGGCGACGCAGGAATCTTAACGCGAATCCAGTCAGGCTTTGTTGGCAACTCGTCGGTTGGGATCACCTTCAGAGGGATGCGCCTCACCTTGTCTGCACCGCGCAGCTTCTCGCCTTCAATTAACACATTTCGACGCTTTCGCTCTGTTGTCTCTGTCATTTTGACCTAGCTCACTTCGCCGGCGCACCGGCATTTCAGTTTTTAGCCTGCTAAAGAGGCATTTCAATTTGCACTTACTCCTTCTTCGGTAAGGAGAAAGCAGCGGTGCTAGGCTAAATACCCTAACCGCGTTAACAAAGCCGCAACAAGCGCGCTGCTAACCTCTTGCATTAAATTACGCTCGGCATCGACCTTGCCGATTAGATCTGCGACCTGAGTTACTTTGAGGTCCTCGAACCCGCAGGGGTTTATTCTATCGAACGGCGATTTGTCCATATCGACATTGAGACTCAGCCCGTGATAGCTCAACCCGTTTTTGATGCGCAAGCCCAGCGCGGCGATTTTCGCGCCGTTCACGTAGACACCCGGAGCATCAGGCCGACGCTCTCCACTGATTCCAAACGTAGCGAGCGCCTCGACAATTGCCTCTTCGATGAGGTCTACTAATTCGCGAACACCCATCTTACGACGCTTTACATCGATTAGTAGATAGCCAACAAGCTGACCTGGGCCATGGTAGGTAACTTGACCACCGCGGTCGATCTGCACAATAGGAATATCGCCGGCATCTAGTATATGCTCAGCCCGACCCGCTTGCCCTTGAGTAAAGACAGGCTTGTGACTCAACATCCATATTTCATCATCGCGACCAGTTCTCGGATGTTCGGCAAGATATCGCATCGCGTGCCAGAGAGGCACGTAGTCTTGAAGCCCTAACCGCCTTACTTTCAGCCCTATTTCGTTAGGTTTAGTTAAAGGCTGATTAGGCGCGGGGACTGCCTGCTCCCACTTATACGCATCTAAACGCATCTAAAGCACCATCTTTACGTGCTCGATAGTCTTCAGCTCTGCAAATAGTTTTTCGAGTTGCTCTGCGCCAGTGGCCGCAATAGTCACTCGCACCGAGACATAATTACCTTTTTTGCTCTCGTTAAACTCTATGAGCTCCTCGGATATTTTTCCTGCATGGCGCTCGAGCACGCTTATTGCCGTCGCTCGAAAACCCGGCGCAGACGCGCCAATCACCTTAATTGGGTAGAGGCAGGGAAACTCTATTTTCGGTGCTTCTTGATCGGTGCTGAGTGGCGTCTCAGTAAACGTAATGTCCTTGGTCATTGCATCGAACCTAAGAGAATAAATTGCTGAAGAAAAGCGTTAACCAATCAATGAAACGCTTAAACAGACTGCCCTGTTCGACGCCTTGCATTGCGACTACGTCGCCTCTATAGATGAGATCGTTGTCGAGAGTGACATTTACCACGCCCATAATTTCCCCCTCGACTAGAGGCGCGCTGACGGCCTCCTCGACTTCGATAGCTGCTGTCAGATTTTCGCCTTGACCGCGCGGAATGGTCACAAATACGTCCTCTGTGACACCTAGATCAACGGCCGACTGCTCTCCTGACCAAACGGGAACATTGGTCAATACTTGTCCCTCGTTATAGAGCTGATGAGTTTCAAAATAGCGGAACCCATAGGTAAAGAGTTTTTGTGTCTCGATGGCGCGTGCCTCTGTGCTTGCAGTGCCCATCACGACTGAGATCAGACGCATACCGTCGCGTTCGGCCGAGGCGACAAGGCAGTATCCTGCTGCGTCTGTCCAGCCTGTTTTGAGACCATCCACATTACGATCTCGAAAAAGTAGCGAGTTGCGGTTAGTCTGCGTAATGCCATTGTAAGTGAACTCGCGCTCGGCATAGATTGGATAGAAATCCCGATGCTTGTTCACCGTTTCTCGAGCAATGATTGACAGGTCACGCGCCGACATTGTGTTGTAATACTGCTCCGTATCCAACCCACTCGAATTCATGAAAAAACTCTGCTGCATGCCCATAACCTCGGCATACTGATTCATCATGTCAGCAAAGGCGTCTTCACTGCCCGCGATGTGTTCTGCTATCGCGACACTCGCGTCATTGCCTGATTGAATAATAATGCCGCGCAAAAGGTCCTCTGCGCGCACCATCGTATCGACGCCAACAAAAGTCTTCGACCCCTCCATGCGCCAGGCCTTCTCACTAATGTGCACAGGCGTATCGAGTGTCAGGCGACCGCTGATGATTTCCTCGATAGCAATGTAAGACGTCATAATTTTTGTCAGGCTGGCAGGCGGCAACGCCTCATCGGCGTTTTCTTCAATTAAAACCTGCCCTGTTTTGGCATCGATCAAAATATAACTAGTCGCCGCGATATCTGGCGGGCGTGGAATAATCGCGGGAGCTGCAAACGCCCTGAGAGTTGGCAACACGCCAATGCACAGGGCAAGAAGGATACTGAGTGTGCGCTGGTTAGATCGGACTCTTGATATCATGGGAAACTCTTCTCTTTGTCTGAATGCTCTTTTGCGGCTTTTTTGTTTGTCGCGCCACCGGAAATTTCGCTTGGGTCGATAATTCATCCTGCTGCCATGGCCTATGATACTAGGTCTTGCGCGGAATTATTGATCGAATTTGTATTCGTAAAAATAAAATCGGTAATTTATTTCTAGTTTAATGCTTACGCGCCGCGATGCCTACGCATCATCGGTTATCAATAAAAATAGTCAGGGATTAGTCTCGTTTGAGTCACGCTTTGCCCGTGTTTAGACGCGTTTTGAAATTAGTGTTTCTACTCGGAAACGGTGTAGGGCGTCCCCAGATTAGCTGACGCCACTCGTGCCTTTAGCGAATCCACCTCGGCCAGATCATTCAGAGGTCCGATTCGCACGCGGTGCAAACGCTGACCCTGGGAGGAAATCACCTCTTCTATTTTAACAGGCTGCCGTGTAAGACGCCGCAGCTGCTCTGCAACTTCTTGCGCACTGCCGCGCTGTGAATAGGCACCCACTTGAAGGTATTGGTCAGCTAGTTTGCCGCTACCGACTCTCGCCAGCTGCGGCGGCTGGCGTCTCTCGCGAGGCTCGTCTGTATTGACCACGACCGCCTCTAACTCGACGCGCGCAGTGCCTCTGTCGGCGTAGCCAAGCTTCACTGCGGCTGCGTAAGACAGATCAATGATTCTATCTCCGTGAAATGGGCCTCTATCGTTGACTCGGACAATGATGCTGCGATTATTGTCTAGGTTAGTTACCCTGAGAAAACTCGGTATCGGCAGTGACTTATGCGCGGCTGATACCTTATACATATCGAAGATCTCGCCGTTTGACGTTTTGTGACCGTGAAATTTTTCGCCATACCAAGAAGCCACCCCTCTCTCAAAATATCCTTCCTCGGTGGACATGACTGTATAGCGTTTGCCCAGCACCTCGTAGGGACTGCGATTTCCTGCCATTGTGCGCGTCACAGCAGTTGGCACAACCTCACTGATCTCTGAAGGATCTAGCACCCTAGTAGGCGCCCGGTCTTGTGCTAGTTGATAGCGCCCTGCGTTTGGCGAAGGTTGCTGCACAGAGGGACTGCTCGCACAGCCTGCCAGCAAGGCAAGCAAAAGCATCACCGGCGTTTTTACTCCAAAGAGGATGCCACGGTGCTTCGCTGCCTTAACTCGCGACGCGCAAGTCCACACAGACTGAACGGGGTGATCCATTGCAGTACCTCTCATTGCTTCGCCTCTTGATGGTTCTGTTCGCTCAATTTTCCGTAGATGTCTACGCAGTAGCCGAATGCCGTCGAGACTCTATAGACGCACAATGCTGCAGACACTCAGAAAGGGTAGCGGTAGCAAGCGAGAAAGTTTGAGTATTTTAGCGCTTTGTCCAGGGTTACACCCTTATCCTGGAAACCCGGAGCACCGATGCCTAGCGCACCGGTTGAGTAACTCGATGGGTCTGAATAGACATGAGCAGCCCAAAGCCGATAAACAGCGTTACAACCGCTGTTCCGCCCCGTGAGATAAGAGGCAGAGGCAATCCAATTACGGGTAATAGCCCCGATACCATCGACATATTGACAAACAAATACAGAAAAAACGTAAGGGTAATGCTGCCTGCCAACAACCGACCGAACATGTCACTCGCCGCGAGTGCGATGCTTGCGCCTCTTATAATCACAAAAAGGTACAGCGCGATGAGCACCAACACACCAATAAGACCAAATTCCTCGGCGAGAACAGCCAAGATAAAGTCCGTGTTGCTCTCTGGAATAAAGTCTAGGTGTGACTGCGCGCCATTCCCGTAGCCTTTCCCATAAATACCACCGGAGCCGATAGCAATCTGCGACTGAATGATGTTATAGCCAGCGCCAGTAGGATCTCTATAGGGGTCGAAAAAGGTCAGTATCCTATTCTTCTGGTGCGGCTGCGCAAGGAACAAATACCATACTGGTGAGGCGATCACCGCTGCGAAGATTCCCGCGAAAACAACTCTCCACCGCAGCCCCGCAAGGAGCACGACAAAAATGCCCGACATGGTAACCATGAGCGCGGTACCCATATCATTCTGAAGAACAATGAGCGCAGCTGGCATTAATGTAAAAACACCCGCCCAAAAGACATGTTTTAGATTGGGCGGCAGCGGGCGGCTCGCCAGGTACCATGCAAGAAGCATTGGGACAATAAATTTCAGCAGTTCAGAGGGCTGGAAACTTGGTAATCCAGGAAGATCCAACCAGCTTTTTGCCCCATTTTTCTCAGCACCAATCACAAGCACGAGGCCAAGTATGAACAATGCCAGGACATAGGCCGTAGGGGTCCATCGACGATAAAATTGACTATCGAATTGTGCAACAGCACACATCACGACAAGGCCGATTCCCATCGTTCCTGCCTGCCGAAAAATCGTTTCGGGGTCTCCCCCTGTAGCGCTGTTGAGCACGAAGAGTCCAAAACCGCAAAGGGCCAACAACCCAGCGAGGAGTATGGGGTCAATATGAATTATCTGCCAAAAGCTGCGCAGCCCGCGGGGCTGAGAGAAACTGACATTCGACTGCCTGACGAAATCTCGATTAGTGGACGCCTTCACACCAGCGCCTCTCTCGACCCAACTCCTCTGCCGATGACTGAGCGAATAGCTCTTCCATGACTAATCATGTCGATGACCTTCATGCTCGGCATTGAGGGCGACAACGCTGGGGGAGTTTTCGTCTGCCTGTCGCGCGCGATCAGAGCCCTCGCTAAGCAGGGCATCAGGATCAGTGGCAAGCGCAGTAAAATCTATTTCTAGGATATCGAGAAGATAGGAATCAATAACCGCTTTGGCGACAGGACCAGCGACACTGCTGCCATGCTGCCCGTTCTCAACAAAGACGGCGACAGCAATCTGGGGCTCGATAGTTGGATGCTGCGCCGGGGCATAGGCAACAAACAGCGCATGGTCTTTATTCAAATCAGACACATCGATATCCTCGCTCTGAAGAATATCTTGAGCGATGCTCACGACTTGTGCCGAACCCGACTTTCCAGCCATTTTATAGGACATATCGCGATCAGCCCGAGCGATCGCTTCATAGGCGGTACCATAGTCTCTGAACACCTGAGAGTACGGCCTATGTACGACCATCGTCATCGACTCTTCAATGTAACGCCAATGTTCTGGATTATCTATCTGCACGTTGCCTGCGGGGTTTGGGTCTTGCGGCTGAAAAGGCTCTCCGTCAATCGCCGCAAGCATTCTCGGCTTAACGACAATCCCTTTGTTGGCCACGATCGCAGTTGCAGTCGCAAGCTGCAGAGGGGTGGCCCACATATAACCCTGCCCAATTGAGGAATTAATCGTATCACCCGGATACCAAGGCTCATTTCGCGTTGCCTGCTTCCACTCTCGCGAGGGCAGCACGCCGGTTCGTGCGTACCCAACATCGAGCGCGAAATTTTGGCCAAAGCCAAACTGACTCAAAAAACTATGAATGGTATCGATACCCATCCGATACCCAAGGTCGTAAAAGAAGGTATCGCAGGATTGAAAGATTGCGCGCTGAAGATTGGTCTCGCCATGGCCGCCGCCGATGGCTGTTCGCAATGTGTAGTCACCCCATCGGTAGCGTACACCGGGAAGCCTGAAATAACCGGGGTCTTGAATCACCGTGTCGGTGTCGGTAAAGCCGTGCTGCAAACCACCAAGACCGATAAAAGGCTTTACCGTCGACGCCGGAGGATAGGGATTCACGGTCCTGTCGAATAATGGCGTATTGACAGTGTCGGTTATGAGCTGCGAGTAGTCGGCATTGCTTATCCCTGTCACGAACAAATTAGGATCAAAGCCCGGCTTACTGACCATTGCTAGGATTCCACCGGTTGCAGGATCAATTGCCACAACCGCGCCCCGATGCTCACCTAAGGCTTCGGTAGCGACACGCTGCAATCGATTTTCTAGGAAAAGCGTCAGATTCTTACCGGCAATTGGGTCCGTGCGTTCAAGCCGACGCATGACCTGACCGCGATTGTTCTTCTCGACTACCTCGTAGCCAACCTCGCCGTGAAGAAGAGCCTCGTAGGTGCGCTCGATTCCTGTCTTACCTATGTGATTCGTCCCGCCATAATTTTCACGCGCATCCTCGGCAAACGCGTCGAGCTCTTCACGATTGATCTCAGATACATAGCCAATCGCGTGCGCGTTGAGTTCACCAGTAGGATAGCTGCGCACAAATTGGGGCTCAATGCTAATACCAGGAAGACGATGCGCATTAACCGACACGCGTGCCTTTTCCTCTTCGGTGAGGACATAGCGAAGTGGAACTGAGGAGAAAGGAACTCGGCGGCGCTTGAGCCTTTCTCTGAATTGCTCAACATCCTCTGGAGCGAGGCGGATAAGCGAAGATAACAGCTCGAAAGTCGCCTCGATGTCGTCGACCCGCTCTCTCACAACCGAAAGATTAAAGATCGGCTGGTTATCAGCAAGCAGTTCTCCGCTTCGATCGTATATTAGCCCTCGTGCGGGGGGCACATACTGCGAGTGAAGCCGATTGCCATCTGCTCGCGCAGCAAAATAATCGTATTGGGTGACTTGAAGGTTAATGAGTTTGACCAGCAATGCAGCGAAGAGAAACGCAACGACGATGCTCGCAACGAGCATGCGTCTCGCGAAAAGCCTTCGTTCAGCCTCACGATCTTTGAGCTGCCACCTACCTTCCACTCTTCACTCCGCTTCTCACCATCAGTAACTTCGACACCGTCTGTGCGCGAAAGTTTTGCCTATTATCAGGCCTGCTGCTAACGCTCTATTCCTAGTACTCACGCTCGATGGTATGGGTGCCCCTTGCTCAGGCTGCTCGCACGATAGAGTTGCTCGACCATTATTACGCGCACCAGAGGGTGAGGTAAGGTCATCGCCGAAAGCGACCAGCTCTCATCAGCACGTGCTGCGCATGCCTTAGACAAACCATCGGGACCACCAACCAAAAGGCAAATATTTCGACCTTGACTCTTGAAGTGCTCGAGTCTCGCGGCGAGCGCCGGTGTATCAAGCGGCTTACCTAACACTTCGAGGCTTACTACATAATCGGCGTCTTGCACGGAAGCTAGAATCGCCTCGCCCTCTTTCTCGCGACATACCTCGGGGCTCTGAGCCTTGGTGCGCTTGGCCATCGGGAGCTCTAGGAGACTAAAGCCCAAATCACCAACGATTCGTTTACTGTATTCATCAACCCCTTCCTGCACCCAGCGCGGCATTTTGGTCCCAATGCTAATTAACTTAAGTTTCATGCTCGACTGCGGTCTCGGTGGTGATTTCCTCAGTTGGTGGCTTAAAACTCCAGAGCTCCTCCAAATTATAAAGCGCGCGCATTGGGGCAACCATTAGATGGACAACAACATCGCCAAGGTCGACTAGCACCCATTCTGCCGCTAGTTTGCCCTCAATGCTTTTAACGGTTTGCCCAGCCTCTTTTGCCGCCTTATCGACTGAATCGGCAAGCGCTTTCACATGCGTACTAGACGAACCGGTAGCGATAACCATGAAGTCCGTAATCGAGGTCAGCCCTTTAACGCTAATGCTACGTATCTCCTGCCCCTTCATGTCACTAAGCGCAGTTACTGCCAGCTCGGCTAACTGGTCGCTTTTAAGTGCCTTTAAATTTTTCAATACTTATTCCTTGTAAATCAATTAATTAAGTTAACTAAATAAAGTTAAATCTACATCTATCTGTAGAGATCATGAGTCTCGATATAGGCGCGTACTGTGTCCGGTAACCAGTCATCCAACCTCATATCTGTCGATTGAGTGCGACCGTTTACCCCAGAAAGCGCCGCGCGAACGCGTGTAGACGACAAATGATTCTGTAACTCCTCCAGCAGAATAATTTTGCCCCTGCCTCCATCGAAAAGCGCTTCCGGACTTCTCACCATTCGCGAAGCGAGCTGCGTTAGCTCTGCGCTTTCGCGTGATACAGATATCCCCGGACGTGAAACCACCGCGAGTAAATTTTCATCCAAAAGCCGCTCCCATCTATCCCAGAGAGGCAGCCCCTCGAACGCGTCTCTTCCAAGCACGAAGACGAAATCCGTGCTCGGATCGTCGTTCTTTAACTGCGCGAGCGTATCGATACTATAAGAAATACCCTCTCGCTCTAGTTCAATAGAGCTCGCGACGAGTTGGGCGCTGTCCGCACATGCGAGGGTCAACATATCAAGGCGTTGAGCACCAGTCGCACTCGCTGCATGCCGGTGATTAGGGAGTTTACAGGGCACCAAAAGCACGTGATCGAGACTAAGTGCCTCCAGCGCGAGCTCGGCTACGGCGAGATGACCGCAGTGCACTGGGTCAAACATTCCACCGTAGACACCGACTCTCTTACTCATGTGCGGATATGCCCATCCCCTAACACGATATATTTCTGCGAAGTCAGGCCTTCTAAACCCACAGGGCCTCGCGCGTGAAGTTTATCAGTCGATATACCAATCTCGGCGCCGAGACCATATTCGAAGCCATCGGCGAATCGAGTCGACGCGTTAATCATTACCGAACTGGAATCCACTTCACGCAAAAAACGCTGCGCCTTTGTGAAATTCTCGGTAATGATAGATTCCGTGTGCCCCGAACTGTAATGGTTGATGTGAGCTATTGCCTGATCCAGGCCACTGACAACCTTGACCGATAGAATAGGAGCAAGATATTCCTCTCCCCAGTCTTCTTCGGTCGCTGCGATCGCCGTCGGAACAAGAGAAAGTACTCTGGCACATCCCCTTAACTCCACCCCATGATTAGCATATTCGGCGGCGAGCGAAGGCAAAAGCGCTTCTGCAATTGCGTCGTCGATAAGTAATGACTCCAGCGTGCAGCAAGTCCCATAACGCTGGGTCTTGGCGTTGATTGCCACGCGCACCGCCTTATCGAAATCAGCATCTGACTCGATGTACAGGTGGCAATTGCCGTCGAGATGTTTGATCACAGGTACGCGGGAATCGCGACTAATACGTTCGATTAACCCCTTACCACCGCGTGGGACAATGACATCGACAAACTCGGGCATAGTAATCAAATGGCCTACCGCATCTCGATCAGGGCGATCTAGTACTTGCACGGCATCGGTAGGCAACTCTGCCTCAGCAAGCCCTAACGCGATGCAGCGTGCAATCGCCTGATTAGAATTCAGCGCCTCCGAGCCACCTCGCAGAATCGTCGCATTGCCCGATTTGAGGCAAAGACTCGCAGCTTCGCAGGTCACATTCGGGCGCGACTCATAGATGATCCCGATGACGCCGAGGGGCACACGCATACGCCCTACCTGGATACCGCTAGGCCGTGGTTTCATCTCGCTAATGCCGCCAATGGGATCGTCGAGCGCAGCCACTTGCCGAAGCCCCTCGAGCATCGCATCGATGCGTGCAGTCGTCAGTTCTAAGCGATCGAGTAGCGCAGCATCGAGCCCCTTTTCTTGACCCGCCGCCATGTCTAGTGCATTCGCCTCGAGGAGCACCTCACGCGCGTCGTCGATATGCTGGGCTATTGCCAGTAGCGCCGCGTTCTTTTGACCCGTAGTCGCTTTAGCGATTGAAGCTGACGCATCGCGCGCGCGTCTACCTAGGTCGGTCATATAGGCTTTAAGATCTGTCATCTGCGTCCCTAACTCGGCGCGCACCATCTGACACGCGCAACATAACTATGTATTCCTCGAAGTATACCCTACGCCAAGCCCCGCGGTCTGCGGCTAACGCTAAGAGATTGGACACAGGCGGGGGCTAGCGCTTATCCTCGAATGTCCTAGTTAATCGCGAGATAGCCACCTAGAATGACTGAGCCCCCCGAACAGCTAACCGACCAGAATACGAAGCCGACGAAACGCGCTGCAGGCGAACCTGGTGAGGCCAACGCCAAAACAGCCACGCTGAGCGAGGCGACTGTTTCGCAAGCACTCTTGCCGGTTGCAGCGCTCGTGCTGATGCTATCCCTGTCGGTCTATTTATTCGGGGAAGACGCAAGCTATGGGCCAAATCAGATCGCACTCTGCATCGGCGCCGCCCTTGCAGCAGCTATCGGCTGGCGTAACGGACTAAGCTGGGAGGATACCGAAGACGCCATCGTTGCTGGTATAACTATCTCACTCAAACCTATCCTCATTTTGTTTAGCGTAGGCGTATTGATCGGCACCTGGATTCTATCCGGCACAGTGCCGACCATGATCTATTACAGCCTCCTCATACTTGTTCCGTCTATCTTTTACGCCGCCAGCTGCCTGATTTGCGGACTCATCGCTCTGAGCATCGGCAGCTCGTGGACTGTCGCCGGTACCGTCGGCATTGCGCTAATTGGCGCTGCCGCCGGCCTCGGTCTGTCGCTCGAAATTACTGCAGGCGCCATCATTTCCGGCGCTTATTTCGGCGACAAAATGTCGCCCCTATCAGAGACAACAAACCTCGCGCCGGCGGTTGCAGGAACGGATCTGTTTAGTCACATCGGCCATATGGTTTGGACAACTATACCCAGCATCGTTATCGCGCTACTGCTTTATCTTGTGCTCGGACTCAATATCGATACGAGCGCGAGCGCCGACGATCTCGCAATCACGATGAGGCTAATCCAAGACAATTTCACCATCAATCCGCTGATGCTAATACCAGTGGCTACCCTGCTCTTCATGGCAAACAAACGCCTCCCCCCAATACCTACCATTCTCGCAGGCGCCCTTATCGCAATCGGGTTAGCTCTCGTTTTCCAGCAGCCCGCTCTGGCCGCAATGTCGGGTGATTCATCATCGTTGACGCTCGGCATTATCAAAGGCATTTGGCAAACGCTTTTCGATGGCTTCGTTCTCGACAGTGGCAATACAACGCTTGATGATTTAATGACACGCGGCGGCATGAGTTCGATGCTCAACACAGTTTGGCTTATTTTATGTGCTATGGTTTTTGGCGCGGCGATGGATTTCAGTGGGCTGCTGCGCTGCCTCGTGGCCTATGCGCTTTCATTCGTCCACAGTACGGGAAGCCTGATTGCGACAACCATCGCAACCTGTATTGGCGCTAATATCATCACCTCAGACCAATACATCGCTATCGTATTACCTGGCAGGATGTATAAGCAGGAATACGCGAATCGCAATCTTGACCCGAAAAACCTCTCTAGAACGCTAGAGGATGCAGCGACCATGACTTCGCCTCTGATCCCATGGAATACCTGTGGAGCCTATATGGCGGGAACGCTCGGGGTAGCGACTTTCGCCTATCTCCCCTATTGTTTCTTTAACTTGATATGCCCCGTCGTCGCTGTTATCTACGGCTTCTTAAGCTTTAAAATAACTCTGCTCGATGAACACGGCAATGAGACCCACGTGCCGTCGAAAGCCTAGTACGATAGGCTGTCGAAAAACCAGTCCGCAGCCGCGACCCACCCTCAGTTTGATGCAATGTTGAGAAACGCGAGGAGCTCGTCACGCGACAGTCCACTCTTGATCAACGACTCCTTTGCCGGTTTCGTCAATTTCTTCACCCGGTGCTCTGCCTGCGAGGCAAGCGAACGCGAGCCGAGAACCAGTGAGTACTCTATCGCTACAAGCGACTTTCCCCGCAGCGAACGAGAACCGCGACCTGCCTTGTGCTCATTGAAACGGCGCTCAACATCGGTACTAATACCTGTGTAAATGCCTCCGTCTTCGCGACGCAAAAGATAGAGACTCCAGCAAGGGTTGGCTTTTTGGGGCGCGCTACCAGCTTCTTCCTCGACCACTTTTTTAGCCTTTACCGATGTGGCTTGCATTGATTCTGTAGCGCTATTCACTTGACTAAAGTACTCGCCAATGAGATTCGTCGAACTGAGCCTTGCCCTCTTTCGCAAGCTTAATCAGATGCGCCCTCATGGTTCGCTTCGCCCATGGCAGTAGATGCTCTCCCACGTCATCATAAGCGCTTATAACAAGTTCATCATCGGTACATGGCGCCAGAAGTCGCAGACGGTCGAAAATTTTTGCTTCGCGCTTGAGGCGATGCGCGATTAGTTTCTCGATTTCCGCAAAAGGTGCACGCATAACCTCCCCATGCGCTGGCGCAAGTGAGATGAGAGGTAGCGACAGCAGGCGCTCGAGAGACGAGAGATATTCGCTCATATCGCCGTCTGGCGGCAGGATCACGGGCGTTGTTCCTTGCAGCACATGGTCTCCGGTGAACAAAAGCCCCTCTTCTTTAAGCAGAAAGCACAGATGATTCGAGACATGACCGGGGGTATGAATCATTTGCAGCGAATAGCAACCCACTGAGTCCTGACATTCGATTATGTCACCGTCGACACAGGCGATATCCGAGACGAAGCTATGATCCTGACCTGGCGCCTGCGGTGCATTCAGACCGATTAATGTCGCGCCGGTATGTTTGGCGAGCGCGAGCGCGCCAGGGGAATGATCACCATGGGTATGGGTAACCAAAATGTTCACAAGACTCGAGTCACCTATCGCAGCCAAAAAATTGTTAAACTGCTCCGCATCGATTGGTCCTGGGTCGATTAGCGTGAGTTTGTCCGTTCCGATAAGGTAGGTATTGGTTCCCGGCCCGGTCATGGGCCCAGGGTTCAACCCGAGAACTCGGCGCACGCGCACCGCTTCGGTCTCAATCTCGACAGGCACACCCGGTTGTAAAAGACTCACCTACTTATCTCCTGTTGTGCGTTTATGCGTTGTATCAAAAATTCTTGCAACACCTGTTATCTGTCATCGAATACTAGCGCGAACTGGGCCACCGCCCCAACCTGCCATGATCAACAATCAGTTACCGTCTGCGTATGGAGTTCGATCGTGTTTCGCTTCATAATCCGTTGCTACTCAAAATGGCGCGAATTTGGGCGCCGGCTAGCAAAAAATAGGGAAGCACATGTACACGATAAAAACCTATAACCAAATCTCGAACCGCGGCCTCAGCCGCTTCCCTACCAGTGAATACACTGTCTCTGGAGAGGCTACAGAGGCCGACGCGATAATGCTGCGCAGCCATAAGCTATCGATGGATGAGGTGGGCAGCTCGCGCGCCGTGGCAAGAGCCGGCGCAGGCACCAACAATGTTCCCGTAGCGGAATGTACAGAGCGAGGGGTCGTTGTCTTTAATACACCGGGCGCCAATGCTAACGCTGTAAAGGAATTAGTGCTTTGCGGCCTCCTGCTCGCCTCACGCGGCATCATCCCGGGCATCGCTTTCGCCGAGTCACAGGCGCACCTGAGTGATCATGGTGAGCTTTCGAAACTAATGGAGCAAGAGAAGAAGCGCTTTGCGGGCAGCGAGATCGCGGGCAAAACACTGGGCGTAGTTGGTCTCGGCGCGATCGGTTCGCTTGTAGCCGAGATGGCAATAGGCCTTGGCATGAAGGTTAATGGTTTCGATCCGGCACTTTCAGTCGAGGCTGCTTGGCGCCTGCCGAGCAAAGTTAAACGCATAGAGAGTCTCAGCGCGCTAGTTGCGAACTCAGACTTCATTACACTCCATTTGCCGGCAATTGACGCCACGCGCGGGCTCATTAACGATGAACTTTTCGATGCGATGCGCCCCGGTACTTGCCTAATCAACTTCGCTCGCGATGAAATAGTCGACGCCGCTGCACTCCTTAGAGCACTTAACGCCAACAAGTTAAGGCGCTATGTCTGCGACTTCCCACGCCGTGAATTGATGGGACGTGACGAAGTTATTGCGATGCCGCATATCGGCGCAAGCACGCAAGAGGCCGAAGAAAACTGTGCCATTATGGCGGCAGATCAGCTGATGGATTTTCTCGAGAACGGGCACATACGTAACTCGGTGAATTTTCCAACACTCACACTCGACAGAGCCGAAGGCGCTGCGCGCGGCACACGCCTAGCTATAAGCAATCGCAATGTGCCCAAGATGCTTGGGCAGATTCTCGCCGTGCTCGCCGATCAAAATATCAACGTATTAGATATGATTAATAAAAGTCGTGACGAAATCGCCTACAACCTTATCGATCTTGAGAGTGAGCCTTCGGCGGATTCACTGGCTGCGATTGCAGCAATAGATAATGTCATCAAGGTCACGCTGATTTAGCGCATAAAAAATAAACTACAAAGTAACTTTCTGGGAAAACGCTATGACACAGGTTTACAATTTTGGTGCCGGCCCCGCAATGCTGCCTGCAGAGGTGATGAAAAAAGCACAGGCTGAGTTTCTCGATTATCAGGGCATGGGCGCTGGTGTCATTGAAATCAGCCATCGCTCGGCAGAGTTCGATGCCGTGCTTAACCGCTGTGATGAACTCCTCAAGGAGCTTGCCGGCATACCCGATAATTACAAGATTCTCTATGTCCACGGCGGCGCTCAGATGCAGTTTAGCGCGGTGCCTTTGAACCTGCTTGGATTGAGTCCCACTAGATCGGCCAGCTATATCGAGACTGGGACTTGGGGCGTCAAGGCCCGCAAAGAAGCTGCTCGATATGGCAACGCGACAACAGCTGCGAGTAGCGCCGACACCGGCTTTGACCGCATTCCAGAGTTCGATGTTGCAAGCTTACCCAAAGATACAGCGTACCTGCACATCACTAGCAACAATACGCTCTACGGCACACGCTGGCATAGCTTCCCGCAAACCGGCTCGATACCGCTTGTGGCCGATATGACATCTGAATTTTTGTCGCGAAAAATCGATATCAGCCAGTTCGGTATTATTTTCGCTGGCTTGCAGAAAAACCTTGGGCCTGCAGGCCTCGCGCTTGTCATCGTACGCGAAGATCTTTTAGGTCATGCACTCGAAGAAACGCCGTCGCTGCTCGACTACAGTGTGTATGCCGGCAGCCACTCACTAGCGAACACAAACAATACGTTTGCCATCTATATGATGGGGCTCGTGCTTGAGTGGGTAAAAGAACAAGGTGGGGTTGCTAAACTCGAAGCTCAGAATGAGGCGAAAGCGAAGACGCTCTACGATGTTATCGATGCGAGCAATTTTTATATTGGAGTCGCTGACCCGGCACATCGCTCAATCATGAACGTGACATTTAATCTCGCTAAACCGGAACTGCTCGATGTGTTCGTCGATCAAGCTCTGCAAGAAGGACTGTACGCGCTTAAAGGCCACAGAGACGTTGGTGGCGCGCGCGCGTCAATCTATAACGCGATGCCAATGGCTGGGTGCGAAGCACTCGCCTCCTTCATGCGCAAATTCGAGAGCGAAAACGCCTAGGCTGTTAACCGATGGAGCAAAAGAGCGTTGCATTAGGCACGCAGAAACAGACGCGACAACGGAAAATAATTCATTGCGACTGCGACTGTTTTTACGCCTCCATCGAAATGCGAGATAACCCTGCCCTGCGTGGCAAGCCCATAGCCGTCGGCGGCTCTCCGGAACGCCGCGGCGTGGTGGCAACTTGCAATTACGAAGCGCGTAAATTCGGTATACATTCGGCAATGGCGTCGGCGACTGCTCGGCGTCTTTGTCCTGACCTAATTATCATTCGGACCGATATGGAGAAGTATCGCCTCGCTTCATCCCAAATTCATGCAATCTTTCAACGCTATACCGATCTCATAGAACCACTCTCGTTAGACGAAGCCTACTTAGACGTCAGTGGGTGCGATGAGTTTAGGGGCAGCGCAATAAGAATAGCCGAAGCCATACGAAACGAGGTACGAGAGACCGTAGGGATAACTATTTCAGCAGGCATCGCTCCTAACAAGTTTCTTGCAAAAATAGCTAGCGACTGGAACAAACCAGATGGGCAGTTCGCAGTGCTGCCCAATGAGGTAGAGAATTTCGTCGCCAAACTCGCTGTCAACAAGCTCCATGGCGTCGGTAAAGTTACGGCAGCCAAAATGCATAAACTCAATCTAAAAACCTGCAAAGATTTGCAAAATTTCGGCGCGGATGCCTTAACCGAGCATTTTGGTAGTTTTGGAGAACGACTTTTCCAGCTGAGTAAAGGTATAGACAACCGACCGGTATCGACCGATCGTATTCGCAAGTCTGTTAGCGTCGAAAATACCTTCGATACCGACCTTCCCGATATCAACAGCTGTCGGGAAGCGATGTTAAAGCTTCTCCCGAAACTACATAAACGTCTAGGTAGATTGGATAAAGAGTATTCAATTAAGAAACAGTTCGTGAAATTGAAATTCCATGATTTCGTCACAACTACCGTGGAGATGCTTTCTGAAGACACTGACATAAACAATTATCTCGCATTATGTGAGCAAGGTTTCGCACGCGGAGAGCGGCCCGTACGTTTAATAGGCGTAGGCGTACGCGTCGAACCACTGATCGACAGCAACGCGATAACATCGGGCAACCAGTTGAGCCTACTGCCTGAGCTATCCGAGTTTCCGGAGCAGGCAAAACGGACAGAGCACGAGAAAAATTCATGAGCAGATACCGCCCACCACAGAAGCAGAGCTCAAACTACATTACTGCAGAGGGGCGACAGCGCCTAAAAAATGAGGTGTACCAGCTCTGGAAAGTGGAACGCCCTATAGTCACGCAGGCTGTTTCCGAGGCTGCCGCGCAGGGAGATCGCTCCGAGAATGCTGACTATATCTACGGCAAGCGACGCCTAAGAGAGATCGATAGTCGCGTGCGCTACTTAAGTAAGCGCTTAGAAAACTTTATAGTTGTTGACCGACCGCCTGATGACCCTAGCCGCGTATTTTTCGCCGCCTTTGTTCGTGTCGAATTTGAAGATAGCGCAGGCGAAGTAAAGCAAGCGCGCTACCGCATTGTAGGCGCAGACGAGTTAGATCCGTCGCTCGGCTATATAAGCGTGGACTCTCCACTCGCGCGAGCATTAATCGGCAAACGCGTCGATGATGAAATCAGCGTCTCCACCCCCACGGGAGTCATTGAATATTCCATCATCGACATTGAGTATGCAGAAAGCTAGGCTAAGCTTCGCGACTATCGCGTGATCTTCTTTGTTCAGATCTAACAGTGACAGCCCTAGGGAGTTTCGACGATGACAACAGTCACTCTGCTTGCCCTACCTGGCGCATTTGGCTCAGCACTGACAATTCCCCTAGAGATGATCTCCGCAGCGCGCGACATCGCTCGCTCGCGACGCCACCCTAGCGCTAACTTGCGCATTACAATCGCTAGCAACGGGCTCAGCTCTGTCGATCTGATGGGTGGCATGCGCCTGCAATGCGAAGCTAAGCTTCCCACCCTTTCCCCAACTTCTAAATCTGACATCGTCTTCGTGCCAGGATTTTGGGGCAACCCTCGCGCTATGTTGGCCAAGAACGAGGGGGTAGTTTCGTGGTTAGCTGAGCAGCAGCCGCCGATAATCTGTGCAATCACAACAGGGAGCTACTTCGTAGCCGAGGCAGGGTTGCTAGACGACTGTGATGCAACCACGCACTGGCGTTTCTTCGACGATTTCGAGGCCCGCTACCCCAGCCTAAATTTGCAGCGCAATCGATTCATTACACGTTCGGCGAATCGTTACTGTACCGGCAGCGTCGATGCTGTGCGCGATGTCGTGCTGCACCTAGTTGCTCATTTATTCGATAGGGATATAGCCACCGAAATAGCTCGCCATTTCACACATGAGATAGGCCCCTCCCTGCAGTCAGCACTCCTTGCAGCTTCGCCCCAAGACAGTCATCACGACGAAACTATTGCCTTGGTTCAGACGTGGATTCATGAGAATTACGATCAGCAAATCACTAACGACGTGATCGCCAATCTTGCTGGCATGAGTATCAGAAATCTCGCGAGACGATTCAAAAAAGCTACTCGTACCACGCCATCCGCTTATTTAAGAAATACCCGTTTGGAAGAGGCAAGAGCGCTTCTTCGAGACAGCGATGCAAGCATAATCGAGATTGGGGATCTCGTTGGCTACCGAGACACAAGTCACTTCATCGACGCATTTAAAAAGCACACAAAATCAACACCTGGCGAATACCGTCGACTCGTTCGCGCGAAAGTGTTTGCCGCTGACTAACTGTTGGATACAAATGTTCGACGATGTCCGCACTATCAGCGATGCGTTACTTACTCGAACGCGCCTTTAATGCCTCGAGTTGCTCGGCAGTCGCCTCAGGCTGATGATTTTCTTTCCACTGCGAGTAGGGCATGCCATAGATTGCTTCACGTGATTGCTCAACAGTCATGGACAGGCCTCTCTCTTCAGCGGCAGCGAGATACCATTTGGACAGGCAATTTCGGCAGAAATTCGCGAGAATCATTAGATCGATATTCTGCACATCTTTGTTCGCATCAAGGTGAGCGAGGAGTCGTCGAAAAGCCGCAGCTTCGATCTCGGTTTTTTCTTGGTTGGTCATATTGTCGCCTCGTAGTAAGAGTTAATTATTTCCCACCACATTATAAGGCGAGTTTATAGTCATTCAGAGACCTGAATAAAGATAGCGAAAAACAAAAAGCACGCATCGCTTACGTTCTAAGCGACACGTGCTTCGATGTTACTCGTTAATTAATTAAGCAACGGCATATTCGCCGGCCACGTCACGCGCTTCATCATCGACGGCGGAGCTCTCGATAACTGACTCTCCTACCAACTCTGCGGCGCTTAATTCGTGTATGGGCGTCGCTCTGTGCTTTTTATCAACAGAGCGCAGCTGCCGCTCCGCAACATTAAACGCGTCTCGTATAGCGACATAGAGGTCTTCATGGGACTGTTTGTCGTGCTGCTCTTGATTTACTCTCACTTCTATTTGAGGCGTGTGTATTTCGATGCTAACAGAGTAAACCTTGCCCTTGTGATGATGGTTATGCGGGGAATCTAAGACAACACGCCCGTTAATAATTTGGTCGCAGTAACGCGAAAGTTTCTCAATTCGTTTTGTAACCGCTTCGGTTAACGCGTCAGTTTGATCGATACTATGGAATACAATTTGGATGTCATTAGTCATTAATTACTCCTAGCTATCATTAATACAATCTAACTTATGTTGACTCACACTTGCGCGTGGTCTACGTCCTAAATGAAACTTTTTCCTCCTTCTTGAAGCCTTTATTAATCGCACTACTCCATTTACTAAATGCGTATCCGACACAAATTTTCAAGTACACATCACTCGCCCAATGCAAAATTTCATGAGAAAAGTCTGTAAGACACGGAGCGCTAAACGCTTTTGACACAAGAAACTTTCGCGACAGGCCACGCGGACTCAGGGAGGCACAGAACAAAAAATACAATGAGATAGGAAACAAAAAGAAGGATTTTGCAGATAAAACGAAACGTCTAGCGCAAGAGTTGCGCTGAGTTAACAAGGTCTTGCCAAACTCACACTTGCCAATTTTGCGAATGTGACTCCAACCTTGAAGAATCGACACGAGTAGTGGCATTCCCCCTCCGTTTAATCACCTTCAGACTAACGCAGCTATGTGATGATGTCTAACCAATCTCGCGATAAAAAGTGCGCCTGGAGAAACTCCTTGCTCTGGATCAATGATTTAGATTCCATTGCGCCGAAAATCACTAAGAATTTCTATACTAGACTGACCCGGGGCGGTAACACCAATGCCAAGGCTCATAGGCTATCCCAAAAGGATTATCGCGAGGATAAGTCAGTACAAACCCAAACTTCCCTGCGTAGGCGAGCAACCACCTAAAACACTCGGTCTCGTCGAACGCCTCGTCTAACACCTCAACACCCTCGGTTGTTACATCCACCGCATTGCCTGTGTGATGCTCGCTAAATCCCGGCGCAGCGCTGACTTTTAGAATATCGCTAAGAGCCTCGCCGGCGCTCAATTTGCGCGCAATGATCTCCGCCTGATAATCGATACTGCGGTACGCGGACACGAGCTGTAGGGTTATTCCCTGCTCACTAGCCTCCTTTTGAATCTGCATCCATGCCTGCGCTGCTGCCGGCGCAAGCCGCTGAGGGCGGCCAAATACATCGTCCCCAACAGACACTAAGCGTTGAGCTTCAGCGCAAAGTGGCTGCTTGCATAATCCGAGCTTCGCGTCTTTCAGCAGCGATGCCGCCAGACCTAATTTCTCATGAAGCGCCGTAAGTTTCGTCAGATAGCTCAATTCAGATGTCGCCGACAACGCGAGTACCCTCAGTAAGTTTTGGACCCGAGTATGGGAGGATTTGAACTTCATCGTAAATCTGCCGCAAGAGGGTTGCAAGCAGCAACAAACCCGAAGATGTGATGTAGCTAAGTCAATTACCTTCAGAATATGTCGTTTATATTATATTTAATGTCATTTTTACTACATTTTGCCTCGCTAGTGATCGGCATAATCCACATCACATCGTTCGACTGGCTCACTCAGGCGGACGCCAGGCTAGCGAGCAAAGGGAGCAGTAATTGTTATGACGCCATTACCGGTAATCACAGGCTTCGGAGGCGTAAGCCCCGCGGGTCGCAGCTCGTTCCATCGAGGATATCAGCGCCTAGTCGAAAGCACGCTGAGCCAAGCACAGCGACAGCGCTTAATTGCTAGCCTTGAAGGATTATCGAATTCACAATCAGAAAAAACCCCTGCAGACATTCTATTGCGCAACACCCTCATTCGCCCATTAGAGACAAATCTTTTTGACCCCCAGCAGCAACGCGTCCACACGCATCTAACGCTCTCGCCTGACTCTCATCTATTCGACGACCAAGGTGACCGGGGAGAATGCGGTGAGCTCAAATTTCGCGTGCCGAGGCGTCAATTACCCACCGTCCTGCCCCCCGGGTGGCGACTAATCGATGAGGCCAGCGAGCATGTAACCATCGCCTGCGAACGTGCCGAGATCATGCTAGCAAGCACTATCGAGATGAAAGTAACCAGCGCCGGCCAGTTGCCAAGTGGCTTCGACCCCGCTGCTCTCTATGCTTCGCGCAATCATCCTCGCGCGCTGCAGATGACTGTGTATGGCGCGTCTGACGCAATCAATTCGCTAGGCATCGATTGGACAAGGATACGCAGCCGTGTCGCGCCCGATGCAATCAGCGTCTATGCCGGGAACTGCATGGGACAGTTAGACAGCGCTGGGTTTGGCGGCATGCTGCAGGCTCGCTTATTGGGCAATAAAGTCAGCTCTAAACAGCTTCCACTTGGGCTAATTGAGATGCCCGCAGACTTTATCAACGCCTATTTACTTGGCAATCTCGGCACGACCGGGACAAGCGTCGCCGCCTGCGCAACGTTCTTGTACAACCTGCGTCAGGGCATTAAAGACATACAATCCGGGGAATCTAGGGTCGTTATTGTCGGCACCAGTGAGGCACCTCTCACGCCGGAGGTGTTCGAGGGCTTTAATGTCATGGGCGCGCTTGCAGAGGACTCAAAGCTGCGCGCGCTCGATGGTCTCGCGCCTGACGCCTCTTTTGATTCGCGTCGTGCCTGTCGACCTTTCGGCGATAACTGCGGCTTTACACTCGCCGAGTCCTCGCAGTTCGTCATTCTCATGGACGATGCACTCGCAGTCGAATTAGGCGCCACTATCTTAGGCTCGGTGAGCGATGTATTCATCAACGCCGACGGCTATAAAAAATCAATCGCGGGTCCAGGCGCCGGAAATTATCTCACTGTCGCCAAGGCCGCGGCGGCGGCTCGCTCGATTGTCGGTGAACGGGCGCTGCGAGAACGCAGCATCGTCCAAGCGCATGGCACCGGTACGCCGCAAAACCGCGTTAGCGAGTCGGCCATTCTGAATCGTGTTGCGAAGGAATTCGGCATACAGGGCTGGCGCATCGCTGCAGTCAAGGCATTCATGGGGCATTCACTCGCAAGCTCTGCCGGCGACCAACTCATGTCCGCCCTAGGACTTTGGGCACACGGCACGATTCCCGGCATTGAAACGGTGACCGAAGTCGCCTCAGACGTTAAACGAGACTGCCTCGATTTTGTATTGAAACATAGGGAGAGCAGCGCGGAATCAATCGATGTGGCGCTGTTAAACTCCAAAGGGTTTGGCGGCAATAATGCGACGGCGACAGTGCTTGCCCCTCATGTAACTCAGAAAATGCTCTGCGCGCGTCACGGTCAGAAAGCGATGATTGGCCATGCCAAGCGCAACGAAGCAATCGTCGCTATAAGTGCCGACTACGATGCGGCGGCCTCCCGTGGCGACCATCGCATCCTCTATCACTTTGATAACGGCGTACTCGGTGAGGAGGCCCTCTCGTTCGGTGCGACAACAACTGGACGCTGTAACTCAATGAAGGTGGGCGAAGACCGCCCCTCCATCAACCTTGACGTGAAAAGCCCTTATGCAGAGCTCGCAGTTTAGCCTTTTATTTCGAGCGCATGCTCCTCTGCGATGCGCTGCTTCCAAATCGCAGGCCCGGTGTTGTGCACTGAAGTACCAGAGGAGTCTACGGCAACGGTAACCGGCATGTCTTCTACGACGAACTCGTGAATGGCCTCCATGCCGAGGTCCTCGAATGCGACGACCTTAGACTGGCGGATCGCTTTGGAGACAAGATAGGCGGCACCACCCACTGCCATAAGATAAACCGCTTTATGCTTCTTGATTGCTTCAATGCCAATGGGGCCGCGCTCAGCCTTGCCAATCATGCCTATTAGACCGGTTTTTTCGAGCATATCGTCGGTGAACTTATCCATCCGCGTAGCTGTGGTTGGGCCCGCCGGGCCAATAACCTCATCGCGCACTGCATCTACAGGACCAACGTAGTAAATAAATTTGTTTTTAAAGTCGACGCCGGCGGGCAGAGGCTCGCCGTTAGCTAATTGTGTAAGCAAGCGCTTGTGAGCCGCGTCGCGGCCGGTGAGTAATGTGCCGGATAGCAACAAAGTTTCGCCTGGCTGCCAGTGCGTAATCTCCTCTGGGGTGACCGTGTCCAGATTCACACGGCGTGTTCTCGGCCCAACGTCCCAGGTTATTTCAGGCCAGTCAGCTAAGCTTGGAGGAGTCAGTTCTGCAGGGCCTTTGCCGTCAAGATGGAAATGCGCATGCCTAGTCGCTGCGCAGTTTGGAATCATCGCAACGGGCAACGAAGCAGCGTGCGTAGGATAGTCGCTGATCTTGACATCCAGCACAGTGGTCAGGCCGCCAAGGCCCTGTGCACCAATTCCCAAATTATTCACCCGCTCCATTATCTCCAAGCGGAGCTCTTCAACCCGCGAGTTTGGGCCACGTGCACGCAACTCATGAATATCGATAGGGTCCATTAAGGATTCCTTCGCAAGTAACATTGCTTTCTCAGCCGTTCCCCCGATACCAATCCCAAGCATGCCGGGAGGACACCAGCCAGCGCCCATCGTCGGCACAGTGCGCTCGACCCAGTCAACAATACTGTCGCTCGGGTTCAGCATAACGAGCTTGGATTTATTTTCTGAACCACCACCCTTCGCCGCAAGTTTTACCTCGACCGAATTTCCTGGCACGAGTTCCACATGCACCACTGCAGGCGTATTGTCGCCTGAGTTTTTACGCAGCCCCGCTGGGTCGAGAAGAATAGAGGCGCGCAAGACGTTGTCCGGATGGAGGTAAGCACGGCGTACGCCTTCGTTGACCATGTCTCTGATTGACATAGAGCCTTCCCACTGCACTTGCATACCGACCTTTAAGAAGACACAAACGATGCCGGTGTCTTGGCAAATAGGCCGCTTACCCTCGGCACAGAGGCGTGAGTTAATCAGTATCTGCGCCATCGCATCCTTTGCAGCGGGAGACTCTTCGCGCTCGTAGGCAGCATGAACTGCTTGCACAAAATCGATAGGATGGTAGTACGAAATGTATTGCAATGCGTCGGCGACGCTCTGAATAAGGTCTTCATTGCGAATAAGGGTAGTCACTGTTTCACCTCTAAAGGATCGCCATGCCTTGCATTGATTAAGGCGCTAGCTTAAGGTTTAGCGCATCGATTTAGCCTAAACCTATCGCCGCGCAAGGGTCTGCCGAGTCGACCGAAGTCGATCGAATGGATGCCAAAAAACAAATTACTAGTCTACCATCGCTGATCCGGTGCGGCGATGTTCTGCAGACCGAATTATCGGTATTGGCAGAAGAAATAGCCACACGGCTAATTCGCGCCGTCGCGCACTTTGTATACCTTAAGGAATTTACTCACATGCTTGACTCCAGAGACCCCAATATAGACTACAGCCTCGACGCAGGGGTTTTCGTCCTTAAAATCAATCGCCCCGAAAAAAAGAACGCGCTGCTACCAGGTATGTATGCTGCGCTGGCCGACGGTCTTCGCTGGGCAGACGAAAGCGATGACGTTCGAGTGACGCTTATCCGCGGAGTAGACAACTGTTTCACAAGCGGCAACGATGTTAATGGCTTTGTGAGCAACGAAGCGGATTCTTCTAAGGGCCGACCATCGCAGGATCTCATGCACGCGCTGAACGAGAGCAAGAAGCCGATTGTGGCAGCGATTAGCGGCTTGGCCATTGGCATTGGCACAACGCTGTTGTTTCACTGCGATCTCGTTTACGCCTCGCGCGAGTGTTTTCTACAAATGCCGTTTACACGCCTAGGATTATGTCCCGAAGCAGGTTCGAGCTATTTACTACCGCGACAAATAGGGCATCAGCGCGCTTCGGAAATGCTGCTCTTGGGAGACCGCATGAGTGCCGAGCAGGCGCGGGACTATGGCGTGGTAAATGAAGTCTTGGATCAGGCCGAGTACCTCGACTACGCGATGACAAAGGCACGACAGCTCGCTGCCCTGCCCGCCGATTCAGTTCAAACCAGCAAACGCCTCATCAAAACCGGATCAGCCGAAGCGACAAGCGCCGTCATCAATGACGAATTGATCGAATTCAATCGATTACTGCAGACACCAGAGGCGCAAGCTATTGTGCAGGCTTTCTTGGCGAAATCCGCGGCGAAGTAAGGACCAAAAAACGAAAAACTCAAATGGTTCGAAAGGCTTTTACTCGAGTAAGAAATCTTTTGCCGCGTTAACCTTTTTAGCAAGATAGTCATTACCCCCTCGATCGGGATGCAGCTTTCTCATTAAGTCTCGGTGCGCAGCGATGATATCGGCGCGCTCGGCACCCTCGCAAAGACCCAACACTTCGAGGGCATGCGCTCTGTTCATTTCTTCGTAGTTTCCGTTTTCAGCATGCTTGCTCCTTCCCGCTGCCTCTTCCCACTCAGGATGCACGCGAGCCAGATAGGCCTGCAGCAGCTGCACCGAGTCGCCATCGTCGTTGCACTCTGAGAGAAGCTCCAAGAGTTCGCCGAGGCTCATGCTTTCGAGCCGTCGTCCGGCAAACCTCCCAACAACCACCTCTCCCTGCATCTCTGCAGATTCATGATCAAGCGACATGGATAAGAAGCTCGTTCTGATTGTTGACTGCTGCCCGGGCTGTCTCGGCTTGCTCGCATTCGCGCGTCCACGAAGCATGTGCAACATCGGCAACAAGCGCAGCAGCGCCGGCAGCAATCTAAAGAGTGAGGTCGCTGCCAACCCCAATGGCGCCAAAATAAACTGCACTGGCAGTCGACCCATGGCTATCAGCACGCCAACCACTAACAGTCCGGCGAGGCTTATTGCAAGCCAACGTTTCTGAGTCGCTGTGAGTGACGCAACTCTCGAGATGCGCTGTGCCAACCAATAGGCAATTAAAGGCAGCAGGATAATGAGAAGCAGTCTAAAAATCATAGTGGGGGAAACTCACTCAGTTTTATCGACGAATTTGACGTTCGAGCAGAGCGACCGCTCCTGCCGCGTCTTTATCACGCGCACCTAAGGCAGTCAGCGCTTTCATACCGCCAGCCGCATAGGCCGCGACTGCGCGCAAAAGATGCGCGAGTTGCGCAGCGCTCGCCGAATCGAAGCGACTGTGCGCTCCACCTGAGAGCCTACACAGCTCTTTGAAGCCGGCCATTGCGATTGGGTCACTGCCTTCCTGAAAAATGAACAGCGGCACTTTTAAAAGGCCTAATTTACCGGCGAGATCCGCGAGTGTGTCTATGTCCTCTTCGAGACAATCGCCGACATAAACGACACACCCGAGGGGCTTAACTGAATTTTCCCGCAGCGCATGCTTTAACACAGAACCAATTTGAGTGCGGCCTGCCTCGCATCGCAACCCCTGCATAATACCCAACACACTGTCAGCGTTACTCTGCCAATCACTGGCGAAAAAATCACCGAAACCGCGGAAATAACAAAGCTGAAGTGCAAGCCCACCGAGTGCAGCTGCCTCACTGAACATCTGTGCTTGGAGATGGCTCGCGCGATCCCAAGTAGATTGTCTGCTCGCGGTCGCATCTAGCGCAAAAACAAGTCTGCCGTCAGCATTACCCCGGGGCAGCGAAGCCATTTGGGTCAGAAAAGCACTGACGTCAGCCGAAGACGAGACTAGTTGCTTGTCTCTATTTCCTGATGTCTTCTCGCTGGCCTTCACAGGCGCACGCGCAACTGCCTCAGGCTTATCTGCGCTCGAGGTTTTGGAGTGTGAACTGAGCTTACTCAGAACCGTGGTCAGAAAGTCTTTCTTCATGACCAAAGATTAGCATGGCCGAAGGTGTACGATACACCTGAAGTTATTCGACTAAGCCAAAAAGCTCAGAGGGTGAGAGGGCAGAACCCGAAGAGAGTAACGATAAAGAAGAGAGCAACGATAAAGAAGAAAATAACGATAAAAGAGCGATGGTGCGGACGGGGAGACTTGAACTCCCACACCTTTCGATACTAGAACCTAAATCTAGCGCGTCTACCAATTCCGCCACGTCCGCAGCGCTCGACCGAAAAATTCTTTGCTCGATCAAGGGAGGCGCATTATACCCGATCAGCGCGCTTTGCCAAGCGCTAGTAAGCTATGACCACGCAATCTATACTTTGAGGCGACTACTCGCTAACTCAAAGGAACAACTATGGCTCATTTGGACCTCGACATTAAAGAAGGTACTGCGACACTCACGATGAATCGACCCGAGGCTAGGAACGCCCTCAGCATGGAGATGCGCGCCCAGCTCATAGAGGTACTCCACGACATCGAACATGATGACGCTGTTCGCTGCGTGGTCCTTAAGGGCGCCGGCGACCATTTTATGGCTGGCGGCGATGTAAAAGGCATGAGTGAGTCGATAAAGAAAGCGCCTGCTGAGGTACGCAAAGAATTTCTGTTACGCATCCATGACCTGCACCCAATTATGTTCGCCATGCGACGCATGCCAAAACCGATTATAGCGAGCTGCCGCGGCGCGGCTGCCGGTGCCGGCGTGAGTATGGCGCTTGCTTGCGATCTCATTATTGCTGCGGAGGATGCCTTTTTCACGCTCGCTTACTGCAAGATCGGCACGAGCCCAGACGGCTCTTCCTCTTTCCACCTGCCTCGCGCAGTGGGTATCAAGAAGGCCATGGAAATCGCGCTCTTGGGCGATAGGTTTAGCGCACAAGAGGCGAAAGACATCGGGATGATTAATTTCGTTGTACCAAGCGCAGAACTCGAAACCGAAACGGCGTCTCTCGCTCAGCGTCTCGCTACTGGCCCGACACATGTTTATGGGAATACCAAGGCGTTGTTCTATCGATCACTTGAAAGCGAGTTCGAATCACAGTTGCAAGCAGAGGCAGAGTATTTTGCCGACTGCGCGTCTCGCGCAGATTTCAGGGAGGGTGTCACAGCCTTTGTCGAGAAACGCAGTCCAAATTTTACCGGCAGTTAATGGACCGCCCAGCCAACCCGCGGCTTAGCCGAAAACCCCGCCCAACCTGTTACTGAGCTGGGCGGAGCGCTGACTGGATAGATTCGACATTTTGCTGGAGTCGGTACAGGCTGTCATTGACCTGTAGCCTATAAGCATTTACCGACTCCATCGACTGCTCCACATACTCGAGGCGTCCGGCGAGACCAAGCACCGTGCTGTCCCCGCTATTTAGGGAAGCCTGGATCGCGACAAGATCACCGCGCAATTCACCGAGTTCGTCCACCTGCGCATTTAATTGAGCGAGCGCCGTCGTGGCAGACGCCAGTTCGTTGGCCAAACTATTGATGCGGGACTCGACTGCAATCAACGACTCAGCAGAAGCAGCAACGCGCGAAGCATTTTGTGCAATCGTCTCATCTTGTCCCTCGTTCGTGAGTCTGATACGCGCCGTTTCTCCCTTGAGCTCATCAATGCTGTTATTAATGACTCGCCGTGCGGCCCAGAGTTTATCTATTTCGGAGAAATTAAAGTCCATGCGCTCAATCATTTTCAGAGTGGACTCCTCTGCGCTATCTCCCACCAAATTAAGTCGGCGCTCAAGATCAGCGATTCGAAGCTCGGCTGCTCGCGCGCCATCCTCGGCCTCTTGAATGTAGACATAACCAAACCCTGCACCGCCCAGCACTGCCAGAAAAAGTACCGCTACCGTGCTCTTCAAGCCCGCTGAGCTGCCGGGTTTCGCCGCGCCTCTGGTAGGCATCACAATATCCTGACTTTGCGCTCTACGGTTATTAAGGTGGCTATCTACATCATCGCGCTCGGGAACCATCGGGGGAAGCCGACCGAGGTCATCGTTGTCTCTCATCTTAGGGCTCGCTTGATTCTGTGAGGAGAATATCTCTTATTATCTACAAATTGGCGAAAGCCTGCTATCCCTTAACCTAGAGTTCCGTACCCGAGTTCCGCGCCTTGATCCTTGAATCGTTTCGATAGCCTGTCTGTTGCAGCAAATGCTACACTGATCACCACAGTCGCGAGATTTGCCAATCTCATCGAATGAAACTGATCCCAATAAAACTAATAAAGGAGCTACCCATGGAACTCGACAATTTAGTCCCCTTCCTCGTCCGCTGGATTCATCTTTTCGCCGGCGTGGTTTGGATCGGCATCCTCTATTACTTTAATTTTGTTCAAACCGAATACTTCAAAGTCGCAGACCCTGCCGCAAAGGCTTCCGCGATATCGAAACTTCTACCTAATGCGCTCAAGTGGTTCCGCTACGGCGCTTTAGTCACCTTTATATCCGGCATCGCGCTCGCAGGCTATCTCGCCGCTGCCGTCAATTTTTACATTATCCTAGGCATGCTCATGGGAACTCTTATGTTCCTCAACGTGTGGCTCATTATTTGGCCTAACCAGAAAGTAGTAATGGCCTCAAACGAGCAAGTAATGAGCGGAGGCGAAGCGCTTCCAGAAGCGGCCGGCGCCGCAGCGAAGGCTGGACTTGCCTCGCGCACCAACACCCTTTTCTCGCTTCCAATGCTTTTATTCATGGTTGCCTCGGGGCACTTAAGCGGTCTTGGCAGCCTGCCGTTGGGCGCGGAAATGGGCGTCAGCAGCACAGCAACGGCGGTTGCCGTTATTCTCATTCTGGCAATCGAAGCCAATGCCATTAAAGGCAAGATGGGGCCGATGGCAAGCGTTGTCGGTGTCGTACACCTAGGTGTCGCGCTGGCCGCAGTCCTGCTGGGAGTAGCGCAATACCTCTAACAGTCTTTGTACGACTGCTGCTAACTACGTAGCCGCCATCCGGAAGGGTCGATTGAGTCCTGCCTCAAGCAGGTCTAAAATCGACCCTTCGCCGTATTGCTTGGCACAAATCCCCTTTTTACACCAATCAAATGCAGTATCAGGAGATCAACTAAACTCATGAGCTTACAACTTCCAGAACTTCCCTTCGCCAAAGACGCACTCGCGCCCCATATGTCGGCTGATACATTCGACTATCATCATGGCAAACACCATAACGCCTACGTCGTAAAAGGGAATGAACTTTTGGCCGAAGCCGGTATTGATGCATCGGATCTGGTTCAACTCGTTCACGAGACGGCCAAAATCGGCGGTGCGCTCTTCAATAACGTCGGCCAACACTACAACCACAGCTTCTTCTGGAACAGCCTCAGCCCTGCAGGCGGCGGCGCACCGACCGGCGAGATCTCAGCACGCATCGATGCCGATTTCGGCAGCTTCGACGAGTTTAAAGCACAGTTTGTTGCAGGAGGCGTAGGCCAATTCGGCAGCGGTTGGGTTTGGTTGGTCGAGCGCGATGGCAAGCTTGCAATAGAGAAGTCAGCCAATGCTGAAACTCCCTTGACTACAGGTGCGAAGCCTCTGCTCGTCTGCGATGTTTGGGAACACGCCTATTATCTTGACTTCCAGAATCGCCGACCTGATTTCTTAGCGTCGTTTATCGACAATCTCGTTAATTGGGACTTCGCCAACGCGAACTTAGCGGCGTAATTAGCGGGAGCAGAACCTGCGGGAGCCCATAAGGCCGAGGCAATAATCCAGCGCCGGTCTCGTGCCAATTGAGTTGCGATTATCGGCTGTTCTAAAAAGCCACGCAAAAAAAAGCAGACAATGTGAGTTGTCTGCTTTTTTTATAGTGGCGCTCTTACTATGCCATAGGCTTGGGCTTACATCATACCGCCCATTCCGCCCATTCCGCCCATGCCGCCCATGTCAGGCATCGCTGGTCCAGCGCCCTTCTCTTCAGGGGCGTCGGTAACCATAGCCTCAGTAGTGATCATGAGCCCGGCAACAGAGCCAGCTGCTTGAATCGCTGTTCGCGTGACTTTGGCTGGATCAAGAATACCCATCTCTATCATGTCGCCATATTCGCCCGTTGCTGCGTTAAAGCCATAGTTGCCCTCACCCGCGGCCACTTTGTCGAGCACTACCGAGCCTTCGCCACCGGCATTGCTGACGATTTGACGAAGTGGTGCAGTGACCGCTTTAAGCAACAAGCCAATACCCACGTTCTGGTCTTCGTTGTCGCCCTTGAGGCCAGTTACCGCTTGCAATGCGCGCACGAGCGCTACGCCACCACCTGGAACGACGCCTTCTTCGACCGCTGCGCGAGTTGAATGCAGTGCGTCTTCGACGCGCGCTTTCTTCTCTTTCATTTCTATCTCGGTGCCAGCACCTACTTTGATTACGGCAACGCCGCCTGCAAGCTTAGCAACACGCTCTTGTAGCTTTTCACGATCGTAGTCTGAAGATGTCTCTTCGATCTGCGCGCGGATTTGGCTCACTCGGCCTTCGATCGCTTTCGCATCGCCTGAGCCGTCAATGATCGTCGTGTTTTCTTTAGTAATTTGCACACGCTTCGCGCTACCTAGATCATCTACTGTTGCCCCTTCTAGGTTAAGACCGACCTCTTCCGAGATAACAGTACCGCCGGTGAGCACAGCAATATCTTCGAGCATCGCCTTTCGACGGTCACCGAATCCAGGCGCTTTAACTGCTGCAACCTTCACGATTCCGCGCATATTGTTTACAACGAGAGTGGCAAGCGCTTCGCCCTCGACGTCCTCAGCAATAACCAGCAGCGGGCGGCCAGACTTCGCTACGCCTTCGAGCAGGCCGAGCATATCGCGAATGTTCGATACTTTCTTATCGACTAGGAGGATAAGCGGGCTTTCAAGATCAACGCTCATGCTCTCTTGATTGTTGATGAAATACGCAGAGAGATATCCTCGATCGAACTGCATACCTTCGACGATATCTAGCTCGTTCTCAAGCCCTGAACCGTCTTCGACTGTGATGACGCCTTCTTTGCCTACCTTATCCATCGCCTCTGCGATGATTCGACCAACTTCCTCGTCGGAGTTCGCAGAGATTGTGCCAACCTGCGCGATTGCCTTCGAATCAGTGCAAGGTGTTGAAAGCTTACCTACTTCCTCAACCAGTGCGGCAACGGCTTTGTCGACCCCGCGCTTTAAATCCATAGGATTCATGCCTGCGGCGACGGCCTTAAGGCCCTCGTTGAGAATTGATTGAGCGAGAACGGTAGCAGTCGTTGTTCCGTCACCAGCGACGTCAGATGTCTGCGAGGCAACTTCCTTAACCATCTGCGCACCCATGTTCTCGAAGCGATCAGCGAGCTCTATCTCTTTGGCTACTGAGACGCCATCTTTAGTGACGGTTGGCGCACCGAAAGATTTGTCGAGAATAACGTTGCGACCCTTGGGGCCTAAGGTCACCTTCACCGCGTCTGCGAGAATGTTGACACCCGCGAGGAGTTTTTGGCGCGCGGGATCACCGAATTTTACTTCTTTAGCCATGTTGAAATTTCCTGTCTGAATAGGGGTTGTTCTTAGAAAAACTCGAGCGCGTAACGCTTAGCTTTCGATAACGCCGTAAATCTCATTCTCGCTGAGGATCAATAATTCCTCATCGCCGATCTTGACCGTGTTGCTGGCGTATTTGCCGAAGACAACAGTATCGCCGACCTTTACGTCGACCGGCTGCGTTTCACCGTTTTCTTGTCGCTTACCAGGACCCACTGCGATTACTTCGCCTTGAGCCGGCTTCTCAGTTGCAGAACCGGGTAATACGATACCCCCTGCGCTGGTTGTTTCTTCTTCCTTGCGTCTAACAACAACGCGGTCTTGCAATGGGCGGATATTCATCTTTCGTCACTCCTAAATCAAAAGTCTTGATTGCCAGAATTGAAAAGGGCTACGCGGAGCTGTGAGCCACCGTGAAGCCGATCATTACTTACCAAGTTTCGCCGCCCTGTGGTGGCGAGTTAGTAGATGAGTGCAAGATGGGGATTAGTAGGAGGAATTCAATACCTGCTGGGTAAATTCTTTGCCTAATCGAGGCGCGCTACAGTAGCCCTAACGCGATGGCGCAAAATAACCCGTTTTATCGGTTTTCATTTTATTAGAATGATTCTAGATTTAAATGATAACTTTATGATTAATATATATTTATATTAATTTTTATTAAGTAGGATCGCTATTTTTCAGTTTGCTCAACAGACTCTTCGGACGCGTTTTTACGCTCATCCACTAACTCAACAACTAACTCCCCCTCGATGATGTCGCCAGTCCTATGTCCTTGCCCACCTGCTTTTGTCTCTGCACCAAATCCTTGGTGCGCGTCACTGAAACCGCCGCCGAAGCTCGCGCCAAATCCCTTAGCGAAACCTGCATTTGAACCACCTGCTGCGCGCACAATCCCGCTGCGGAGCAATCTTGATGCAATTAGCCTACGCAACGGCCCAGCAAGAAACACAAACCCTAAGGTGTCGGTTATAAATCCCGGCGTCAGCAACAAGGCACCGGCGGCGGCTAGCAACATACCCTCTATTATCTCCTGTGCAGGAAGCTCACCCGAACTAAGTCGCTCGTTTGCTCTAGTGAGAGTTGCTATACCCTGCTGCTTTAAGACTTGGACACCGATCACAGCTGTTGCGACAACCAGGCCCAGGGTCGGCAGGCCGCCAATCTGATCGCTCACCTCAAATAGGAGCAACATTTCAGCAAGCGGCACCGCGATAAAAAACAGGAAGAAAAAACGCATGGGAGAGACTCCTTAGCTAGACATGCAGTTCATTCTACGCGATCTTGTCGGCTATGCATCTTATTGAAACACTCGCCCCGAATGAACGAATCTGGCAGATAGTTTTTCAGATCCCGGCAGGCCGTGTCGCGAGTTACGGACAGATAGCGACTCTCGCCGGCTTGCCTGGTCATGCACGTCAAGTTGGGGCAGTGCTAAAGTCCTTGCCTAAACCAACGACGCTACCCTGGCATCGCGTCTGCAATGCGCAAGGACGACTCTCTTTGCCCGAGGGAAGTACGAGCTACTGCGAACAAAAAACTCGCTTGGAGTCTGAGGGCATCGTATTCGTTAAGGGGCGAATAGCGCTTGATCGCTTCGGCTGGGAGGTTGGCATTGAAACAGGCTGATCGCTTGATCAAGCGTTGGGTTGTGTAGCTGAATAAGCAGGCAGCAATCGACCCACCCATACCAGCAGCCCCAGCCCCGGAATCACCATAAGCGTGGTAAGCACAAAAAAGCTCGCCCAATCACCACCAAGCGCGTCAATCACAAATCCGCTGCCTGCCGCGAGCGTCGTGCGACCAAAGTTCGATACAGACGCCATAAGCGCATACTGCGTGCCGGTATATGTCCTGCTAGTGAAATAGGAGATAAAAGAGACGAAAGCGACTGTAGCAAAGGCTTGAAAAAAATTATCGACCAAAAGCGCAAGCATAAGCAGATTGGTATTGGGGCCAACAACGGCTATAAGCGCGAACATAAGATTTGCGCCCGCCATTGCTATGCCGGCGACGAACAGTCCACGGATAACGCCGAAACGCGTATTGATCACCGCACCAAGCAGCGAGAACGCTGCGGTAACGAGTCCGCCGAAAAACTTCTGGTACAGGCTAATCTCATCGCGCGAAAAGCCAACCTCTACGTAAAATACCAGTGACATGCGCCCAAGCATTGCCTCGCCGAGACGAAAAACGAGCAGTAGCAAAAGTACCGAGAGCGCAAGGCGGAAACCGCAGCGCTGAAAAAACTCAGTAAAAGGTGCGATCAACGTAGTCTGCAGCCAAACGCTTAAACTTGGCGATGCGCCAAGCACCACGGCTTCTGCCGCAGACTCTTCGGCTTCGCTCGGAGGGCGAGGTGTAAGAAGAACGAGCAAGGCCAATAGTGCCACCATGCCGGCCAGAACAAGATAGACTCCATCCCAGCTCATCCCTATTGTTTCTCCGCCTAAAGCAACGGCTAGAGCACCGCCGATAAAGCCGTAACCTGCAAACCACCCCGTAGTACTTACTGCTGCAGCATAGGGCATTTTTCTATCCATCTCTTCGCGGCTAAATAGCGTGATACGATACGCATCAACACTGATATCCAGCGTCGCCGAACAGACTGCTATGCCGAGAGCAAGCAAACTAATCTGCAGAAGGCCCTCATTTGGATCGCTCAAGCCTAGGCCCAGAACGAGAAGTGCCATAACTGTGAGGCAGAGCACGATCCACGACCTGCGCTGACCGAGTCGTTTGCCTAATAATGGCAACGGTACGCGATCGACGAAAGGTGCCCATAGCCAGTTAATGGCATATACCGTGGCAATAACACCAAAGAAACCGATTGCCGACCGCGACAAGCCCGACTGCTGAAGCCAGAGCGTAAGCACCGAGCCGTGGAGAACCCAGGGCAAACCACTGCAAAAGCCGAAGAGCAAGATAGCGAGAAAGCGCCTATCGCGCAGTTGTGCGAGAGTCTCGATAAAAGAAAGTGATTCGCGCCGAGTCGCCTGCAAAATTAGTCTCTAAAATTATTAAACTGAAGGGGAATATCGAGCGGCAACTCGCGCAGGAAAGCAATGACCTCCTGAAGATCATCTCGTTTTTTGCCAGAAACTCGCAGTTTGTCGCCTTGAATCGCAGTTTGTACTTTGAACTTCTTATCTTTGATCTGCTTCACGAGTTTGCGCGCAATATCGGATTCGATACCCTGCTGTACTGTCACCACTAGGGTCGCACGTTGACCGCTAAGCTGAACCTCGCCCTCGCTGAGACTCTTCACATCAACCCCCCGCTTGACCAGCTTACCTCTTAGTATTTCAAGCATTTGCTGCAGCTGAAAGTCGACCTCGGCAGTGAGTGTAATCTCGTTCTCTTTCGTCAATGCAAAGGAGGCGTTTATTCCCTTAAAATCGAAGCGCGTGCCTACTTCTTTGTTAGACTGTTCCATCGCATTGCGCACTTCGTGAACGTCAACCTCTGATACGATATCGAATGTTGGCATTGTTGGGTCTCCTGTGTGTTCGTGGCGGCCGACGCCGCGAGCTGGCAAGTAACATAGAGCTTGTAAGGTTGGTAATGTTACCATCAACATCTTATCTAAGCCTCCCAATCAGCATGCGGGGGCGATACGCCTCAAAATGAGCAGATTGTGAGCCAATTACAGCCTTTTAGACTTCTATTATTTGCCCTTTTGGCTGCCTTTACCTCAGTGCTTGTCTCTCTTTTAAGCGGCAGTGTCGAACTCTCGTTTGATGACCTTATAGCTTATGCAGTCGGAGATATACCGGCTCTGCAACGTCAGGTACTCGAAGAGATCAGATTTCCACGGACGCTGGCTGCATTCGTCACTGGCGCAGCGCTTGCACTCGCCGGTGTGCTCATGCAGGTACTGCTGCGTAATCCACTCGCCGATCCCTATATCCTCGGCCTCTCCGGCGGTGCTGCGGTCGGCGCACTAGCAAGCATTATGCTGGGCCTCGGCGGTTGGTGGTTGTCGGGCACCGCCTTCGTCGGCGCGCTTGTTTCGGTCGGTGTAGTATTCGGCATTGCCAGTCGTTCTGGACGTTGGTCGACCACCCATTTATTGCTTACAGGCGTTGTAGTTTCCGCTGGCTGGGGCGCGCTAATCAATCTCATGCTGTCGACGAGCGCGAGCGCCAGCGTGCAGGGCATGTTGTTCTGGCTCATGGGCGATCTCAGTCAAAGCCGAGTTGGTCTGCTGCAAGTCGGCATCTTAATAACAGGGGCGGCGCTCGCGCTCAGAGCGGCTCGATCACTCAATGTATTAGTTCGAGGAGACCTCGTTGCAGCGAGCCTTGGTGTTCACGTGAACGGTCTGCGTCTCAGCTTGTTCTTTGGTGCCTCGCTACTCACTGTAATCGCGGTCACAACTGCCGGTAGCGTCGGCTTTGTTGGCCTCGTCGTGCCGCATATGCTTCGCCTAACTGGTGCGCGCGACCATCGCCTTCTCATTCCTTTTTCACTTATCGCAGGCGGCACATTTTTAGTCGTTGCGGATACGCTCGCGAGGACACTGCTGGCGCCCCAACAACTCCCTGTCGGGGTAATCACAGCGCTTATCGGGGTTCCTAGTTTCATAGTCATACTAAGGAACGCGGCAAGCAAATGACTTCTCTCCTAACCGCAGATAATCTTCTATTACGTGCAGGCCACCGAACGCTTTGTAGCGGACTGAGCCTCAAGGTCGAACAGGGACAGTGTTGGGGGCTGCTTGGTAAAAACGGTGCGGGGAAAACAAGCTTATTGCACACGCTCGCAGGATTGAGAAAGCCTGCGGAAGGCACTGTATTGCTGGGCGAAACACCTCTTGCTGCTCTACGCCCTGCACAGATTGCCGAAAAAATTGGGCTATTGCTGCAAGAATCCGTCGACGCATTACCGTCTACGGTTTTAGAAACCGCATTGCTAGGCCGCCATCCTCATACCAAGGGTCGCTTGTTCGACGACGCTGAGGATCTGGCGATTGCCTATGAGGCTCTGAGCAAACTAGGCATAGAATCACTCGCCCCACGCACCGTGGACTCGCTTTCAGGGGGCGAACGGCAGCGCTTGGCGCTCGCTATGCTCCTCGCGCAGAGGCCTCGGCTGCTTCTTTTGGACGAACCGAGTAATCATCTAGACCTCGGGTTTCAAACGCCACTAATCAATCTGCTACTTAGTCAGGCCAACGGCAGCCAGAGAAAGACCGCTCCCCCTTCAGACAACGTATCATCTGGGGCAGCTGTAATTATGGCCACCCATGATATCAATCTGGCAGCACGCGTCTGCGACAACATTGTATTGATGATTGGCGATGGCGAAACACTGGTTGGAAATGCACTTGATGTGTTGACCGAAGACAATCTCGGCAAAGCTTACGATTGCCCCATAGCGCGTGTTAAGCATGAGGGTAGAACACTGTTCTACCCTCTCTAACCTGCGACAGGTGTTTCTGAGTGACCCTAAAGGATAAGGTTGCGAATATCACTCAGTACTTTTTCGAGATGCGTGACAAAGAGTCCTCCGTCCACACCGTTGACAGCCTTGTGATCGTACGACAGGGTGATCGGTAGCATCTGGCGAGGCACAAATTGTCCACCAACATACTGCGGTTTAATCTGCGTCTTAGCCACACCCAAAATCGCCACCTCCGGGGCGTTTACTATCGGAATAAAGCCGGTGCCACCAATTGCGCCCAAGCTTGAGATTGTAAAACAGGCCCCCTGCATTTCTTCTCGCGATAACTTTCGATCCTTAGCTTTCTGCGAAAGTTCGATCACCTCGGCGGCAAGTTCCCAAAGGCTTTTCTTGTCGACGTTGCGTATCACCGGAACTACAAGGCCTGCCTCTGTTGCTACAGCGACGCCTATGTGGATGTACTTCTTCTGAACGACGTACTCGCCTGACGAGTGTAACGACACATTGAACTGCGGCAGCTCAGCTAACGCTGAGGCGCAGGCTTTGAGTAAGAACGGCAAGAATGTCATCCTGACGCCCTTTTTCTCCGCTTCGCCTTTGAGGCTAGTCCGAAACTCTTCGAGGTCGCTAATATCTATTTCATTAAATTGAGCCACATGCGGCACAGCGTTCCAATTTCGCTGCATGTTTGCTGCAGTTAATTTGTGCAACTTGCTGCGAGGTATTTCTTCGATCTCACCAAACTGACTAAAGTCGATATCAGGCACGGGAGCAATACCAATGCTGCTTGAAGCAGCCAAAGGTGAATTTATCCTTGTTTTCACGAACCCATGAATGTCTTCCTTGATAATACGCGATTTCGCCCCGCTTCCTCTCACCAGGGTGAGATCAACACCGAGTTCGCGGGCAAGCTTTCTTACTGCAGGTCCCGCATAGACCTTCGCAGAGTCGCCACCCGGAACGGGCCCCGAAGGAGTAGGCACTGGTGCAACGCTCGCAGCGGGGCGCAGGTCCGCTGGACTAGTATCCGATGTTTGTGGCTCTGCGGCTTTTGGTTCGATGGCGACCTCAGCATCAGACGCAGTCGCCGCGGGTGCATCCTCGACGGGTTCCGCCAGAATGCGCACAATGCTCGCGCCCTTCTTCACTTTGTCCCCAACCTTCACGAGAATTTCTTGCACTTCCCCTGCGCGATCTGCGGGCACATCCATCGCCGCCTTGTCTGACTCTAAGGTGATTAACGTGTCGTCTAGACTAAGCGAGTCGCCTACTGCGACTTGAATCTCAATCACCTCGACTTCGTCGTCGGTACCGATATCGGGTACCTTGATATCGTAAATCGAAGGCACAGCTGCTGCAGGCGAAATCGGCGCAGGCGTTTTTTCTACAACAGGCTCGGCCTCGCTTTGTTCAAGTGGCGCGGCTTCTGCTACCTCGACCTCGTCGTCCACGTCCTCAACTTCAAGCGTCAGAATCACGCTGCCACTGCTAACCTTGTCACCGAGGTTGATCTCGAGACTTTTGACGACACCGCTTTTAGGCGCGGGAATTTCCATTGCCGCTTTGTCGCTTTCCAACACAAGCAAAGAATCTTCCTCTGCCACTGTGTCGCCTACGGCGACTAGAAGCTCGATAACTTCGACATCGCTCGCATCACCCAAATCTGGAACTAGAATTCTCTCTATAGCCACCGCTTCGCTGCTCCCAAAATTATTCGACTCAAATCGCAAACCTCTCGCTAATGCGAAAGCGGATTAGGTTTATTCTGGTCGATGCCCTCTTTCTTCATAAAGGCAGTGATTTGTTTCGCCTCGATCAAGCCTCGTGCACGGAGCTCGGTCAGAGCTGCCAGAACAATAAACTTCGCGTCCACCTCGAAAAAGTGTCGAAGTTTTTCACGGCTATCACTACGACCAAACCCGTCGGTTCCGAGCACTTTATACGTATCGGGTACGAACTCCCTGATCTGATCCGAATACGACATCATGTAATCGGTCGTTGCGATGACAGGCCCTTTTTTGCTTTCGAGTTGTTCAGTTACAAACGGTTTCTTTATCTTCGCATTAGGATTTAGCATATTCTCTCGAGAGACCGTGAGCGCTTCTCGACGCAGCTCATTGAAACTTGTAACACTCCAAACGTCTACGTGTGCGCCGAATTGGTCGCGTAATATCGCTGCCGCTTTCCTAACCTCGCGAAGTATTGTGCCGCTGCCAAGGAGGCGAACGCTGAGTTCCTTCAACTCCTTCTTCGGAGCGGCAGTTTTGTACTCATCAGTGTCGCTATCTTCGAGGAGATACATCCCACGAATGATGCCGTCTTCGACGCCCTCAGGCATTTCAGGCTGCACATAGTTCTCATTCATCGTAGTGATGTAATAGAACACAGACTCCATCTCATCATACATACGGCGCAGACCATCTTGAATAATCACCGCGAGCTCATAGGCATACGTTGGGTCATAGGTAACGCAGTTGGGGATAGTGCCTGCCAGAATATGGCTATGGCCATCTTGATGCTGTAGACCTTCGCCATTGAGGGTCGTGCGCCCCGCTGTTGCGCCGATGAGGAATCCACGCGCCTGTGAATCTCCGGCTGCCCAGCAAAGGTCTCCTACACGCTGAAAACCGAACATCGAGTAGTAGATATAGAATGGAATCATTGGGTAATTACTTACGCTGTAGGAGGTCGCTGCGGCAAGCCACGCTGAAAATGCGCCCGCCTCGCTGATCCCTTCCTCGAGCATCTGACCCTGCTTGTCTTCCCGATAAAACATCACCTGGTTGGAATCGGCGGGGTCGTAAAGCTGACCCACAGAAGAGTAAATCCCCATCTGCCTAAACATTCCCTCCATACCGAAGGTGCGCGCCTCATCAGGAACGATAGGTACAACTCGCTGACCTATCTCTTTATCCTTAGCCAAAGTAGACAGCATGCGCACAAATGCCATTGTCGTCGACACCTCACGCTCACCGCTGCTCTTTAATTGCGCATCGAAGGCGCTTAACGTAGGCACCGGCAGCGGTGTCGTAACACTACGACGCTGCGGCACAGGCTTGCCAAGAGACTCGCGCACTTTGCGCATGTATTTTAGCTCGAGGCTGTCCTCGGCGGGGCGGTAATAAGGCACCTCTTCGAGCTTATCGTCAGGAATAGGAATACCAAAACGGTCACGGAATTTCTTCAGCGATTCGATGTCGAGTTTCTTCACAGAGTGAGCGTTGTTTTGCGCCTCTGCGGTATCCCCGAAAGCATAGCCTTTAACAGTTTTGGCGAGAATCACCGTCGGCTTGCCACTCGCGCGTGTTGCCTCAGCGTACGCCGCATAGACCTTATAAGGATCATGCCCGCCTCGGTTGAGCGCCATAATATCGTCGTCTGACAAGTGTTCGACCATCTTGAGCAGTTCGGGGCTTTTACCGAAGAAGTTTTCGCGCGTGTAGGCGCCGCCACGGGCAACGTAATTTTGATACTCGCCATCGACCACTTCGTTCATTCGCGCCTGCAAAATTCCATCTTTATCTGCTTGCAACAACGGATCCCAATGACGCCCCCAGACAACTTTGATGACATCCCAGCCTGCGCCGCGGAAAACACCCTCAAGCTCTTGGATGATTTTGCCATTGCCGCGCACGGGGCCATCGAGTCGCTGAAGATTACAGTTGATTACAAAGATCAGGTTGTCTAACTTTTCGCGGCCCGCCTTGCTGATCGCGCCAAGCGATTCAGGCTCATCGGTTTCGCCATCGCCAAGAAACGCCCAAATTTTGCGACGACTGTTATCCAGAAGTCCGCGGCTAGTCTGATATTTCAACAGATGAGCCTGATAGATCGCCTGAATGGGGCCAAGCCCCATCGAGACTGTGGGAAACTGCCAATAATCAGGCATTAGCCACGGATGGGGATAGGAAGAAAGCCCGTTGCCATCTACCTCTTGGCGGAAATTATCGAGTTGTTTTTCATCGATGCGGCCTTCCAAATACGAGCGCGCGTAAATACCGGGGGATGAATGCCCTTGGAAGTAGATGAGATCGCCTTCGTCGTGTTCATTAGGACCGCGGAAAAAATAGTTAAAGCCGACATCGTAGAGGGTTGCCGCGGATGAGAATGTTGAGATGTGTCCACCTATACTTGGATTGCGCATGTTCGCGCGCATCACCATCGCCATTGCGTTCCAACGCACGATGCCTCGAATCTCGCGCTCCATGAACATATCGCCTGGCATGCGGTCTTCGGTCGTGGGGCTTATTGTGTTGCGATAGTCTGTATAAACCGCCGTGGAATCTTCGCGCGGATCGACGATGGAGGCGCGAGCGGACAGCGTGTTGAGCAAATAATGCGCGCGATCCGATCCTTCTTCGTCGATTACCGAATTAAGCGCGTCCAGCCATTCTTTGGTTTCTTCGGGGTTTATATCTTGATGTTCGCTCATCGATTTCATCCTTACCCTAACATGATTAGTAAAGCTATTGCCTTACATAATAGGTGTAACTTAATTACAAGATGACAGAATTTTAGTCTTGTTCACCCATGGATTCCAGTTTCGTTGAAAAAATATGTAGTTAAACTACAAATAATAACGAAGAGTTGGCTATTTACTCGGTATCGGCACCCCATCCTAAAAACCTTAACTTGCCAACTGGCTAAGCGCCTATGAGCGTGACCACCGCGACGACGACAAGCCAAACGATTTGGCTACGCTCGAGAAGCCCACTTAAATCCTCTATCTCCAGACGCATCGCTGCCTCATCAAAGTCACCCTCCTTCACCTCACAGGCGACCGACTCGGAAAGCGCGCACCGAGCCCAATCGGCTAACAATTGGGCGTTATCGCTCGCCACTTCAAACTCCCACAGATGGCGCCGAAGACGAGAGACACAGCTATTAAAATCACCAACCAGAGAGAAGGTGATTGCCAGCAGCCTAAGCGGCACCCACTCAATAACGGCGATAATCCTCTCGAGATGCGCCGCGAGGGTACGATCCGACTCTTCGCAAAGTTCGGCTCTGAGTTGATAGCTGACATAGCCAAAGATCACGCCTACGGGACCTGCAACAAGATACAGCGCGTACATCATAAACATACGTTCGAAGCTTCTATAAGCGAGCAGGCGCTTAAATTGAGCGACGATTGCTGCACCGTCTTCGGTGCGAGGAACACCTTCGAGCCGGAGCTCTGTTTCGAGATAGTTGATGCATTCCTGCCTATCACCTGCGTTCCAGGATCCCAGGAAATCGCGAACCAACCTCCCAGGCTGGGTTCTATCCATTGCGAAAAGAAGAACGAAGAGATGCAAAAGCATCGTCGCGAGGCCGTAGAACGTGCCCTCGGCCAACGCACCGAGAATAAGCATGACAGCAATCAGTACGCCGTAGATAGCGCCCAAGGCAGCGGCAATTGAATACCTGCCGCCGCCGTGGGTTTTATCAACCAGCTTACGGATGGCTCGTTGATAGCGCCCAAACCATGAATCATCAAAGCGCTCAGCATCTCGCAGCCAAGTCGCTGTCAGCACCAAGGCAAGTAAGATAACCAAAAATTTCACTTAGTATCCTCGCTCGAAAAAATATTCTGAAGCACCAAAGGCAACCGGCGCGCGATTTACGAAAATTCTCGAAGTCGCACGATTTCGCAGCCGAGCTTTTGCCAATCAAACCCTTCACCCGGATCAGTCTTGCGTCCCGGCGCTATATCACTGTGACCAACGATACGTTCAGTCGTCACGCCTTCGTAATAGGACTCCAACGCAATGACCAGAGCTGCGAGGGAGGTATACTGCGCCGCCTCAAAAACATCGTAGTCAGTACCCTCAAGCTCGATTCCGATCGAAAAATCATTGCACTCCTCACGCCCCTCATAGCAGGAGCGACCGGCATGCCACGCCCGGCGGTCTAGGTTAACGAACTGAGTTACTTTCCCGGAGCGCTCTATCAGCACGTGAGCAGAGACCTCGAGACCCGCGATCTCTTCAAAGTAGGGGTGCTCACTGACCTGAAGCTGATTACAAAAAAAACGCTGAACTGCCCCGGTACCGTATTCACCCGGCGGCAAACTGATACTGTGAACAACTACAAGATCTATCGGAACGCCCTTGGGCCGTTCGCCGAAGTTGGGCGAGACCAGCTGCTCCGCGGGTGTAATCGTGCCGTTTGATATATGAAATCTCATGAAAAGGTTAATAACCTGTACCGAATGTCCTCTAAGCATACGCCAGCACAGTGCAGCACGCATACCCTCTATTCCTATTCTATCGGCCTTGCGCCATACTTCTGTCACGTCACTTGAGATCGACACCTAATCCGCAGTTACGCAGGATCAGCAATGCAAACAAACCGCACTAACAGCGACCTTCCGTCACGAGAAGACCTCATCAATATAGTTAGAACGACCTTGGAGGAAGATGTCGGCAGCGGGGACATTACCGCCGCGCTCATTCCGGCCGGCCGTGCCGCCACAGCAAAAATCATTGGTCGCGAGCCGGGAATCCTTTGTGGCACACACTATGCTGAGGAAGTGTTCTCACAAATCGGTCTCACGTCGGGCAGTGTCGCTATTGATTGGCTGGTTGGCGATGGCGATGAGGTAAAGGACGGCACTGTCATTGCCTCGCTGTCTGGGTCTGCGCGCAGCATTCTTACTGGTGAACGTAGCGCGCTCAATATTCTACAGACGCTTTCTGCGACGGCGACGACGAGTCGTCACTACGCGAGGCTTGTGCAACATACGAAAGTGAAAATTCTTGACACTCGAAAGACGCTGCCGGCGCTGCGCACCGCACAGAAATACGCAGTTCGGGTTGGCGGTTGTGACAACCATCGCATCGGACTTTTCGACGCTTTTCTCATAAAAGAGAATCATATCGCCGCCTGTGGCGGCATCGCCGCCGCCATTCAACGCGCAAGGACCTTAAACAGCGCTTTGCCGGTAGAAATCGAAGTGCAAACGGTGGCCGAGTTAGACGAAGCCATTGCCGCCCGCGCCGATATTGTCATGCTCGACAACTTCGATTTAACGCAAACCATCGCGGCGGTAAAACACACAGCGGGACGAGTCAAACTCGAAGCATCCGGCAGCATAGATGACGCACGCTTGGTAGAGATTGCCGAAACCGGTGTAGACTTTATTTCAATCGGTGCACTAACCAAACACTGCCGCGCACTCGATCTATCCCTGTTATTTGATTTCTCGAAAACCTGATGAACCACGCTGTCAACCTAACTGAGAGCCTGCATATGATCTTACGTTCGCTAGAGACTACTCATAGCAACACTCACAGCAAACCCGGGCCATGCAGACAACAAGCTCTGCGCTCGATCATCTTCTCTGCCCTCACAGCAATGGCACTCTTTGGCGCCAGCGCGCTCTGGGCACATGCCGGCAGTCTCGACCAGAACGGTGGTCATTATCAGTTTAATTCCTACCATTGCCATCTAGGCGGTTGTGAAATGCCGGACACATTCAATCGAGTTGGTCGCGATAGCCTGCTTATCGATAGACGCGGCAGGGAAAAATTTTTCAATGAAGACGATTGGAACTTCGAACAGGATTTCGACAACGACTGCCAATCGACACGGCAAGAAATGCTCGTTCTGACGAGCAGAGTCGAAGCGCGTTTTACCAACCCAAGAAACTGCATTGTAAGAACGGGAGAATGGCTCGATGAATACACCGGCGACGTGTTTACTGTAGCCACCCAGGTCGACATCGATCATGTAATCCCGAGACTCTATGCTCATACGCATGGTGGGGATCGGTGGCCACAGAGCAAAAAAATCCAATTCTCGAACGACCCATTGAATCTAATGATAGTAGAGAAGCGGGAAATCAGAAGAAAATCGAATCGAGGCCCCAGTCGCTATCTGCCGCGAAAGGAATTTCAGTGTGAGTATGCGAGGCTTTGGCGCGGCTTGGCCGCAAAATACGACCTCGATATAGACCAAAGGGACAACAGCGCACTCAAAAAGATCGAGAGCGGATGCGGGTCAGACTGAACCCGTCGAGCGCGAGGGCGGCGACGGGTTAAGGTCTGAGAGCGAAGCTTTCGAGCTAGGGAGCGACGATAGTGATATCGGCCATATTGCCATCAGGGTCGAGCGCCGATTCGCCAGTTGGAAAGCCGTTCTCGGACAAAATGTAGGCCACTACGTCGGTGTATTCCTCTAGCATCAGAGAGCCCGGGTTATCTGCAGGCATTGTGCCTAAAATAGTTTCCCACATCCAAAGCACAGGCTGGCCGTCCCATGACTTTAACGCATCACGGTAGAAGCGCATATCGTGGCAGGTTTTGCAGGCCGTGTCGTAGGTTGTCTTGCCCGCGTCAACCTGCGCTTGGGTGAAGACACCGTCATTAATGGTGCGAGTTTCCGCAAGAGCACTCTGCGAGGACATCAAACCAAAGACCAGCGACGCAGCAAACATTGCTTTCGTACGCGTTAAAATCGACAGACTCATCGAACTGCTTCTCGAACTACTAGTCACTTTTCTCATCTTACTACCCATTATCATTCAGCCTTTCTTTAGCTTCGGTCCTGGCCTCTCCGAAGCCCCAATTTGAGCGCTTGGGCGCTTCTAATTAACCAACAGGAACATAAACTACCTCTCTCAATCATTCAAGGGCGGGTTACGACTCCTCAGGCATCGAATACTACGCTGCTTGAGAGAATTCAGCTTAGATCTTATGAGATTAATAGAACCTGAATGTCGTTCAGCGCACGGAGGCACGCTCTCTCCCCTGCTCCTACCAAACCAACGCAACGGCCTCGTGGCGCAAATGATCTATTTTAAAAATAACTGTTAGGAATCCTTGCCGGATCAGTTCTTGTATAGGGCAAAGGCGCCATTTACCTAGGGCGTCGTTATAACTCGCGCACGCGAACCCGTTTAAAAAGCAACTATCCGCTCAACATAGAGATCCCGATGGAGAGACAGTATGAACCTGCAGACTATTCAACTCCCTTCCACAGCTCGCTGCCTACGCCAAATGCAAACTAGAAAAGGCGGTTTTACGCTCATCGAAATAATGGTAGTCATTGTCATTATCGGTATTTTAGCTCTGATCGCAGTGCCTCAATACAACGTGTTTTCGCAACGAGCAGAATTTACAGAGTTAGTCTCAGCCGCCTCACCGCTTAGGACGTCTGTCGAAATTGCTATCCAGACACGCGGACCAGCAGATTTAGATGCGCTTGATGGTGGGGCCGATGCTGCCATGGGGATTCCTGCAACGGTTGTCGCGGCCGCAGCGACGCACGGCAGCCAAGTGGCAAATGGCGTTATCACAATGACTTGGCGCGCCGATACCTCGCCTCTTGCGGGAATCACTTATACCTTAACGCCCAATGGCATTGTTCCACCGGTTGTCTGGACAGTCGGCGGCACATGCGTGGCAGCAAATTTCTGTTGAAACACGCGGTGCTGCACATGGCGTCAAAACTCGCGAAGTGTCCAGGCGTAGCCTATATCTAGCTAAAGCTAGTAAATTAAAGACCTATACTTACGCGTTAAAATACTGACTTATGCCGCGGCAATCGACTTCGACAACCTACTCTTGGCAAGGCTTTGATAGATTCGGCAATCGTCGAAAAGGCGAGCTGCAAGCGCAGGACAAGCAGCATGCGCTGCAAAAACTCTCGAAGATGGGTATTCGACGCGGACGTGTAAGGCGCGCTGTTCAATCCTCATCCTTCTTGCCCGGCAACAGAATAAAGCCCGCCCATGTCGCGCTCTTTACCCGACAGTTCGCAACAATGATGAAAGCTGGAATACCACTTGTTCAATCATTCGACATTGTCATTCAGGGTCTGGACCATCCGAAAATGAGTTTGATGACAACCGCCATTCGAGCTGAAATTGCCGCCGGCAATAGCTTTGCCGAAAGTCTTCGTCGCTATCCACGCGTATTCGATACACTTTACTGTAATCTGATTGAGGTTGGGGAGAGCTCCGGCTCATTAGAGGTCATGCTGGACCGGCTCGCTACATTTAAAGAGAAAACCGAAGCACTAAAGTCGAAGATCCGCAAAGCGATGAATTACCCTATCGCCATTATCCTCGTCGCGCTGTTGAGCTCTGGCATTATGCTTATTGAAGTGGTGCCCGCGCTCGCACAAACCTTTTCGAGTTTTGGCGCGGAGCTGCCCGCGTTTACCCTTTTCGTTGTAGCACTTTCAGATTGGGTTACAGCCTATTGGTGGCAATCGCTGCTTGGTGCCGGCATTGTTCTAATCTTATCGAAAGAAGCTTTACTGCGGTTTAAAGCTCTGCGTCAACTCGTGGATCGCCTGCTGCTGCGACTCCCCATTGTTGGCGCAATTATAAAAGCGGCCTGCTATGCCCGATTTTGTCGCACTCTATCTACTTTGTATGCCGCAGGCGTGCCCTTGGTTGATGCGTTAGACTCCGTCGCCGGTGCGACTGGCAATCATGTCTTCGAACAGGCTATCAACAGAATTCGCACTGATGTTACGAACGGCCAATCCCTTCACTCAGCCATTAGCAGCACCGGACTTTTCCCGACAATGATTAGCCAAATGGCCAGCATCGGCGAAGAATCAGGGTCTCTCGAAGCAATGCTCGAGAGGAGCGCAACTCATTTCGAGGCTGAGGTCGATGATGCGGTTGACAGCCTGACTTCTCTCCTCGAACCTGCCATCATAGTTGTTATTGGAGTTCTTGTGGGTGGACTTGTAATAGCAATGTATCTTCCCATCTTCCAATTAGGTTCAGTGATCTAGTCACACGCTTGGAGTCGCTCGATAGACCATGACATTCGCCACTACCTTTGCCACCTATCCCACTCTCTTATACGGTTGTGCTGCGCTTCTGGGGCTGCTTATCGGTAGCTTTATAAACGTTGTCATCTATCGCCTGCCAATTATGCTCGAGCGCACTTGGCAGGCGCAGATCAGCGAGTCACGAAGTGAACCCTCCTCTGAGACATTTAATCTTGCCGTCCCGCGTTCACGATGCCCAACTTGCTCGGCACAACTGAGCGCTCTAGAGAATGTGCCAGTGCTCAGTTACCTTGCTCTTCGTGGTCGTTGTAGACACTGCAAATCTGCGATACCACGCCGCTACCTCCTGGTCGAGTTAGGCGCATCACTTATCTCAGTGCTTATCGTGATGACCTTCGGCTATACGCTAAGCGCTCTCGCCTATCTCATTTTTAGTTGGTGTCTGCTCACTTTGAGTCTGATAGATTTAGACCACTATTTACTGCCCGACGACATCACACTTCCCCTTCTCTGGCTTGGCTTACTTGTCTCCGCCACGGGACTGGGACTGCCAGACGTCTCGCTTTCTGACTCTGTCGTCGGTGCGGCCGCTGGGTATCTTTCGCTCTGGAGTCTCTTCTGGGCGTTTCTATTCGCCACAGGCAAAGAGGGCTTAGGCTATGGTGACTTCAAGCTCCTTGCTGCGTTAGGCGCGTGGTTAGGTTGGCAAGCACTTCTCCCTATTCTGTTGCTGTCATCGCTTACTGGAGCAGTTATCGGATTAGCACTCATCGCCTTCGGAGGACGCGAGCGAGGTGCGCCGCTACCCTTTGGCCCTTTCCTCGCTGTGGCAGGTTTTTCTATGTTAGTTTGGGGACCAAAAATTTTGGCTATATACGCAGACTTATTCACCGCGCTCTAAAGTAGAATTTCACGAACTAGGGCGTTAGCCGCAATGCAATTACTCTCACCGAGCATAGAGAAAGAGAAGAATACGGAGATATGAGCGCGATGATTGTTGGACTCACAGGTGGCATCGGCAGCGGAAAAAGTGCGGCTGCTGATCTTTTTGCTGCCCAAGGAATTGAACTCGTTGACACGGATTTGCTAGCTAGAGAAGTTGTTGAGCCTGGCTCAACAGCCCTCGCTGAAATCGCCGAGCATTTCGGTAAAGAAATACTCGACGCATCTGGCGCGCTCGACAGAGCCCGTTTGCGCGCAATTATTTTTGCTGACCCCAACCAGAAAGCGTGGCTCGAGAGGTTACTTCATCCTGCGATCAATACGCTAATGCTGAGCCGCTTAAGCGCCTGCACAGGGCCATACTGCCTGCTAGTCTCTCCTCTCTTACTCGAAACCGAGCAAGCAAACGCGGTCGACAGAATTCTCGTTATCGATGCCTGTAGGGAAACCCAGCTTATGCGAACACTACAGAGAGACGGCAGCAGTAGAGAAACTGTCGAAGCGATTATCGACTCGCAAATTCCGCGCTCAGAACGACTCAAGCGCGCAGATGATATTATCAGCAACGAATCAGATTTAGAGGCGCTCGCGAAAGCCGTACTTGCCCAGCACCATGTGTATTGTGCCATGGCTGAGGATGCACGCGGAAAACAAACTTTACGTTAATAATGAAATAGAAGTTAGAACGAGCTTACTAGAATGAAAACAGTGAATTGTCCTACTTGCCAAACACTCGTGGAGTGGACCGAGAAAAACGAATCACGCCCGTTTTGCAGCGAGCGATGTCGCCTAATAGATTTTGGCGAATGGGCGACGGAAGGGCATCGTATCGCAGGCGAGCCCGATTATTCCGATGAATTCGATGAATTCGATGAAAGTCTTCGCTAGCCTCCTGAGGCTTGCCGTGTATTAGCCTTCGCTATTTAGTGCCTGAATAATTTGCCTATTTGCTGCCGGAAATTCGTCCTGATCAAGCTCTGAGACATTGCGCCATTCCAAGGGCTGAGATTCTCGCGCCATGGGGACACCTGTGAAACGCTTCACGCGCCATACATCGAGCAGAACATGACGATCAGTATAGCGATAGTCGATCAGCGTAAACGGGTAGGCTAAATTAACTTCGATTCCGAGCTCCTCATAGAGCTCTCGATGTAACGCATCGCGTACGCTTTCACCCTTCTCTACCTTGCCTCCGGGAAACTCCCAAAGCCCACCTTGATGCTGCTGAGCGCTGCGGCGCGCGACAAGCACCCTGCCGAGTGAATCTTGAATAACCCCAACGGCTACATGCAGTGGTTCAGACACAGGCGCTAACTTCGGTAGTCGGCATTGATGCGAACATAGTCGTAGGATAGATCCGCAGTAAATATTTTCTCAGAATTCTCGCCACGTGCCAGACTGATGGAGATAGTGATTTCGTCTTTATTCATTTCTGCCTGGCCCGCCTCCTCGGTGTAGTTCGCGTCTCGGCATCCGCCCGCGACAATCCGAGTATCGCCTAGCCAGACTTCGACAGCATTGATATCAAGGTTATCCAAACCCGCTCTGCCAATTGCTGCCAAAATGCGTCCCCAATTGGGGTCGGATGCGAAGAGTGCTGTTTTTACAAGCGGTGATTCCGCCACCGTGTAGCCCACCTGCAGGCATTCTTGACTCGACTGACCGCCGTTAACGGCAACAGTGACGAATTTAGTTGCCCCTTCAGCGTCCTTAATTATCTCGACGGCGAGCTCACTAAAAACATCACGAAGTGCCAGCACGAAGTCCGAGTGACACTGTCCTGTCTCTGTCTCGATTGGTGCAGCAGACAAACAAGTCGCGGAAAGCAAACAGCAGTCGTTTGTGGATGTGTCCCCGTCAACCGTTATCCGATTAAAACTATGTGCAACTTGTTCGCGAAGAAGTCGATCAAGAGTCGGCTGAGATAAATTTGCATCGGTAAAAACATAAGAAAGCATCGTTGCCATGTTCGGCTTAATCATTCCCGATCCCTTGGCGATGCCGGAAATAGTCACTGGATGCCCTTCAATTAATACGCGACGTGAGACCAGTTTAGGTCGTGTGTCCGTCGTCATAATTCCGCGTGCCGCAGACGCGAACTGATCTTCAGAGAGGGCTCTGTGTGCATCAGGTAGCGCATCAATAATCTTAGAAACAGGGAGAGCCTCGCCGATGACACCAGTTGAGAATGGGAGCACCTGTTCCAAATTTACGCCGCACTGGCGCGCGAGAGCCTCACAGCATGCAATTGCATCGCGTTCACCTTGTGCACCTGTACCTGCATTCGCGTTACCTGTATTAATCAGCAAGTAACGCGGCGATGCCGCGGCAAGATGCCGTCGTGCAATGGTAACCGGTGCAGCGCAGAAAGCATTTAGCGTAAATACGCCAGCGGTTCTGGTCGTGTCTGCAAGTTCAAACAACACTAAATCCAAGCGATTTGCATAGCGGATGCCACTTTCGATCGCCGCTGAACGAACGCCGTCGACGCTCATATTTTCCATCTCACACCTATTTAATAATCATCTAGTTTACGCGAGCGAGGTTGCCGGAGCCAAAGCTAGACTATCTTGCCGTGGCAGGCTTTGTACTTGCGTCCCGAACCGCAAGGGCATGGCTCATTGCGCCCCACTTTTGGCAGGTCACGCACGAATGGGGTAGGATCAACTCGGGTTGATCCTACTGGAACAGTCGCGCGCTGCGCAGCATCTGAAGGAACATGAGGCTCGGACATAGCCGAAGACTGTTGATGCTGTAAGTTGAGTTGCTGTGCTGCTAACTCCGCCGCACGCTTTTTCTCGATCGCATCGACCTCGTCATCCTGTCTGATTCGAACGTGACTCAATACCTTTGTGACCTCTTGCTGCAGATTGGTCATTAAATCTTGAAACAGAGCAAAAGCTTCTCTTTTGTATTCTTGCCTCGGGTTCTTGCCACCGTAGCTGCGAAGGAAAATACCCTGCCTAAGATGATCCATCGTTGCCAAATGCTCTTTCCAGAGTCCGTCAAGAATCTGCAGCGTGATTTGTTTCTCAAACGCGCGCATCTTCTCACCAATGGCTTCGCTCTTTTCGTCATACGCCCTATTGAGATTCTCGAGTATTCTCTCTTTTATATGCTCTTCGTAGAGCTTTGCGTCTGCATCTAGCCACGCCTGCACCGGCTGCTCACTGGCAAACTCGACTAGCAATGCCTGTTCTAGGCCTGCGATGTCCCACTGTTCCGGGACACTCTGTGGAGGTATATAAGTGTCGACCAATTGCTCAACGACCTCTTTGCGCATATCAACAAGAAGATCTGAAATATCATCGCTCGCCATCAATTCATTGCGCTGGCGGTAAACAATTGTGCGTTGATCATTGGCAACATTGTCATATTCTAAAAGCTGCTTTCGAATATCGAAATTGCGACCCTCTACTTTACGCTGCGCCTTCTCTATCGCTCGCGTAACCATGCCGTGCTCAATTGCTTCACCGCGCTCCATGCCTAACTTCTGCATGAAATTTTTCACCGCGTCCGTCGCGAAGATTCGAAGCAAATTATCTTCCATCGACAAATAGAAACGAGAATAACCAGGATCACCTTGTCGTCCCGCCCGCCCTCGCAATTGATTATCAATGCGGCGCGACTCGTGTCTCTCGGTACCGATTATGTGTAGTCCTCCGGCGGCAAGTACTTGATCATGACGCGCCTGCCATGCAGCCTTTATCTCTGCTATTTTCTCTGGCGTAGGATCGGTGAGCTCATCAACTTCGACCTCCCAGTTACCGCCGAGTACGATATCTGTCCCCCTCCCTGCCATATTTGTCGCGATAGTCACGACACCTGGACGTCCAGCTTGCGCGATAATCTGCGCTTCGCGTTCGTGAAACTTCGCGTTGAGTACTTCGTGTTTAATCTTACTTTTGGTCAAGAATTTAGAGATCGCTTCCGACGTTTCGATCGAGGCTGTGCCCACGAGAACAGGCGCACCTGCAGCACTAATTTCTGTAATATCGGCGACAATAGCTTCAAGTTTTTCCTCCATGCTAAGGAAGATAAGGTCGTTAGCGTCCACTCGAATCATGGGGTTGTTCGTCGGAATCACTACAACGTCGAGACCGTAAATCTGGCTAAATTCGAAAGCTTCCGTGTCAGCCGTACCCGTCATACCAGACAACTTATTGTAGAGTCGGAAGTAGTTTTGAAATGTTGTTGACGCGAGCGTTTGACTCTCGCTCTGTATTTCAACCCCTTCTTTAGCCTCTAGAGCCTGATGAAGCCCCTCGGATAAACGACGCCCCTCCATCGTCCGTCCTGTATGTTCATCAATAAGAACGATCCGCTTATCCTTAACAATGTACTCAACGTCCCGATTGAATAGATAATGTGCTTTGAGTGCTGAGTGCACATGATGCAACAAAGAGAGATTGGTCGCTGAATAAAGCGAATCGCCTTCGGCTAATAGCTTTTTCTCGATCAACAATCCTTCAACGAACTCGTGTCCAGCTTCGGTTAATTCCACCTGCCTGCTTTTTTCATCGACGCTAAAATGGCCCTGCTCTTCTGCCACATAGCTCTTATCCATTTGCTCCATTTTTGTCTTTTCGACTTTCTCGCCCCGCTCAAGCTTCGGCACAAGCGCGTTGATGGCGATATAGAGCTGCGAACTGTTTTCGGCGGCGCCCGAAATAATCAGCGGCGTACGCGCCTCATCGATAAGAATCGAATCGACCTCGTCCACTACGGCAAAATTAAGTTCACGTTGCATCTTATCCGCAACTCGAAACGCCATATTGTCGCGGAGATAGTCGAAACCGAATTCGTTATTTGTTCCATAAGTAATCGAGCTTTCGTAAGCAGCTTTCTTTTCAATGGGGCTTTGGCCGGACTTGATTACGCCAACTGTCAGACCGAGAAATTCGTAAAGAGGACGCATCCAGTTTGCATCGCGCTCGGCAAGATATTCATTTACGGTGACTATGTGAACACCTTTACCGGTCAGCGCATTTAAGTAGGCAGGCAGGGTAGCCATTAGCGTCTTACCCTCGCCCGTGCGCATCTCTGAGATACTGCCCTCATTGAGAACCATTCCGCCTATCAGTTGGACATCAAAATGCCGCATACCCAACACGCGAACACTCGCTTCCCTTGCTACCGCAAACGCCTCAATCAACAGCGAATCAACAGACTCGCCGGCTTCGATTCGCGCCTGAAACTCGGCAGTTTTTGCCTTCAATTGATTATCATCGAGGCTTTTAAGCCCTTCCTCTAGCGCGCTGATTTGAGTCACGGTGCGCTTCAGTTTTTTAAGTTTGCGTGAATTGCTACTGCCAAATATTTTGCTGAATAGTTTCATAATGATTTCGATTTAACCGTGAATTCTTTGGACGAGGCGTACAGCTGTCTTAAACCGGACGACTACACTCTTTCGTCTTTAGTAAGTTCAAAGACAGGCGACTGTTTCGATGAGGTTGAGGGAGATGATTAGCGGATGGTGCGACGGATATAGGCAGCTGGGTCGACTACGCGGCCATTTTTATAGACCTCGAAGTGAACATGCGGCCCTGTCGATCGACCAGTAGAGCCAACGAGAGCAAGCTTTTCGTTACGCGCGACGAGGTCGCCAACCTCGACAAATAATTCTTGAGAATGGGCGTATCGCGTCGTGAAACCGTTTCCATGATTCACTTCGACCATCAGGCCATAGCCTGATCGAGGCCCAGCCCAGGTAACCACTCCTCCAGCGACGCTGCTAATTTGAGCGCCCGGTTTACCCGTCGTTAGGTCGATGCCACTGTGGAAGCTGCTCTTGCCTGTGATGGGATCCGGGCGGCGACCAAAGGGGGATGCGATCCAACCATTTTCTATCGGCCGTCCAGCGACAAAGCCGTCTTCGATAGACCGCTTATCGATTAACATTCCTTCGATATTGCCGAGCTGCTTCTGACGCTCAGTAATTAATTCTTCAAGTTCGTTAATCGACGCTAGCAAGGTTGGGGCGACGACAGCTTCCTGCATGTCGCTCGCAAGACCAAGCTCAAGCCCTCCGGCCGCGAAAGACGAAGCGGCGTCGGCCTCGAAGTCTTCTAAATTAGCTAGGCCTGCCACTCTTTCACCCAATGCGTCGAGTCGCGCAAGGCGGGCCTGAAGTTTTGCTAACTTCAGTGTAAGCGCATCGAGTTCTTGCCCTGATTTAGAGCGCAGCTGTTCCAGCTGCAACGCCTGTAATGCAAGCTCTTTTTGCCAGTTCTCAGCTGATTGTTGGCTAAATACTAATGAATCGTCGTTCTGGCTTGAAGCAAGCTGATAGCCGAAATAGCCCAGACCGACCGGCGTCCCCAGCAGACAAAGAGACAGGAGCGCACGCAGCCACCCTTTCAGCTCGAGGCTGCGGCTTTGGCCGTGACGGTGATCGATTAGAAGGAGTTTCATTTAAGGGAGTTTAAACTAGTCTTCCACAGAGCCAAAGGGGCAATTTAGCGAGCACTTAATTTAGCTTTTAATCAGGCTCTTTACAGCGCCACTCAATCGGCTAGGCGGCCAGCACTGGCTTTATATAAGAAATAGGGACATTGTTGTCCTCTTCAAAGCTCACAATCTCCCAGGCGTCCTCGTTTTCTTCTAGCATGCGCAGCAACGCGTTATTGAGGGCGTGGCCGGACTTATAGCCTTTGAATTCGCCTATAAGGCTATTACCTAGTAGATAGAGATCGCCAATAGAATCGAGAATCTTGTGTTTGACGAATTCATCTTCGTAACGCAGCCCGTCCTCATTGAGCACTTTATAGTCGCCGACGGCGATCGCATTATCCATGCTCGCGCCCAGCGCTAAATTGCGATTACGCAGTTCTTCGAATTCGTGCATGAAGCCAAATGTGCGCGCTCGGCTCACTTCCTTCACAAACGACGTACTGCTAAAGTCGATCGTCGCTTTTTTCGTATACTTTTTATACACGGGATGGTCGTAGAGTAGAGTGTAGCTCACTTTAAAGCCATCGAAAGGCTCTAGACTGACAGTTTTATCACCTTGCTCGAGTCGTAGCGGTTTCAGTATCTTAATGAAACGCTTGGGCTCGGACTGCTCTTCAATACCGGCAGACTGTATCAGAAACACGAAAGGCCCCGCACTTCCGTCCATTATCGGGACCTCAGGGGCACTCACATCAATAAACGCGTTGTCGATGCCGAGCCCCGAAAGCGCCGACATCAAATGTTCAACCGTCGATATTTTAACCCCGTCTTGTACGAGGGTAGTAGACAGCGTGGTTTCGCCTACGTTGGTCGCCGTGGCTTTGATTTGAACGACTGGATCGAGATCGACACGAGAGAAAATTATGCCCGTATTCACAGGGGCTGGTCTGAGCGTTAAATAGACTTTCTCACCTGTGTGCAGGCCGACGCCGGTGGCGCGAATGATATTTTTAAGAGTGCGTTGACGAAGCATAGATCGGCCCTGCCAGGGTTGTAGGCTTAGAATTGTCATTATGGCCGCGGAAACTAGCTAACACCGCTTGCATGCAGCGCCTAAACGAGGGGCGCTGTATGATTAGCACGAAGTGTAGCAAAGGCCTGTGGCTTTCCCAAGAGTCTTTTCTTGGCCCACAGGCACTAAAGACTTAGTTAATCCGCCTGATTACGCAGAAATGCGGGAACATCCAGGTAGTTTAGGTCGGCGTCCGGCTCAAACAGCGGATCTAATTTGGTCGCTGTGTTTCCTGTCGCTCGCTCTGTGCGCGGCACCGGACGGCGAATAGCGTCGTACTTAGGCGTATTGTCTACAACTTTAGTAGGTCTCGCGTGAACAGTACCGAGGCCAGTCGCTACCACTGTTACTCGAATTTCATCTTTTAGCGATGGGTCGATTACTGTGCCAATCACAACAGTCGCATCGTCAGAGGCAAACTCTTCGATCGTATCACCAACCTCTGAAAACTCTCCGAGAGACAGGTTTTCACCTGCAGTGATATTGACAAGAATTCCCCGAGCGCCTTCTAAATTCACATCTTCGAGAAGCGGACTGCGAATCGCCGCTTCAGCCGCCTCACGCGCGCGATCTGGGCCGCTCGCGTGCCCTGTCCCCATCATTGCCATGCCCATTTCTGACATAACCGTCTTCACGTCAGCAAAGTCGACGTTGATCATACCTGGGTTCATGATGAGGTCGGCTATGCCCTTTACCGCACCGAGGAGCACGTCATTAGCCGCCTTGAATGCATCTAAAAGCGAGGCATCTTTGCCAAGCACATCGAGGAGTTTTTCGTTAGGAATAGTGATCAATGAGTCGACATGCTCGCTAAGCGCTTCGATGCCTTGCTGTGCAATGAGAGCGCGTTTGCGGCCTTCGAACGGGAACGGCTTGGTAACAACAGCGACAGTCAGGATTCCTAGCTCCCGTGCAACCTCAGCCACGATTGGTGCCGCACCCGTGCCCGTACCACCTCCCATACCGGCGGTAATAAATACCATATCCGACCCGGCTAGTATTGCGGCAATTTCATCCCTGTCTTCCAATGCCGCCTGTCGACCGATTTCAGGATTGGCACCCGCTCCGAGACCTTTGGTTACGCCCGAACCCATCTGCAGAATGGTTTTTGCGTCGATATTGCTCAGAGCCTGCGAGTCGGTATTAGCGCAAATAAACTCCACGCCCTCGACTTGATTGCTGATCATATGGTGTACGGCATTACCACCACCACCGCCAACGCCAATCACCTTGATTTCGGCTGTCTGCGCAACGTTTTCGACTAGTTCGAACATAGTGCCCCCTAAAAATTAAAATATTCTTGCGCGCTCCGCGCTAATTATTGCCCTGAAACCAGCTCTTTACTCGACCGACTAGCGTTATCTGCGGATCGCCCTTGGCAACGATTCCACCTTGTTCCTGAAACTGCTTTAGGCCGTATAACAACAGGCCAACACCCGTCGAGTAGATGGGGTTTCGAACTATATCGGCAAGACCGTCAACATTATGAGGCGCACCTATGCGTACTGGCGCATGAAAAATCTCCTCCGCCAGATCAACCACACCTTCCATCTTGCTCGTCCCACCTGTGAGAACAATTCCAGCGGCCAACATGTCTTGAAACCCACTGCGCTGCAGTTCCTGCTGGACTAAAGTGAATAGCTCAACATAACGCGGCTCAACCACTTCGGCGAGCGCTTGTCTTGATAATTCACGCGGTGGTCTGTCGCCAACGCTGGGCACCTTAATACTGTCGGCACCGTTGACCAATTGCGTGAGGGCGCAGGCATATTTAACTTTGATTCCATCGGCATCGTCGGTGGGTGTTCTGAGCGCCATTGCGATATCGTTTGTGACTTGATCACCTGCAATTGGAATAACACCGGTGTAGCGGATAGCACCTTCGGTAAATATGGCGATGTCACTGGTTCCACCACCGATATCTACGAGACAAACACCTAGCTCTTTTTCATCTTCTGTTAGCACAGAGTAGGCTGAGGCAAGCTGCTCTAGAATAATTTCATCGACTGCAAGGTTGCAGCGCTTAATACATTTCTCAATATTCTGCACGGCGTTGATCGCACAGGTTACGAGATGCACTTTGGCCTCGAGCCTTACGCCAGACATACCGAGCGGCTCCTTTACCCCTTCCTGCGCGTCAATGAGGTATTCCTGAGGAAGGATATGCAAGACTTTCTGATCGGCGGGAATGGCAACTGCCTGCGCGGCATCGATCACCCTCTCGATATCGGCGCGCTCGACCTCGCCATCCCTAATTGCCACAATCCCATGCGAATTCATACTCCGGATATGACTACCGGCTATGCCCGCATAGACAGAATGAATTTGGCAGCCGGCCATCATCTCTGCTTCGGCGATAGCATGCTGTATCGACTCAACGGTCGACTCTATGTTTACGACTGTGCCTTTCTTTAGTCCACGCGAACGATGACTGCCTATGCCAATAATATTGAGGCTACCATCGTCGACAATTTCACCAACGATCGCTACGACCTTGGACGTCCCGATATCGAGACCTACGATCATGTTATCGCTCGCTGCCGGTTTCATACTTTGCCAATCCTTCTCGCCTCACACAGCCAGTGTCAGGTTGTCGTTATCTTTGCGCCACATCGCTCAACGGAGCGAGTTTCAGCGTGCTTTTCTTCACGGCGATGCCGTTGCCGTACCTTAGATCAATCGATGCAAACTGGGCCGTTTCAGCACGGTCTTGCTGGGCGTAGAAACGAGCGAAGCGTTGAACTCTGGCGAGTACATCATGCCGACCAACTTCTACTTGCATCGCGTTCACAGAAAGACTCCAACTCTGCCGTTGACTTAGCGCCAGTCCGTTGAGCCTTAGCCCAACAGGGGACAACACCTGACTAAGCTCCTTATACTGCTGCATTACCCTATCTTGGCTGCCCTCAGGCCCGTCGAGCAGGGGCAAACCGGCAAAGCTATCGGTACTGCCAGGTGAGAAAAGCTCACCGTATTGATTTAGCAAATGCTCTGATCCCCACTTTGCTATCGGCATCTCCTCCTTGAGATGTAGCGACAATGTATCTGGCCACACTCGCCTTACATCCACACTCGCAACCCAAGGAAGCGCTTCTAGGTCTCGGCTGGCTCCATTAATATCGAAATCAAAAAAGCCTGCGCCGATATACCTCTGTAGGATCGCGGTCACGTCGCCCTCGCTGACATGCTGCCATTGATTCTCGATTCGAACCTTACTGATAGGCTTACTAAAAAAATCAGCGAGCCTCGCGCGCTGAACCGAGAATGTATCGAGGGCGACGAAGGCCAGTGTGGTAACGAGGACAGTTAGCATGGCGACATAGCGAACAACACCATTCGCTCCGACGGGTTCCTGATCAGGCATTTGGGGCCTGCGGACGGCATGCGCACCGACCCGTTTAGCGCTCTGCGCGTTCACTCTTGGTTCCGCCCTCATCGTCGATTCCCCCCCTGATTCTCTGCCAAAATACGCAGCACCAATTCATCGAAGTCGATGCCTAACTCAGCGGCAGCTCTCGGAATAAGGCTATGCTGTGTCATGCCGGGTAGCGTGTTGACTTCCAGAAGCTGGAAGCAGCCCTGGGAATCACGCATCACATCTACTCGCGCGGTTCCACTGCAACCTAAAGCGTCATAGGCCGCAATTGCTAAAGAATTCAATTCAAGCGCATCGTCCTCATTGAGGTTGGCCGGACAAATCAACTGCGTCGTCTCGGAGAGATATTTCGCCTCAAAATCGAAAATCTCTCCACGCGCAGTTAGCTCGATACTCGGCAAAATTTCACCATCAAGAACGCCAATCGTATATTCGGGGCCATCAATGCAGCGCTCAGCCATGACCCTTGCGCCAACCTTAAGTGCGCTTTGATACGCCGCTTGCAGCTCGCTGGCATTGCGCGCCTTGGTAATGCCTAGACTCGAGCCACCACTGACTGGCTTTACAACGCACAGCCCCAATCGTGCTGCTACCGCATCCCAGTCGGTTTGCTCTGACAATGACTCATAGTCAGGCGTTGCGAGACTCGATTGCAGCCAAACCTGTTTGGCGCGAATCTTGTCCATGGCGAGTGCCGACGCTAGAACGCCCGAACCGCTGTAGGGAATACCAATTGTCTCGAGAAATCCCTGTATAACGCCATCTTCCCCACCTTCTCCATGCAGCATGTTTAGAGCAAAATCAGGCGCGAGCGCGGAAAGCTTTTCAACTATTTTATCGTCAACATCAAGCTTGCTTGCCCTTACACCTGAACGAATGAGACTTTGCAACACCGCCTCACCGCTGAGAAGCGATATTTCGCGCTCGGCAGAATGCCCGCCCATAAGAACGACAACATGACCGGCATTGGTCACTGCTTGCTGTCTATCAAACGCTTTCACCATGCTTTCGATCTCTTTAATTTTCACTCTGACAATGGCGGTGTGTTAGACCGAATTATCAGCGATCCCCTCGCCCCGTCTTGATGGCCGGTATTACTTACTCGCTTTCACGCTGCGCAATGCAAGCGTCTCTGAAAGCTGTTTTGCCAGCGCGCCAACGCTACCGGCGCCTTGCGTCACAACGATATCACCGTCAGCCACAATGCCCTCTAAAATTCCCAACACATCAGCCTCGTCTTGAACGAAAATGGGATCCACTTTCCCTCGCAATCGAATACTGCGACCTAGGCTTCTAGAGTCTGCTCCCGCAATCTTTTTTTCGCCCGCCGCATAGACCTCAAGCAACAAAAGCACGTCAACCTCGCAAAGCACGTCGACAAAATCATCATAGAGGTCGCTCGTTCTGCTATATCGATGCGGTTGAAAAAGCATCACAAGGCGTTTATCAGGCCACCCTTCCCTCAGCGCAAGGATAGTCGCCGCCACTTCTGTCGGATGATGACCATAGTCATCAACCAACATAATCTCGCCGTCTCCGAGCGGGAACACTCCTTGCACATCGAAACGGCGACCGACACCCGAAAAATTCTCGAGACCTTGTTTGATTGCAGCAAGTTCGAGACCCTCGTCAACAGCGACGGCGAGCGCAGCAGTCGCATTAAGCGCGTTATGACGACCAGGCATATTAAGAGTTATCGGCAGCCTGTTGCTGGTCTCGCGATGATAGACCTCAAATCTTGTCTCGCCGCCGTGCTGGGAAAGATTCTCGATACGAAAATCTGCATCCTCTGAAAAACCATAGGTCAGTTTAGGACGCGAGACGAGAGGCATAATCTCGCGCACTGAGGGATCGTCTATACACAGCACGGCTAAGCCATAGAACGGCAGGTTGTGCAGAAAGTTGATAAAGGTTTCTTTAACTTTTTCGAAATCGCCGCCATAGGTGCCCATATGATCGGCTTCGATATTGGTAACCACAGCGACCATCGGTTGCAGATGCATGAACGAGGCATCGCTTTCGTCGGCCTCTGCGACCAAATACCGGCTTTCCCCAAGCCGCGCATTAGTCCCCGCGCTGTTCAACAACCCACCGATAATAAACGTTGGGTCAGCACCACTCGCTGCTAGCACCGAGGCAAGGAGACTTGTGGTGGTCGTTTTGCCGTGTGTGCCCGCAATTGCAATTGAGTGCCTGTAACGCATGAGCTCAGCGAGCATCTCTGCGCGTGCCAGAAGGGGCAATTTCGCCGCCGCCGCCGCACGCATCTCAGGATTTTTCATTGTCACTGCGCTCGAATAAACGACAACATCAGCGAATTCTATATTGCTTTCAGCGTGGCCGATAAAGACCGTAGCACCCAGATCTTTCAGTCGGCGTGTGTTCGCAGACTCGGCAATGTCTGACCCCGTAATGGCATAGCCTTGATTCTGCAACACTTCTGCGATCCCGCACATGCCCGCACCGCCTATGCCGATGAAGTGAACCGTCTTGATGCGCCGCATCTCGGGAATACTATGCTGCAGCCGCTTAGTGGGCATGTGCTCTCTCCATCATTAAATCGGCAATATGCGTATCGACATGGCGCGGCGCTAACGCATGCGCGGCCATTGATTTGGCGAGAAGTCCCTCTCGATCTGTGTTCAACGAAGCAATCTCTGACGCAAGACGATCGCCTGAAAGCTGTTGCTGCTCGATAATTATCGCCGCGCCTGCTGCATTTAACCACCGAGCGTTATGTAGCTGTTGCTGATCTTTGTGGTGAGGGTAAGGCACGAGAATAGACGCGCGGCCCGCGACGGCAATTTCTGTGACTGTGCTAGCACCCGAACGCCCGATCACGAGATCAGCCCACGCATAGGCGGCAGCCATATCGTCAATGAACGCTGTAATAGTCAAATTGCTATTAGGTTTAAATCCGGCATTCGCGTAGGCGGTGAGAGTCGATTCGAGCTGAGCAGCACCGGTTTGATGTCTTACCTCAGGCACCGTAGTCGGCCCTGCGACCTTAAATCGCGCGAGGGCTTCTGGCATCGCCTCGTTGATCGCCAGCGCGCCTTGACTCCCACCCAGAACCAAAATGCGAAGCGGCCGCTCATGCGTTGCGAGCTCAGGCATACGCGCGCCGACCTGTTCGATGTCTGCGCGCACAGGATTTCCGACATACATCACCTTGTCACTCTTCATGAATGCACCAGGGAACGCCTCGAAGACCAAGGTCGCTAGTCGAGAAAGTAACCGATTAGTAAGGCCGGCTACGGCATTCTGTTCGTGGAGATAAAGCTTTCTACTCAGGAGTCTCGCTGCGACGCCGCCCGGGCCAGAAACATACCCCCCCATGCCCAACACGCAGTCCGGCTTTACCCTGTAAATGATCACAAGGCTTTGCCATAGCGAACGTATGAGCATCCAGGGCGCGCTAAGAAGCCGTAAAAGTCCTTTCCCTTTCAGCCCCTTCGCGGCGATCTGGTGAAACTCATAGTCGGTACCTTCCAGGAGCTTCCCTTCCATGCCATATGGCGTTCCTAACCAATCGATTTTAACGCCTCTAGCCTCTAACTGGCGTGCGATGGCGAGAGCGGGGAAGACGTGACCGCCGGTTCCTGCTGCCATTATTAACACACGAGAGATTGCCATTACCTCTCCCAAATAGAGGTGGTTTTCGTCACTGCTGCCAGCTGATCAGTCTCATACTCAATTCGTATAAGAAGAGCTGCCATGACGCAGCTCATGATAAGACTCGCGCCACCGTAGCTAAGGAAAGGAAGCGTAAGCCCCTTCGTAGGGAGAAGGCCGATATTAACCCCCACATTTATGAGAGTCTGACCCGCGAACAAAAGCCCGATGCCGTAGGCAAAGAAAGCAGCGAAATAGCTTTCTTGAGCCTCGGCACGTCGGCCGATAGCGAACGCCCGATAAACTAAAATACAGAACAGGGAGACGACTACCGCAACGCCGACCATACCAAATTCTTCACCAATTATTGCAAGCACAAAGTCGGTGTGTGCTTCGGGTAAGAAATAAAGTTTCTGGATACTGTTCCCCAATCCTGTTCCGAACCATTCGCCGCGCCCGAAGGCTATCAGCGCTTGGGCTAACTGATAGCCATCGCCATAGACATTCTCAATTGCCCAAGGATCGCGAAAGGAGGTAAAGCGAGCGATGACGTGCGGCTTATTTATCGCAATGATGGTAAATCCAATGCCTGCGACTACAACAATAAGCAAGAGTCTCCATAGCTTCGCTCCCGCTAGAAACAACAAGCAGAACGTCGTCGCCATTAATATAACTAACGCCCCATGGTCAGGCTCCCGCTGAAGCAAGCCCGCCGCGAATACCGATACCCCAAGAGGGATCAAGAATTGCGTCCAGTTATCACGCACTGCTTGATAGTTTTTCTGCAAATAATCTGCAACAAAAATCACCAAGAATAACTTAGCAAGCTCCGAAGGTTGCAGATCAAAAAAACCAAGATCTATCCAGCGCGCGCTACCATTAACGCTTTTTCCGATACCTGGAATGAGGACCGCTATCAACAAGACATAAGAAATTAATAAAAGCAGGAAAGAGAATCGGCGCCAAAGTGACAACGGGATCGCGAGTGTAATAGCCGAAGCTGCTAAGCCCACAAAAGCAAAAATGGATTGCCGCTTTAGATAGTAGAGCGGGTCGCCACTGCTCGAATTAGCGATCTCAACTGACGCGGAAGTCATCATGAGTAGCCCTATACAGAGCAGAGAAAATGCAACAAGCAACACCGTGTTGAGCTGCCGTGCCGGCGCAGCAGCAAAATCACTCGTCAGAGACAGTCGATTTGTTCGCTCTAAACTCGCCATTTATCCTTCATCCTCTTGCGCTTTTTCGCGCACTTTTGTGGCAAAAGAGTCGCCACGGTGTTGAAAATTATCAAACATATCGAAGCTCGCGCAGGCCGGAGACAAAAGCACCGCATCGCCGGCTTGTGCTGCGGCAGTCGCCTGCTCAATCGCCTCAGCCATGCTTTGCGCAAACGTCACCTCGTGTGCGTAAGAATCTTGCTCGAGGCACTCCGCAATGAGCTTGGCGTCGCGCCCTATCAAGATTACGTTACGCACGAAGGTGCTTATCGCCGGCGCCAGAGGTGAAAAATCGGCACCTTTCCCCTCACCCCCTGCAATCAACACGAGCTTGCCACCAGATAACGCGGCGATGTGTTCGCCTAATCCGACAACCGAGGCGAGCGTAGAACCAACATTGGTCCCTTTCGAATCGTTGAAATAGTCGACATTATCTATTTTCGCGACCCACTGGCATCGGTGCGGCAGACCTTTAAATTCAGCGATCCCTTGTGCAATCGAATCGAGCGAGACACCGATGGCGTGTGCGAGAGAGCTCGCTGCAAGTGCGTTTGCAATATTGTGTTCGCCTGCCACTTTCATTCGATCTGTGGCGAGAAAGGCGCTGCCATTAAAACTCAGCGCTCGCGTACCTGCAGCCTCATTGATTCCAAAACCGCCTTCGAGCGCATCATGCGTCGAATAGCACACTGTCGCTGTCGCTGGATCGAGAGGAAAAGTTAATGCATCACTTACATTGACGCAGACCTGTTTTGCTCCATGAAATATATTTTGCTTCGCACTCAAATACTCCGAAGCGTCGGTATACCTATCCATGTGATCTTGGCTTAAGTTCAACAAGGCGACAGCTTCAGCATTTAACGCAAGCGTTGTCTCTAGTTGGAAACTAGATAGCTCTAAAACATAGAGCTCCTTGGGTTCTTCGCTTAGCAGATCCAAGGCCGGTTTAAAATTTTCACCATCGAGATTCCCCCCGAGGCCGAAGGATCTGCCTGCGGCTCGAAGAATCGAGGCTAGCATCGCGACCACAGTGCTTTTACCGTTCGACCCGGTGACTGCAACAATAGGCTTCTTCGCTCGCTGCGCAAACAACGCAATATCGCCGGTGATGTCGACCCCTGCACTCTTTGCTTTCGCGATTGCGTCAGTTTTTACACTAACTCCCGGGCTGACGATTAGCCGTTGAGCGCGCGCTAAAAGAGCCTCGGGCAGATCACCTAATTCTAGGCTTACACCAGGAAATTCAGATTTAAAAACATCGAGCATCGCGGGGGCTGCACGCGTATCGGCAACAGCAAATTCGGCGCCTATCGCCTGCAAGTAGCGAGCGCACGATAGCCCTGTAGCGCCCATGCCGATGATAAGCGACAGCCCATCGACCCACTCTTGCTCTTCGCCGGACAATCCCACTGCTCGCGTCACGCCTCTCTCATCGCTTATTAGCGCAGCTTCAATGTTGCCAATCCAAATAACACCAGCATCACTGTGATAATCCAGAACCTTACGATAACCCGTGGCTCAGGCCAGCCCATCAGTTCGAAATGATGATGAATAGGTGCCATCTTAAAAATTCTTTTGCCGGTCATTTTGTACGACCCAACCTGGAGGATTACAGAAAGCGTTTCCATAACAAACACGCCGCCCATAATGACGAGAACTAACTCGTGGCGAGCGATTATCGCCATCGTGCCGAGTGCTGCACCAAGCGCGAGTGCGCCGACATCACCCATAAAGATTTGAGCAGGATAGGTATTAAACCAAAGGAAACCCAGGCCTGCGCCGAGCAACCCTCCGGCGAAGATGACCACTTCGCCAGAACCCGCAATGTAGGGAATCTGCAAATAACTCGCGAACTCGACATGCCCCGCAAGATACGCGATGGCGCCCAGCGCCCCGCCGACTAGTACCGAGGGAAGGATCGCTAGACCGTCGAGACCGTCGGTCAGGTTGACCGCATTACTAAACCCAACAATGAAAAAATAGCTAATGACGATATAGAAAACGCCAAGATCGAGCGCGATGCTCTTGAAAAACGGCAATATGTAATTCGTTTCAGCAGGGCCGAGTGCCGAACTGTAAAGCGCTATAGCAGCAGCGATGCCGATTAGCGACTGCCAAAAATACTTCCATCGCGCAGGCAGCCCTACCGCATTTTTTCTAAAGACCTTGCGGTAGTCATCTACCCACCCCACCGCGCCGAAAGCAAGGGTCACCAGAAGCAACACCCAGACGTAATGGTTTGTCAGGTCAGACCAGAGAAGGGTGCTTGCTGTGATACCAACTAGGATAAGAACGCCGCCCATCGTTGGGGTACCAGCTTTGCTGAGGTGTGATTGTGGTCCGTCGTCGCGAACTACTTGTCCGATCTGATTCGCGTTTAGCGCGCGAATTAGGATAGGACCAACGAGAAGGGATACGCCCAGAGCAGTGAGCACGCTAAATATGCCGCGAACGGTAATATATTGCAGCACAGCGAACGCGCTATTGAACTGCATCAAGTAATCCGACAGCCATACTAGCATTCTGAATTTTCCCTATTCTTGCTTATTCTGAGAGCAACTCTCTTGGGAGTCGCTGTGTTGTGTGAGTTACGTCTCGCTGCTTAACGCGGTGACGACCGTCTCCATGGCCGCCCCTCTGGAGCCTTTCACGAGAAATACTGTGTCAGCACTAGCGCGCGCCACACAGTCTGACTCCAAAGTAGCGCGATCACTGAAGAGCACACCCTTCTTACCACCCGCCTTTAAATAGGCGTCGATCATAGCCTCGCAGTCTTTCCCCAAGGCAAGCAACAGCGGCACACCCTGCTTCGCCGCATACTCGCCAACTGCGCGATGTGAAGATTCGGTTTCGTCGCCAAGCTCCCTCATTTCACCGGCGACCATGATCTTCTCGCCCTCTGCTGACATCAATACATCGATGGCAGCATTAAAAGAATCCGGGCTTGCGTTATACGTATCATCAAGTAATCGGCACCCTTCTCTACCTATTGAGGGAAATAGTCTGCCTGGGACCGGTGTAGCCTGTCTCAGCCCTACACGAACGTCATCTAAGCTTGCGCCAGCTTCTAAGGCACAGGCTGCTGCAGAAAGCGCATTCTCCGCGTTGTGGCTGCCAAGCAGCTGTATTTCAGCCTCGATTTCTCCCTGCGGAGTGAAGAGCGTGAAAGCTACGCTCCCCCCCGTAAGCAGGCGCGTAGGCGAACACCGATAATCCGCCTCAGGCACCTTGTTGCCATAGCTAAATAGCCTGACTTGACGCGTGCCTGCGCGTTTTATCCATTGAAAGCAATTAGGATCATTGGCATTAAGCACTGCGACCCCTGAGGTAGAGAGCCCATCAATAATCTCGCCCTTGGCCTCTACAATACCCTGAAGAGAGCCGAAGCCTTCGATATGCGCTGCGCTTGCCTTGGTAATCAGTGCAATATCTGGTCTTGCAGCTGCGACACTAAACGCGATCTCGCCGGCGCCATTAGCCCCCATTTCGATCACGGCAAATTGATGCCCATCCTCGAGCCGCAGCAGAGTAAGCGGCACTCCGATCGTATTATTCAGATTCTCCGCGGTAACTAATGTTTTGGCTTTAGTCTCGAGAATACTGCCGATCATTTCTTTGACTGAGGTCTTGCCCTGACTACCCGTAAGCGCAATCACCGTGGCTGAACTCCTCTGTCGGTTAAGTCGCGCAAGGGTAGCAAGTGCGGATAGCGTGTCGCCAACTACAAGCCGCCTCTCAGCATTGTTAGCGTCAAATTCATGCGTCACAGCCGCGGCAGCTCCTCTGGTGAATGCCTCGTCAACGAATTCATCGCCATTAAAGCGTTCACCCTTCAGTGCAATAAAAAGCTCCCCTGAATGTGTCTTTCGAGAGTCAGTTGTAACCGCAGTAAAAGCAACTTTCGTTGCTGCTTGGGACAGAGGGACGCTCACCGCTTGCCCAAGCTCGCCAGCCAAATCGCCCAGGGTGAATTCGCCAATCATGTTGCATCTCTCTGTATGCTGTCCCTAAAACTACTCGATGAGCGTCTTTTAACAAGCGCTGCGCGCGCGTGTTCAAGATCACTAAAAGGCTGCCGCTGCCCATTGATCTCTTGATAGTCTTCATGCCCTTTGCCCGCAATCAAGATCACCGCACCGGGTTTGGCAGCAGCGATAACTGTAGCTATAGCCTCTGCTCTGTTCCTAATTTTTGTGACTATCTCTGGCTGAACGAAACCCGAACGGATCTGATCGATTATGGCGTCTCCGTCTTCAGTTCGAGGATTATCGTCCGTCAGAATCACCGTGTCGGCATACCGTTCGGCGACCTCCCCCATTAAAGGCCGCTTGCCTACATCGCGATTCCCGCCAGCACCAAAGAGGCAGGTTAGCTCTCCACTGAAGTGCTCTCGCAACCCGAGCAGCGCGCTCCGCAGCCCGTCTGGCGTATGCGCGTAGTCGACTACTACGCTGATGTCGCTTACCTCGCCTTCGGCGCTAACTATTTGCATCCGCCCCGGCACAGGTTTGAGCTCACCCAACGCAGCGGCAAGGCGAGGAAAACTGAGAGACTCCTCTGCTGATACGACGCGCGGCTTTCGCTCAGCAGAAAGAAAATAGCTAACCACCGTAGCAACTACTGCAAGCAGATTGCTCAAATTAAACCCACCTAAGAGTCCAATCCGTACTTCGCCACTACCGATGGGAGTGATCAAATGCATTGCAATGCCGTGGGAATCCATCGTCACACGTTCAGCGCGGACTGAGGCGGCTGTTCGGGATTGACTGTAAGTCATGACTTCAACGGAGGAGGCTATAGCATTGATTAGTGAAAGGCCGTAGGCATCATCGAGATTTATGACTGCACGTTTGAGCCCAGGCATCGTAAACAACTTCTTTTTACTCGACCCGTAGGCCTCCATGGTGCCGTGGTAGTCGAGGTGATCGCGAGTGAGATTTGTAAAAACAGCTGTGTCAAAGTGCACGCCGCTCACACGGCGTTGATCTAAGCCAACGGAGGACACTTCCATGATGACAGGATCAACACCCGTCGAGAGAAGTTCAAACAGCGCGCGCTGCGTGAAGACCGCATCAGGCGTTGTGAGGGCGGTCGCCGCGAGGCAACCAGGACGGCCGTAGCCCAGTGTGCCGATTGTTGCGGAGTCGTGGCCCAGGCTTGCGAATACCTGAGCCATAAAAGCGGCGCAGCTGGTCTTGCCATTGGTGCCAGTTATTCCAATCACGCCAGCGTGCGCACTCGGATCGGAATAAAACCTCCCCGCAATTGCGCTCATCTTCGACTGAAGCGAATCGACGGCGATCACAGGAACATGACCTATCCAGTTAATGCCCGTCCATTCACCGCCAGATTCGGCGAGAACTGCCACTGCACCTGAGTTTATTGCGGTTGGAATAAAATCGCGCGCATCGAGATTTCGCCCGAATACTGCGAAGAAAACATCGCCAGGAATGACGAGTCTGCTGTCTAGCTGTATCCCCTTAACCCGAACGTCAGACGTTAATTTGTCGATAATCGAGGCAGGCACGAACCCAGCTACAAGCTCGCTTAAGGTGATCTCGGCTGCGCTGTGCTCGACGGGGGCGCCCATGTGGCTATTCGTCACCTCCGCTAGACATCACCGATTGACCGACAGGCACGTCATCGGGTGGAATATTCAGAAGCCGCATCGCACCCGACGCCACTCGCGCGAAAACCGGTGCTGCGACCTGTCCTCCATAGTGTTCGCTGCCCTTCGGCTCATTAATGACCACAACGACAACTATTTTGGGGTCACTCGCGGGAATCATTCCTACGAAGAGAGAGTTGTGAAGATTAGCCTCATAACCGAACTCACCCACAACGTGCGCGGTGCCCGTTTTACCGGCCACTTTGTAAAAAGGCACTTTCCCTTCACGCGCCGAACCTCCGCGTCTCGGATCAACAACTGTTTCTAGCATGTCTTTAATTTGAGCTGAAATTGATGGAGACAACACTCTCTCGCGCGAAAGCGCGGCAACTTCCTCCTCGCTCAATTTAACGAGCGATACTGGCTTCTTAATGCCACTGTCGGCAATAACCGAATAAGCCTGAGCTAGCTGAAGAGCCGTAACTGAAAGCCCGTAGCCGTAGGATAATGTCGCTGTTTCGACTGCACTCCAACGTCGTGGACTCGGCAATAAACCGCCACGCTCGCCAGGGAAACCGGTTCCAGTCACCTGCCCAAGCCCCACTCTTTCGAGAACATCGCGTATTGGTTCGGGTCCGATTTCTAAGGCGATTTTACTTGTGCCGACATTGCTCGACTTCGTGATGACCTTGCCGACAGTCAATGTGCCGTAGTTATGAATGTCCTGAATCGTGTGCCCGTGCACCATCATCCATCCTGGGCTTGTTTCGATAATGGTATCAGCCTCATAAACGCCGCTTTCTAACGCCGCTGCAATAGTGAATGCCTTCACCGTAGAGCCCGGCTCGAATACATCCGTTAATGCACGGTTACGCAACACACCAAAATCGCTAATGTTGCTTTTGTTATTCGGGTTATAAGAAGGCTGATTCGCCATCGCCAAAACCTCGCCGGTCTCGACGTCCAGCATGACTAACGTCGCTGATTTTGCGCGGCGCTTAGTAAACTCGGCTTTAAGCTCTTTGTACGCAAGGTTCTGTAGCCTAAAATCTATACTGAGCTCGATGTTCGAGCCGTTTGATGCAGTCTCAATCGTTCTGATTTCTTCAATAATGTTGTCGCGACGATCTCTAATTATCTGCCGCCGGCCTTCGACCCCCTGAAGATGCTCCTCATAAGTAAGCTCGATACCCTCTTGACCGACATTATCGATATTGCTGAAGCCAACCAAGTGGGCAGCGACCTCTCCCTGTGGGTAGAAGCGCTGGTATTCGTCTTCAAGTCTTACATGTGGAATTCGCATCGCGGCGACTGGCGCCGCCTCAGCTGGCGAAAGCCTTCGCTTAATAAAGTGGAACGGCTTGTCGCGTTTACTCTCGATGGTTGCGATAAGCGCATCGGCATTCATGTCGAGCGCGTTTGCGAGGCGGCGAATATCATTGGGGTTATCGATAATTTTAGAGGGATTAACGCTAATGGTTACAACAGGGGTGCTCACCGCCAGCGGTTCGCCGTTGCGGTCGAAAATGACGCCGCGATTGGCCGCGATAGGAATGGTCCGAATGGCTCGATTGTCGCCTTGGCTCTGTAAAAATTCTTTCTGAGTGACTTGCAGCTGACCGACTTTCCACGCCACCGCGCCGACACAGAGCACCAAGCCTAGTGCTACCGCCCCGAGCCGCCAAGTGGCTTTGACGTACGTCCAGGCCTTCGCAGCGACACCCTGCCCCTTGTTAGACGTGTGCGCATTTGTTTCTCGTCTCGTTGCGCTCATGCCAATCCCCTTTTTTATCGAATCCATTATTTCCTAATGCCCAACCATGACAATCTGACTGATATCGGGCACTCGCATACCCAACTGATCGGTCGCTTTCTGCTCGATACGACCCTCAACACCGAAGGTGCTTTGTTCGATGAGTAGCTGTCCCCACTCGACACTCAAGTCGTTAGCCTCGTTTTTAAGCTCTTGAAGATGATTAAAAACGTAGCGATTCTCATGAGTCGTTTTTACGACACCCAATCCGCTACCAAGCAAGCAGAAAAGCAACAAGAGGAATATTCCAGAGCGGCGCTCGCCGAGCCCCAGCCAAGTCCAAAGTGACTCGTGGTCTCCGGCCTGTCTTACCTGTCTCTGTCGCGCCTGCATCATCTTTACCCAACCTACCGCTGTTTCTAGTCAACTCGCATTTTACTTTTGTTTTTGAGAGTTACCGCGTTACCAATGACAACTAAAGCTTCGCTGCTACCCGCATGACTGCGCTCCGTGCGCGGGGGTTTCTGTCAATCTCATCTCGGCTCGGTTTAATCGCTTTCCCTATTGGCCTCACCTTCGGATTGAGCTGCGACTGAGCAACAGGCAGCCCCCTTGGAAACTCGTCCCCACGCGCATGCTTCGCGATAAATCGTTTTGTTATTCTGTCTTCCAATGAGTGAAAGCTGATCACAACTAACAGGCCACCCGGGCGCAAAATATCCAATGCTTGATCGAGCGCTAATTCCAACTGCTCTAATTCACGGTTTATAAATAGCCGTATTCCTTGAAATGCGCGCGTTGCTGGATGCTTGTCGCGCTCCCACGAAGGGTTTGCCTCTTTAATCATCTCAGCGAGAACACCTGTTCTTAGAATGGGCGCTATGGCGCGTTCCGCAACGATCCGCCTCGCCATTCTTCGTGAATGTCTTTCTTCACCGTAGTGATAGAGCACATCAGCAATTTCTGTTTCACTAGCCGAATTTATCCATTGCGCTGCACTTATGCCTTGCGTTGTGTCCATGCGCATGTCGAGCGGACCGTCACGCATGAAACTAAATCCTCGCCCCGCATCATCGAGCTGCGGAGACGAGACGCCAAGATCAAGCAGTATCCCGTCAACGCGCCCTAAGAGACCCATATCGCCGAGCACCGAACTCATATCGCCAAAAGCACTGTGTTTAGGCTCTAATCTGCAGTCTTCCAACTGCATCGCTGTGGCAGCCTTGATAGCTTCGGGGTCGCGATCAAAGGCGATTAGCCTGGCGTTTGCAGGCAGTCTTGCCAAGATCCCCCGCGAATGCCCGCCTCGCCCAAAGGTGCCGTCAATGAATAAACCCGGCTCATTACTCCCACTCCTAGATGCCAGCAAGGCATCAATCGCCTCGTCGAGCAGTACTGTGTGATGGAGCGTTTCGGTGGACATGTCGCGCCTTATTTCTATTTTGGGGGTCTAAGCATTTCACCTGCGACATGCTAGAGAGCCAAGGACCGTAACTTATCCGGCAGCTCTGCCGACCCGGCCGACTCGGTAAACCAGAGTTCACGCTGCGCAGTCCAGGCATCCTGATCCCATATTTCTAGCTTCTTCCCCTGACCAACCAAACAGATATGTTTATCGAGAGCAGCGTATTGCCGGAGCTCCTGTGGCAAGAGAATCCGCCCATTGCTATCGAGCTCGAGGTCGGTCGCATGGCCTATCAGCAGATGTTTGACGCGCGCAGACATCGGGTCAAAACTCGATAACCCTTCGATTTCGCGTTCGATTTGCTCCCATTCAGCGAGCGGATACAGAAGTAGGCACCGGTGGTTTGTGTCGATTGTCACCACCATTTGGCCTGCACAGTGACTAAGCAGACGCTCACGGTAGCGCGCCGGCATCGCCATACGCCCTTTCGCATCGAGATTGATCGAATTGATTCCGCGAAACACCGCGTCCTCTCCAAATTAGGTTAGTTACTGATATTTCATGTATTTTTAATGGCTTAGCTGACCAAGTTGTATCTACACTAGCGCCGCCTCTACCCACAAAGCCCCACTATAATACAAAATTATCCACTTTTTTCCACAGATTTCCACTATAAGGACAGAATCAAACGCATGCAAGCAGAAAATGCCGCTAAGTTACTGATTTTGAGAGTCGCATGATCAATAGTGGCATTCACGATCATCCGGGATGCGGAGAGAGGCTAACTAGGAAGGAAAACTCGCACCGGCGCTCGCAGCGAGTCGAGACTAGACGCGAACAAGGAGGAAAATTAAGGAATCCAAGGAGAAAAGTAAAAGTGAGCCAGCCTATAAGCCGGGTTCTGTCGAGGACAATCATTCATCTGCGGCTTGCGTCACCGCAAGCCTTTAGCGGCCTACCCGAACCCAATGCGAGCAGCATCGATGGGCTCCTATTTGGCCTTGCTCCGAGTGGGGTTTACACTGCCACGAACTGTTACCAGTCGCGCGGTGCGCTCTTACCGCACCTTTTCACCCTTACCGAACCCTGCGACTCTCGAAAACGCTTTCCAGCGGCTGCGAGGACTTCACGCGAGATTTGGCGGTATATTTTCTGCTGCACTAGCCGTAGGCTTACGCCTCCCAGGCGTTACCTGGCACCCTGCTCTGTGGAGCCCGGACTTTCCTCCGACCCCGTCCTCGAGCGACGCTAAGCGACGAATGAAGAACTAGGACCAGCGATTGCCCAGCTGACTCGGGCGCAGCTTAGTCGAGTTCACACTTCCACACAAGGCGCATCTATTGCTCTTTTTCGAGCATAGCCGCATAAAGTGCGTTTTTCCGAACGCCAACGAGCTGTGCAGCCACAGCGACTGCGCGCTTCATCGACACTTCAGCGCTCAAAAGCTCAGCGGTGTCTATCGCTTTTCGCATTAGCTCATCGATGTCAGAGCCCTGCCTGGCTGCGCGACCCTCAAGCACCAGCACGAACTCACCTCGGGAATTGTTTTCATCGCTCGCAATCCATCTCGCTGCCTCGAGGACACTCCCTAGGAAATGGCTTTCAAATTTCTTCGTGAGCTCTCGCGCGACAAACACTTTCCTTTTATCTGGCTCGGCAATTACTGCTGCCATATCGTTCAGGCACGCGACAATCCTGTGAGGAGACTCATAGAAAACGAGCGTTGAGGTCTCTTCGGCGAGGGCGACAAGACGCTTGCAGCGCTGAGTGCTCTTAGCAGGCAAGAAGCCCTCAAAGTAAAACCGATCGCTCGGAATGCCTGCTACGCTTAACGCTGCAATCACTGCGCTCGCACCCGGCACAGGGATTACAGCGATTCCGCGACTCCTTGCCATTTCGACAAGCCGATAGCCAGGATCTGATATCAGGGGTGTGCCCGCATCTGATATCAACGCTAAAGAGCGCCCAATAATGAGTTCATCAAGCAGCTTCTTCACCTCAGAGTCGCTACTAAAATCATGATAGGACGTTAGCGGGGTCGCTATTGCAAAGTGCTGCAGTAGCCTTTTGCTATGGCGCGTATCCTCAGCAGCGATTAGATCAACCTGCTTGAGCACAGCGATCGCGCGAGCACTGATGTCTTCAAGATTCCCTATCGGCGTAGCCACAATGTAGAGCGTGCCTTGTATTTCCATGCGATTCTCTCTTTTCAAACGAAGCCGCTATTTCAAACCCTGTGGGTGAAGCGTACAATTTTGACAATGTTCGCGCTTAATTTGCGACAATATAGTTGGCAACCTAGTCTTAGACTAAACAACTACTAAACACGTTAAACCGAAGAATTAAACACGCAAAGAGTGGGTACGTTTGAAATGAGCACGGCCAGACTGCTTCGCAACGCCAACAATTTACGGACTGTCTCGAGCCTCTGCTCTGCGCTCTTGTTCCTCGGATTGCTTGTTGGGTGCCAGTCAACATCAATCAATTCCGGTACTACCCCCTTCGATTTAGCATCCGCGTCGGTTGAGACTCTGTTGAACGCTGCTTCTCAGGCGGACTCTCAGAACGACGCCGAGGCTGCAGCAGAGTATCGACTGCAAGCGATCGATCTGCTCATCTATGAAAATAATCTGGGAAGAGCCGCGACCGAAATCGACGCACTTCCGGCGCAGCAGCTGCTTTCTGATGAGCTGCGCGCGTTAGTGCAGCTCGCTAAGGCAACCATAGCTTTCGGCAATAGCGATTACTCTGAGGCGCGTAGTTTACTTCAAGAACTCGACAGCCGCGCGCGCGAGGCACTCCCAATCGACACAAACATTAAAATCGCGCTACTCGCGGGCAAGGTTTACAACGCGCTCGGCGATCCCTCACTCGCGGCAGTCGTTCAACTCAGCCGCAGCGAGGGCGCCGAATACGGATCACCGCCGCTCGCTCGACAACTCAGTGATTCCATCTGGCAAACGCTCGACACCCTATCAATCGATGAAATTGATAAAGTGGCCAATGCAACCGCAGGCTATCATGCTCGCGGCTGGCTTGAGCTCAATAAAACTATAAGGCGCGAGGAATTTAGCCTGCGCGGCCAACTAGATGCGATTGCGAGATGGCAAAGCGTTTGGGCTCAACATGCCGCGACGAGCTTTCTGCCAAGCGCACTCCTCAGCCTCAATGCAGCATGGGATCGACGCCCCCGGCATATCGGCCTCATTCTGCCCCTGCAAACAGCCGCCGGAAGAGCACTCCAAGAAGGATTTGTCGCGGCCTACTATCAATCTCTCGCCATTTCTCGCGAAGTCCCTCGTATAAGTGTCATCGATAGTAGCGAAGCGACCGATGCGTTTAGCATCTACGATGAGGCATTACGCCTCGGCGTCGATCTTGTCGTTGGACCACTGAATAAAGCGCTCGTCAATCAGATCGCTGCCCTTCCAAGACTTCCCACGCTAACTCTTGCGCTAAATTATGCTGACAGCGAAGAAGGATCTATGGTGGGAAAACCCACTGACCTCGTCCAATTCGGTCTCGCGCCTGAGGACGAAATCGAGCAAATTATAGCGCTCGCCAAGCAGCGCGGATTCAACCGTGCGGCGGTCATCACTCCCGAGGGAGAGAACTACACACGCCTGCGAGCGACTTTTCAGGCTCGCTGGGAACAACACGGCGGCAGCGTGGTAGCTCGCTCTGTTTTCGGTCCAGAGGAAGATTTTAGCGCTGTTGTGAAGAACCTTCTTGCCATCGATGCGAGTGAAGAGCGCGCGCGTCGACTTCGCGCAACGCTACCGCGGAACAATATCGAGTTCATACCTCAGCGCCGCAGCGACATAGATTTCATATTTCTAATTGCAAACCCTCGCCAAGGCCGCCAGTTAGTGCCAACCCTCGCATTTTATTACGCGCAGGATCTCCCGCTCCTTGCACTGCCCTCGATCTATGATGGCGACCCCAGCGCGAGCACACGAGACCTCGATGGCTTAGTGTTTGGCGACGCGCCTTGGATGGTTAGACCTAGCGAACTGCGGTCGGTGGCCGACGACAACTTCACCCCAGCGTTCGGCTCAAGTCAGCGTCTCAGAGCCATGGGCGTTGACAGCTTTTACCTGGCGATGCAGATTTCGCAGCTAAGGAACAATCCGCAACGGAGTCTGCGCGGGGTAACAGGCGAATTGAGCCTAACTGACGACGGGAAAATTACACGCAAGCTGGTGATGCTGAGGTTTGAAAATGGTGTGCCAGAGCCCATACCAGGGAGCTAGGCTCACCTCGCTAACGCCCACCAGCCTGCTCACATCACTCTCGTGTCTCTCCCTAATCCGGCCCGCCACGCGACTGAACTATTCTAACCGGGGATGCTTAGTGCATGACTAGAGAAACGGCAGTCGCAACTGGACGTCGGTTCGAGGCTCTCGCTGCTGACTATTTAAAGGTGAGAGGCTGCAGGATCGCGGGGCAAAATTTTCGCTGCAAGGCTGGGGAAATCGATCTAATTGTGACTGATGCCGAGAGCAAGCTGATTTTCGTTGAAGTTAGATTTAGATCGAGCAATCGCTTTGGTGGCGCAAGCGCTTCAGTCACAGCTCACAAGCAGCGCCGACTTCGTAATGCCGCGAAATACTATTTACTCACCCACAGTGAGTTCAAGACCCACTTTTGCCGATTTGATGTTGTAGCTCTGAGCACTAACAGGCAGACAAACGAGATTGACGTTAATTGGATCAAGGCCGCCTTTGTTTAATCATCGCATTCGGCGCGTTGAAATCTGACCAGGACAGCCGTTGTCGCAAAGCCACGCAAACAAACCTCGCTAAAAGTCATCATTTATCAAGCCTTCTTGCCGCCGCAATTTACCCTAACAGTGAAACGAGTATCGGCCGATAACTACGGCATTGAAATTGGAGAATGCAAGATGGATTTACATCACAGGGTAGCTCAACATTTCGCTGAAAGCATCGAGACGAAAATGCGGTCAGCCGAGTCTATGGGACCATCGATACACCGCGCGGCAGAGGTCATGCTTGAATGCTTGCTCGCAGGAGGAAAAATCCTGAGCTGCGGTAATGGCGGATCGGCTGGCGATGCTCAGCACTTCTCAGCGGAGCTATTGAACCGCTTTGAAAAAGAGCGACCGGGGTTGCCTGCCATCGCTATTAGCACAGACACTTCGACGCTCACGGCCATAGCCAACGACTATGATTTCAATGAGATATTCTCGAAGCAAGTGAGTGCTCTCGGTAATGCGGGCGACGTTCTTCTGGCCATCTCTACAAGTGGGAATTCGAAAAACGTGTTGACAGCTATCGATGCAGCACATGAGCGAGGAATGAAAGTCGTTGCAATGACGGGACGCGACGGCGGCACAATTGCTGCGGCACTTGGTGTGCATGACACCGAAATCCGTGTTCCCTCCGAGCGCACAGCACGGATTCAAGAAGTGCACCTGGTTGTAATTCACTGCTTATGCGACTTAATAGACACTCATTTATTCGGAGGAGAAACAGCATGAATCTCAGTATTACCTCAATGTTTTACCGCGCGTTTGCAAGCGTCCTGCTTCTGTCTCTGCTAGCAAGTTGCACTACGGTGTTAGTCCGGACGACGGGTGCTGAGGGCATTCAAGAAGATCCAACCGAACGCACCGCAGGAGCCGTGGTTGAGGATCAGTCGATCGAAACCAAGGTAATCGTTAATCTAAAGAAACTCGAGCCGGAGCTCAAGAAAGCGAATATCGATGTGATTAGCCACAATGGAGTCGTGCTCTTGGTTGGGCAGGTTGCCTCTGAGGCATTGAAAACACGAGCGACTCAGATAACGAGCGAGTCGAGCACGAAAATCAAACGCATTCACAATGAACTCGAGGTTGCAGGCAAAACAAGCCTTCTAGCTCGCAGCAATGACAATTGGGTCGCGACCAAAGTGCGAACCCTCATGCTAGCTAAAAGCAGCGTCCCGTCGGGTCAGATTAGGGTCATAACAGAAAATGGCGCGGTTTTTTTGATGGGCTTAGTTACGCAAGCTGATGCGGACGCCGCAGCGGATCTAGCTCGAAACGTCTCTGGCGTCACTCGCGTCGTTAAGGTTTTCGAATACCTTAATTAACCGCGCTATTTGACCAATCGTAGAGCAGGCTTTTTCTGACTAGAACTCGCTTGGGTGCCGCTCGCGCTGCTGTCTGACGGCGCTGGCGGCTCCGGCTCTGGAAGTATTTCAGCCTTAAACATCATCCCTTCACCGTTCTCCCGCGCGTAAATTCCCAACATCGCTCCAATGGGGACGAGCACGCGCCGGGAGACTCCGGCGAAGCGCCCATTAAAGCTAACATAGTGATCGTCGATGATGAGATCTTGAACGGCGACAGGCGACACATTGAGAACGATCTGACCGTCTTTTACGTGTTCTTGGGGCACTTCGACGCCGTCTATTAGCGCGTCAACGACTACATGCGGGGTGCAGCCGTTGTCTAGAATCCACTCATAAAGGGCTCTGACGAGGTAGGGCCGACTAGAAGTCATTAGTGTCGACATGTCTTTCTTTTCTCTGAGAAGACTATTCGGCGAAGAGGGTTTTAGACCATCTCTTTTTCTTGCTCGGAAAGACTCATGATCACAGATTCACGCTCAAAGAGGCGATCGCGGTAATCAAGAAGTGGTTTTACTCCCTTCGTCTTAGGTAGCTCAATTCCCATTACAGGGAGACGCCATAAAATCGGCATTACACAGCAGTCGACGATAGTGAACTCGTCACTCATAAAATAGGGCTTTTCGCCAAAAATCGCGGCAATAGACACGAGGCTGTCGCGTAATTCTTTGCGTGCCTTCTCAAGCTGCGCCGGCGTCCCGTCTTTAGCCATGAGTTTATCGACTAGCGGGCACCAATCTTGCTTTATGCGATAGATCCAAAGGCGGCTCATCGCGCGCGCCACCGGATAGACAGGGAACAGAGGAGGATGAGGGAAACGCTCATCTAGATATTCCATCATGATGTCCGCTTCGTAAAGCACCAAATCCCTGTCAACTAGCGTGGGTAGCGAGTTGTAAGGATTGAGGCTAGCGAGATCCTCGGGCTTTTTTTCTGGATCTACATCGATAGTCTCAACGGTCACACCCTTTTCGGCCAACACGATGCGAACGCGGTGGCTGTATTGGCTAGTGCCATCCGAGTAGAAAGTCATCGACGATCGTTTAGCAACCACACCCATAGTATTTCCTCTCAATCCTTAGATAGTAGACCTTAACTGCAATGCAGTCAGATCAATGATAGTCCTTGCTAAACTCTCGGCTCATGAAGAACACGAGGATGTAGAGGAGCCCGAGAAACGCTAAGACCCAGACACCAATCGACTGACGCTTCGCACGGATAGGCTCGCCGATGTAGTAGAGAAAGTTCACGAGATCTGCAACCGTTTCATCGAATTCTGCCGGTGATAGGCTACCCGTCCCCTCTACGTGTGTGAGGTCGCACTGAGTGGGATCATCCGTTCCGTGGTCGTCACAGACCACGTCACCCTGTAGATTATGCAGAGCATTGGGCATGCCGACGTTCGCAAAAAGCTTGTTATTGGCCCCCAGCGGACGCGACGGGTCGTTGTAGAACGACTTCATGTAAGTGTATAGCCAATCGGGGGAGCGCACGCGCCCGATCAGCGTAAGATCTGGAGGTGCCGCACCAAACCATACCTTAGAGTCTTCGTCCGCCATCGCATTGGTCATTAGATCGCCGATAGACGATCCATCGAATATCATATTCGCCTCAACCAATTCAGCGTCGAGCTCTAAATCTTCGGCTGTGCGCGCATAGCGCGCGTAGCCAAGCTCATGACAACCCGCACAATAGTTCATGTAGGTACCCCAGCCGCGCTGAAGTGATCCCTTGTCCTCAAAACTTGTTTCGACGTGCATGAGATCAACATTGCTGGCTTCAGAGGCATGAGCGGTATTGGTGAGCATCAACGGGATGACTACCATCGCCGCGATAAGCAATAACGCACCGATAAACTGAGGGATGCTGATAAAGCGACCAGTGACGCGCTCAGGCGGTGTTGCTGTCTCTTCAGCACGTGTATACCAAGGCATCGCGAAGAAATACCCGAAATACACAAGCGTCATAACCTGAGCAAGGAGTGTTTTGGCTGGACTGACTGATTGCGTACCAAGCACACCAAGAATCAGGAACGCGACAACGAAAAGTAGAAGCGCGATGCGGCTAAACTTACCTTTGTAACGAATTGATCTGACCGGACTCTTGTCGAGCCAAGGCAGTACAAAGAGAATCGCAATCGCACCGAACATGACCAGCATTCCCCAGAATTTCGCATCGATACCGAACAGCGGGTAGGTAACCGCACGCAGCATCGAGTAGAACGGGGTGTAATACCAAACCGGCGGCACGTGCTCTGGCGTTTTTAGTGAATCTGCTTCTTGGAAGTTGGCGACTTCTAGGAAATACCCACCCATCTCTGGCGCGAAAAATACGATCGCACAGAAGACAAATAAGAAGACGATTATGCCCCCGAGATCATGATACATCGTGTAGTAAGGATGGAAAGGAACACCGTCGAGAGGCACACCATTTGCATCTTTATTCTTCTTGATCTCGACGCCGTCAGGGTTGTTCGAGCCCACCTCATGAAGCGCAAGAATATGTAACACCACCAAGGCGATTAACACGATTGGAAGTGCGACCACGTGAAGAGCGAAGAAGCGATTCAGTGTAGCGCCCGAAATTAAGTAATCACCGCGCACCCAAACTAATAGGTCTTCACCAATGACGGGAATCGCGCCGGCCAGCGATACGATAACGTTAGCGCCCCAGTATGACATTTGGCCCCAAGGCAACACATAGCCCAGGAATCCTTCCATCATCAGGACGAGGTAGATCGCCATACCGAAGACCCAGATCAACTCGCGAGGCTTTTGGTACGAGCCATACATCATGCCGCGGAACATATGGAGATAAACCACAGCAAAGAAGGCTGACGCACCGGTTGAGTGCATGTAACGCAGAATCCAGCCATAGTCGACATCACGCATGATGTATTCGACGGAAGCAAATGCCGCTTCGGCACTCGCGGTATAATTCATCGTCAACCAGATGCCTGTAAGCAACTGGATAACCAATACAACCATCGACAATACGCCGAAGAAGTACCAAAAGTTGAAGTTTTTAGGAGCGTAGTATTCGCTCATGTGTTTCTTCCAAGCTGACACTATTGGCAGCCTGTCGTCTGTCCAGTCGCGGAGACCGACTAATGCGCCCATTACGAGGCCGGGCTTGTTTGAATCGCTCATGCTGCTGTCTCCTCGTCAATACCTATGATCAACACGTTGTCGTCCTCAAATGAATGCGGCGGCACTTCCATGTTGCGCGATGAAGGTGACCCGCTGTAAACACGTCCAGCGAGGTCGAATCGCGAACCGTGACAGGGGCAGAAGAATCCGCCACGCCACTCCTCGTCGAAAGGCTGCGCCTTGAGTTCGATATGCGGAGTGGGTGAGCAAAAAAGGTGTGGGCATAGGCCGACCAAAACCATTATATCGGGGCGGCGCGCACGGTATTCATTTTGCGCGTAAGTGGGCTGTTCTGGCTCTTGCGAATCTGGATCGGTTAGGCGATCGGGGTCTTCGTTGAGTACAGCAAGCAATGCCTCGCTGCGCTTAACAACAAAAATAGGACGCCCACGCCATGCAGGGATTGGCCCCAGCATCTCACCGTCTTGCAGACGACTAATATCTATGCGAACAGGAGCTCCTGCCGCACGCGCTTTGGCGCTTGGGTTCCACGACCCTACGAAAGGCACCGCAGCACCTACTACACCAGCGGCACCAACCGCTGTCGTCGAACCAACTAAGAACCGTCTACGGCCAACATTCGCACTGTTGTCAGTCACCGTTTTTCTCCTCGAGAGCTAGCTTTAAAAGAATGTATTCGCGCCCGCCACGAGCTCTTTTTTGACACGGACGAAGCGGACTCCGTGCTAGCGTCAGGGCAGAAATGGGGCGAGTATTCTGTTGAATTGGATGCAGTGTCCATTGCGGGTTAGCAAACCGCGCCAATCATAGACAAACATCGGGGTTATTTCAAGTCGACTATGACCGAATCCGTCAGTAGATGATTGAAATCAAAGTAGAAAAAATATTTTTCCCAGCTCAAAAAAAACGCCGAGATCGAGGACGATTCCGGCGTTTTTTTGCTCAACCCTCGCGAGACGAAGATTAGCGCTTAGAGAATTGCGGCTTCTTGCGCGCCTTACGCAAACCAACCTTCTTACGCTCAACTTCACGCGCGTCACGAGTGACGAAACCCGCCTTACGCAGCGTAGGCTTGAGCTCTTGGTCGTACTCCATCAGTGCGCGAGTAATTCCATGCCGAATAGCGCCGGCTTGCCCGAAGCTACCACCACCGCGAACTGTGACATTTACGTCGAATTTCTCGATCATTTCCACGAGCTCTAGAGGCTGGCGCACGATCATGCGAGCCACTTCCCGACCAAAATAGCCATCGAGAGGACGCTTGTTCACCGTGATAGCACCGCTACCATTCTTGAGGTATACCCTCGCAGTCGAGGTTTTACGACGACCAGTTCCGTAGTATTGCGTAGTAGACATAGAACTAAGCTAACCTCTTAAAATTTAACGGCTTGCGGCTGCTGGGCACCGTGGGGATGCTCGCTACCGGCGTAGACTTTTAATTTTTTGAACATGGCACGACCTAGTGCATTCTTGGGCAGCATACCTTTCACTGCGTTTTGAATAACACGCTCAGGCGCACGTTCGATGAGCTTTTCAAAAGAGATCGATTTCAGGCCGCCGGGGTATCCCGAGTGCGCATGGTAGATCTTGTCTTTTGCTTTATTACCCGTAACCTTCACTTTTTCACAGTTGACAACAACGACGAAGTCGCCGGTATCGATATGCGAAGTGAACTCTGGCTTGTGCTTTCCACGCAGGCGATGCGCTATCTCAGCCGCCATTCTGCCTAGTGTTTGGCCTTCCGCATCGACCAGGAGCCATGCCTGATCAACTTCATTTGTTTTTGCGCTGTAAGTCTTCATCGATTAGTCATCGGTCTTTACTTTAAGGAGGGCGAATACTACCGGAGCAATTTAGATCTTTCAAGCGAATTTATAAGGATTTCACCCTCTTCAGCCACGATGCGCTGTCGCCAGATAGTCCAAGGACTGCATTTCCAATAATCGGGAGGCTGTTCGCTCAAACTCGAAGCGTAATTGCGTCCCAACATAGAGCGCCACTATAGGGGCTGCGGCCGACGCAATCAACTTAACTCTGCGGTCGTACAGCTCATCGACAAGGTTGATGAAGCGTCGCGCTTGATCATTTCGAGCGTCGTCGAATACAGGAACGCCTGTAATAAGCATCGAATGGAATAGCTTCGCCAGCTCAACGTAATCGAAAGCGCTTCGGGGCCCGTCGCATAGTTCTGCGAACTCGAACCAGACGATATCATCTGCAACCCAGAGTGCGCGCAGTTCCCGTCCAAGAATTTCAACACAGACGTCGTTTGCCAAGTGCGCCTTAGAGGGAACCAGCTCATGCAGGCTTGCAAGCATCGCCGCGCGCGCCTGCGAATCATCTGGAGTGTAATAAAGCGTTGCTTGTTCGAGGCTACGAAGTCGATAGTCGATACCCGACTTAATTTCGATTACCTGAGTCTGTGTCTTAAGTAGTTCAATAGCAGGTAGAAAACGTGCTCGCTGCAGCCCGTTCTTATACAAACCATCGGGATGGATGTTTGACGTTGCAACCAGCACCACGCCACGTTCAAATAACGCATCTAAGAGCCCGGCGAGCAACATGGCATCGGCGATATCCTGCACAAAAAATTCGTCGAAGCAGAGCAGCCTAACTTCATTGGCCAGCTCATCGGCGACCTCCTTAAGAGGATTCTTATGCCCTTGCAAAACGGCAAGTTTCTGGTGAACCTCTTGCATAAAGCGATGGAAATGCGTGCGCCTTTTAGGCACCGAATGGATCGAATAAAAAAAGAGATCCAAGAGGTAGGTTTTGCCTCGCCCAACTCCTCCCCACAAATACAAACCTTTGCATGAGGTTTCGCTCTTTCGCCCTATCATGCGCCTGAGCTGGCCTAGCAGGCTGCTCTCACGGCGAACAGCTGAATCCAACTCAGCTGATAATCGCTCCAGCGAGCCAACGATTCTCACCTGCTCTGCATCTTCGCTAATTTTCCCCGCCGCAACATCGGCTTTGTAACTTGCTAACAATCCAGTTTGGGACACGAAACTTTGCTTCCTTGTGGCGAATCGACGCGATGCTAATTAGCGATCGAGCGCTGCCTCGCTTCTAAGCTGACCCACTGAACATCGAATATTCGCCGGTAAATCTTAGAATATTTGAGAATTAGCTTATATCCACGCGCAACTCAACCGCTGAACCACGCCTAGTTTTGCGGAAACGCGATTGTACGGCAGTGCGGCCCCACCATCTAGCCGTCTCTTCTATCTCATCAAGCTTGTGGCTATACTGCTCTTTGACGTATAGGCAATGGCAGAGCGATCTCGCGAGACTCGTCGCCGTCTTCCAACCTTCTCCCAATCGAGGACCTCTGAATGACCTGGATTATCGTAACAAGCAGCCTCCTCGCAGGAGTTGTTATCGGTTTACTCATCGGCGGGAAATTAAGCGCTAACCCAAGTCGGGTCAAAGAACTCGAGACACAGCTGCGTGACGCCAAAGAAACGGAGCGGCGCTACCGGGACAATGTCAGCGATCACTTTAGTATGACAGCTGATCTTGTACATCACATGACGGAAAGCTATCGCGAAGTCTATGAACACCTTGCCAGCGGCGCGCAGGACCTATGCCCTGAGGAGGTGGCTGGGAAACTACTCCCTACGAAGAAGGATGCTAGCTTTGGCGACGAGGCAAGTAACGGCGAGATCAGCGCCCTTGTCCCACCGAAGGATTACGCCGCCAAAGCCACGCCCGATCAAAAAGGAGCGCTTGCAGAAGATTTTGGTCTGAAAAAGCCAGCACCAGCGGATGACTAATCCATAAGATAGTTCTTCACATCTTACTAAGCTCTCAAACATTTACGAAAAGCGCTTCGAGGTTCCCGAGCCTACACCGACATGCACCCGAGCAATTAACTGGGTTACCCATGCAAGATTACACGCTAACGCACTTGAAACAACTCGAAGCAGAGAGCCTTCATATCATCCGTGAAGTCGTTGCCGAATTCGAAAACCCGGTAATGCTGTATTCGGTAGGCAAAGACTCCGCGGTCATGCTGCATCTAGCCCTAAAAGCGTTTTATCCTGGCAAGCCCCCTTTCCCTCTCCTCCACGTCGATACCACGTGGAAATTTCGCGAGATGATCGAATTTAGAGACCGTCATGTCTCCAACCTAGGGCTCGAGTTAATAGTCCACACTAATCAGGAAGGAATAGACGCAGGTGTGGGGCCTTTCACCCATGGCAGCGAAAAACATACTGACATCATGAAGACCCAAGCCCTAAAACAAGCGCTCAACAAATATAAATTTGATGCAGCCTTCGGTGGCGCCCGTCGCGATGAGGAGAAATCACGCGCAAAAGAACGCGTATTTAGCTTCCGCGATGCAAATCATACTTGGGACCCCAAGAATCAGCGTCCTGAGCTTTGGAATATCTACAACAGCAAAATAAACAAGGGCGAGAGCATTCGTGTTTTCCCTTTATCGAATTGGACAGAATTGGATATCTGGCAATACATCCATCTGAACAAAATAGAAATTCCGAGTTTATATTTTGCAGCGCCGCGCCCGGTCGTAAATATCGATGGGATAGACATTATGGTCGACGACGACAGGATGCCCATCAGAGATGACCAATCGATTGAGATAAAAAATGTCCGTTTCAGAACGCTAGGATGCTATCCGTTAACAGGCGCTGTCGATTCGAACGCGACAACCCTGCCAGAGATTATCCAAGAGATGCTCCTAGCGACGAGTTCGGAAAGACAGGGCAGGCTAATTGATAGCGATAAAGCAGGCTCGATGGAAGAGAAAAAGCGCAAAGGTTATTTCTAGCCTGCCTCTTTTGAAATCACAAACTATAAAACGGTTACCAAAGCCTTCTTGCCGCCCATATTTATCGAACTAAGGCACATCATGTCTCACAGATCAGAACTCATTCAGTCCGATATAGACGCATATCTTGCACAGCATGAACGCAAAGAATTACTGCGTCTTCTAACCTGCGGTAGCGTCGACGATGGCAAGAGCACGCTAATAGGACGCCTTCTTCATGATTCTAAAATGATCTACGAAGACCAACTCGCCGCGATCAAAAAAGACAGTATAAAATCAGGAACGACTGGCGAACGCATCGACCTCGCACTGCTTGTCGATGGACTCCAAGCCGAGCGCGAACAAGGCATTACAATCGATGTTGCTTATCGCTATTTTTCGACCGCGAAGCGAAAATTTATAATTGCCGATACGCCAGGTCACGAACAGTATACGCGCAATATGGCGACGGGCGCATCGACCTGTGACCTTGCTATTATCTTGATCGATGCTCGGCATGGCGTCCAAACTCAAACGCGTCGACATAGCTACATCGCTTCGCTACTAGGCATTAAGCAGCTTATTGTTGCAGTTAACAAAATGGACCTTGTCGACTACAGCAAGGCTAGGTTTGACGAGATTACGGCTGAGTACAAAGCGTTCAGCGAAAGCCTGCCTACGGCAGAGTTTCATTTTATTCCACTATCTGCGCTCGAGGGCGATAATGTCGTCGAGTTTAGCGAGAACATGCCTTGGTTCTCCGGCACGCCGCTGATGACGCTATTGGAACAAATTCCGATAAATGCCAGCCGCAATCTCATCGACTTCCGCTTCCCAATTCAGTATGTCAATCGACCCAATCTTAATTTTCGCGGTTATTGCGGCACGGTGGCCTCTGGCGTAATCCGCAAGGGCGATTCGATTACGGCATTGCCCTCAGGAAAAAGTAGTCGAGTTAAGTCTATTGTCACCTATGACGAAGAGATTGAGACTGCCTTCGCGCCTATGGCTATCACCCTCACGCTGGAAAATGAGATCGACATCAGCCGTGGGGATATGCTCGTTCACAGCGACAACAAACCAGTTTCAGCATCGACTTTCCAAGCAGATCTCGTGTGGATGGCCGATGCGGAGATGCGCCCAGGGATTGATTACGACCTTAAAATAGGTTGTAGAACCACGGGCGCTCGGATCAAAACGCTACAGAGCCTAGTTGATATTAATACACTTACGCGAAGACCTGCGCCCAGCCTCAAGCTGAACGAAATTGGTCGCGTTGAAATCCAAGCAGAACACTCGCTCTGTTTTGATGACTATCACCAGAATCGTGCCACAGGCAGTTTTATTCTCATCGATAGGATGAGCAATGTAACCGTTGGCGCTGGCATGATTTCTTACGAGACAAATAGCGCTCGACCGCAGAGCACCTATGGACGCGGAAGTTATGTCACGCCAGATGAGCGCGCCGCCCGCTTCGGCCAGCAGCCCGTAACGCTCTTGTTTATTGGGCTATCAGGCTCTGGGAAAACGACCCTTGCCCATGCTGTAGAGCGCGAACTATTCGAGAAAGGTAACGCGAGCGCTGTGCTCGATGGCAAAAATATGCGCCAGGGCATAAGCAGTGACCTAGATCATAGCTCACAAGGCCGCGCTGAGAACCTCATTAGAAGCGCACACGTCGCTAAGTTTTTGAACGACTCAGGCCTGATATGCTGTGCCGCATTCGTGGCGCCAACCCGCACCTCTCGCGAACGGGCCGCGAATATTATAGGGCCGAACAACTGCCTTATTGTTTATCTGAATTCCCCTTTGGCGATTTGCCAACAGCGAGATCCAAGCGGACTCTATTCAGCGTCGTCTACCGACGTCCCTGGCGTCTCATTTGACTATGAGACGCCGACAGACGTCGCTCTGGAGCTAGACACGTCGGCGCTCTCCCTGCGCGACTGTGTAGATAAAGTGATGCGCCTTCTCAGCGATCATAATGTCCTGTGACGCTACACCGGATTGTCTATATCTATAAATTGATGCATCAATCCAAACTTCTCTGCTAGCAATGCCCCGAGCGCTTGGACCCCGTAACGCTCGGTGGCGTGGTGGCCCGCGCTAATAAAATGCACCCCTGATTCGCGCGCTATGTGCACCGTCGGCTCAGAAACCTCGCCCGTTAGATAGGCATCGACACCTGCGTTCACTGCCAGCTCAATAGAACTCTGCGCGGCACCCGTGCACCACGCGATACTCTCGATCTCAGAGACACCTCCTTCACGCAGGCTCGCCTCAATGATGAGCGGGTCTCTCCCCAGGCTGTCACTTAGGTGAGCGGCGAGATCAGCGCAAGTCATCGGCCTAGGCAAGCGACCGATGAGACCTATCGGGTGGTTACTATGCCGCCCCATCTCTCCAGTCTGCACAAATCCAAGTCGCTTGCCGAGTTGCACATTGTTACCCAGTTCAGCATGCGCATCGAGTGGTAAATGATAGGCGAGCAAGCTAATCTGATTGTTTAGCAGCAGCTCGATACGTTTGCGCTTTATGCCAACAATTGACTGTTCCTCGCCACGCCAAAAATACCCATGATGAACAAGGACAGCATCAGCATCTGCCTCGATCGCAGCCTCGATAAGCGCCCTACTCGCAGTTACTCCGCTTACTATTTTCTCTACATTCGGTTTACCTTCGACCTGCAGCCCATTGGGGGCATAGTCTTTAAACTGCTCGACACGTAGCAGTGAATTGATCGTTGATTGCAACTCTGCAAGGCTTACCGCCATGAACCTATCCTCTGGTAGACTATAAGTCTTCGTTTGCTAACGCATCGCCTTTTGGCGCTTCGTGAGAGATGATAACAATAAAAGCTAGGGCAGACCTCCTACAGTGAAACCGAGCAAAAATTCTTCAGTGACACATAGCCTTATAGCAATGCTTCGATTTCTCGCTTGGCCAATTGCCTGCGGGTTACTCTTAGCAATTGTAATTGTGCAGTACAACCAACTCGCACAACTGCTCCGTGGTAATCTCGTGCTCACCTCAAAACCAGAAAACACGGCGACTAGTTTTGCCGATATCATTGCGCGCGCCTCGCCCGCCGTAGTCAGTATAAATGCAACTAGTGTCAACGTTGGCTCGGTGGAGCGCGCCTCGCCAGACCAACTGAATCTCTATCTTGAAGAACGCGCGAGTCTTGGCTCGGGGGTTATTATCAGCGCGGACGGTTATATCCTTACAAACCTTCATGTCGTGGATACGCTGTTCGATGCCTTCAATGCTCAGGTAACGCTAGTCGATGGGCGGCAGACACCTGCAACCGTCATCGCTTGGGATGAAGGCAGTGATCTTGCTGTGCTTCACATAAACATGGACGGTCTAACCCCTATTTCCCGCGGCGACGACGGCGAACTCCGCGTTGGCGATATTGTTTTCGCTATCGGATATCCGCGTAACGTAGGACAGTCTGTCTCACAGGGTATTGTTAGCGCGATTCGGCGCGGGACGGATACCGCAATCGAACGCATACAGACCGACGCGGCGATAAACCCCGGCAATTCGGGCGGCGCATTAATCAACGCAAAGGGTGAATTGGTCGGCTTGAACTCTTCCATTCTGTCTGAATCGGGCAACTTTGAAGGTATAGGCTTTGCAACGCCCGCTTCCCTCGCTGTGACTGCACTCGAAGAAATGGTCGCTCAGGCAATCGAAGGCAACGCAGGCTATTTAGGGGTCATTACAGGTGAGGCCTTAGGTCCTCGGTCGAGCGAACTGTTCTTCGGCATTGATTCGGTGAGAGGAATGCTTGTCGAGAGCGTCGACGAGGGTGGCGCTGCGATGCGCGCGGGGATTTTACCCGGTGATGTAATTACGCGAGTCCAAGGCACTAAAGTCGTCGATGGCGGCAACATTATGGCTGAGGTACGCAACAAAAAGCCGGGGGATACGATCGAAGTCGAAGTCTATCGGAACGGCCAAACACTATCCCTCCCGACCACGCTCGGCTTCGGCCAAGCGATTATTATCGAGCCGTAATTCGCAGACCTAGAAAATAACGCTAGGATTTAATCTGCCGGTATTCCGCGGACAGCGCGTGTGCTTGAAGACGCTCGTTACGCGCGAGCTCACCCGCAGTTTTCGCCAACCGGCTTGCGCCCTCTTTCGTGCTAAATATTATCGAGCTGCGCTTTTGAAAGTCATAGACTCCGAGTGCGGAAAAGAATCGCGCAGTGCCCGAAGTTGGCAACACGTGGCTTGGCCCTGCGCAGTAATCACCCAGCGCTTCGGCACTGTAGCGCCCCATGAAAATCGCGCCCGCGTGATTAATATTTTCGAGAAGCGCTTCGGGGTCGGCAATAGATAACTCCAAATGCTCAGGGGCGATCATGTCGCTCACCCTGGCGGCCTCTTCCAGGTTTTTGGCTACGATAAATAGCCCACGATTCTCCATCGATTTTTCAATAATTTCGCGTCTCTCCATATCCGGAAGAAGCCTCTCGATACTTTCCCTTACTTGATCGAGGTAGCTCGCGTCTGTTGAGATAAGTATCGACTGCGCCTGCTCATCGTGCTCGGCTTGAGAGAAGAGATCCATTGCTATCCAATCGGGATTCGTTTCACCGTCGCATATAATTGTTAATTCCGACGGCCCAGCGATCATGTCGATTCCCACCTCGCCGAATACCAATCGCTTAGCGACAGTTACATAAATATTGCCGGGGCCCGTAATTTTATCAACCTTGGGAATACTTTCGGTGCCGTAGGCCATTGCAGCAACTGCCTGCGCGCCACCGATGGTATAAAGCTCGGTTACGCCGGCAAGAGCCGCGGCGGCGAACACTAGCTTCCCCGCTTCGCCGTAGGCCGTGGGTACGGTCGCGATAATTTGTTCTACTCCGGCGACCTGCGCTGGGATGGCG
>JAFMKB010000028.1 GCA_017853205.1 Gammaproteobacteria bacterium
GATGACATTTGCCGTCGACGGTGAACAATTTGTCACTATAGCCTCGGGCAATGTTGTGTTCACCTTTGGCTTGCCAAAGTGAGTTGGCGATACTCGGTTAGACGAAAGGACGAACCAGTTCTTCACTGACATCCCAGAGGCGTTCGGCGTCGGCGTCAGTTGCATGCGCCGCGATTTTAACCTTGCGCCGCTGATAAAAATAATTGCCATCGGCATTCACGCTCGCGGAATCCTCCGAGCTCGCCAACCAAATGAATGTGTCTGCACCCTTTTCTACGCTCACCATAAAGGGGTAAATGACTACACCAATTGTCCTAGCGAGTAGTCCCCCTTTACGCCATATCGGCGTCCTGACTGCGCCTGGGTGAAACGAACTGGTGACAATATTGTGGTTGCCGACCCTCCGCTGCAACTCACGCGCGGTCAGCAGATTCATAAGCTTAGAACGCCCGTAGGCGGTAAGCGTTTTATACCCGTTATTCAGTCCAAGGTCGTCAAAATCGAGCGGGCTATTTTCGTGCCCATACGAACTGGTGAATACAACTCTGGCCAGGCCACTGGTTGACGCACGCTCTAGCGCCGGCATCAATTTCTTAGTGAGCAAGAACCCAGATAGGTGGTTCGTTACAAAAGTCGTCTCAAAGCCTTCCCGGGTTTCGGTACGTCTCCCGTTAGCCGAGCCGGCGTTATTGCAAAGCACATCGATTTTCAGAAAGTCCTCTAACAGTCGATCTGCCAAAGCGCTGACTTCTTCGAGCGAACTAAAATCGGCGATATACAGGCGCCCCTGATCATTTCCCGTCTCTTGTTCTATTTTAGCGAGCGCGGCGTCTCCTTTCTCTTTGCTTCGACAAATAAGTACGACTCGCGCGCCCCTTGCCGCGAAGTTCCGAGAGGCTTCGAAGCCTATGCCACTATTCGCGCCAGTTACCACATAGACTTTACCTGACAGGTCTTGAACTAACTTTCCCATATCTTTTTCCCTTTTTACTCGATTCTCGAGCCAAAACCTCATCTGTAATAGTCAACCTTCACCAGACAGCGCTTGAACTCAGCCTCCCTTAAGGCTATTTTCCAATAACCGAGAAAGCACATCAAACACAGCACAGGTCGGACAAAGTTATGAACGCTAAAACTTCACCAAATGCTCAGCACAAAGGCGAACGCCAAGCTACCTTTACTCGCTTCGACGAGTGCAGCAAACAAGACGCTGAAATTATTCTCGAGAATTATACGCAATTCGCACAAGAAATACCGACGCGAGTCCTGGACCATCTTCGTTTACTCGACGGCGATTTTGGCGGCTTCAATGTTGACCGTCTTCAGCACAGCCTGCAAACCGCTACGCGTGCGTTACGTGATGGCCGAGATGAGGAATACGTGGTTTGCGCTCTGCTTCATGATATTGGCGATACACTTGGTACGTATGATCACGGCGGGCTCGCGGCGGCGATTCTCAAACCGTTTATAAGCGAGGCTAATCATTGGATGCTTCAGAATCACCCAATCTTTCAAGGCTATTACTACTTCGAACATCTTGGTGGCAACAAAGATGCACGTGAAAAATTTGCTGACCACCCTCATTACGAGCACACCAAAGAATTTGTTGAGCTGTACGATATGCCCGCTTTCGACGCCAACTATGACAGCTTGCCTCTCGAGCACTTCGAGCCTCTCGTCAGACGCGTAATGAGCAAACATGTCGATGTCGCAGGCTAACCCATTCCAGCGGTAACACGGCTCTGAATAAACTCTACTAATTACAATTTAATCGAGTACCTCATGTCTAAACCACCCAAGAAACGTCAATCAAATTCGTCTACCGACGCTAACAACGCCAGCATAAGCCGCTTTCCAATTCCGCCCTTAAGCGCCATGGAGCCAGATATCCGCCAGCGCATAGAGGACGTCCAAGCTAAATCAGGGTTTATTCCTAATATTTTTCTTGCACTCGCCCATCGCCCAGACGAATTCCGCGCATTTTTTGCATTACATGATTCGCTCGTCGACAAAGATGAAGGGCTTAGTAAAGCCGAACGAGAAATGATTATCGTGGTCACTTCTGCGCTGAATCAGTGTCTCTACTGTGTGATTGCGCATGGCGCAATTTTGCGCATTCGCGCTAAAGACTCACTACTCGCAGACAAGCTTGCGGTTAACTATTTAAAAGCAGACTTAGAGCCACGACAGCGTGTAATGCTCGATTACGCTAGTAAAGTCTGTATGGCAGCGGACAGCATCGAGGATGAGGATTTCGAGGCGCTAGAAGAGGCTGGATTCGATCAGGAAGAGATTTGGGATATCGGCGCCATCGCAGCACTTTTTGCCATGTCCAATCGCTTAGCAAATGTGATGAGCTTGCAGCCCAACGCTGAATTTTACGCTCTAGCGCGGTGAGTAAATTAGAACCGAGCAGACACGCAAAAAATCCTCGAGACCTGCAAACTCTATGTCCAATGCCTTTACGATAACCGCAATTAACGATGCTACGGAGTCCGAAAACCGTATGCACAGCGATGACGTCGCTGCTCGTTACGGGTTTAAGGGAGCGCTCGTAAGCGGTGTCAATGTATTTGGCTATATGACCCAGCCGCTTGTTGCCCAATTTGGCGCACAATGGTTATCGAACACAGGCTTTGACGTGAGATTTCTTTTACCCGCTTACGAAGGTGATCAGGTAAGTGTCAACTCCGCTTCTGCGATAACACCAGAACATAAAGATTTACCAGATCGAATCGAGACTCGCGCGTTCAATCAAGCTGGGACCACATTAGCCACTCTTGCATCCTGGCCACTCGACTTATCAGACCACCCTAGAGCATATGCGATGCGGAAACAGGCGCAGCAAGAAGCGGCAATTTATGCTCACGATAAACGCCCTCTGCTTACGTGGGACGTCATTCAATTAGAAAAGGCAGCGCCAACGTGGCTCTGGACCCCATCTGCTGAGGATAATGCTCGCCACGTCGCTGCACAAAGAGACACGGCTGCCTGCTATTTTGGCCCCGAGGCGTTGATACATCCCTATTTCCTATTGGATACGTGCAACCGTGCGTTAATGCGACTCTACATACTCCCCGCATGGATTCATGTTGGCACTGTAGGCAGCATGCTTCGTGCAATCAAGATAAATGAGGAAATCGCTGTTGATTGCCAACCCACTGACCGTTGGGAGCACAAAGGACATCAATTTATTCGGCTATACATTACGATGTTTTCTGGCAATGACTTGGTCTTTGAAGCTGACCACACCGCTATTTTTAAAATTGCTCAAAAATAGCTAAGTAACAAGCTAAGAAAGAGCTTATGAGTCACTTAAATCGCGCGTTGTCAGCGCTGCCTCCCCTGTCCGGATTTTATGAAGGAAATATTCATGTTGAGTCTTTCTACTCGAACACTCACCGTTCACTTTCAATCGATGTGCCCGCGGGCAGGTAATACCCTCGTGATAATGCTGTTCACCGCACTGTCCTTAATGAGCACTGTCACACAAGGTGCAGACAGCATTGCAGACCGAATCCTCCCCCTGCGCGATCGTGCTGCGCTGCAGGACGACATCATCGCCGACCGCCTTGACACCCTGATCCCGATACTCATGCGGCGCGAAGGAATCGGCGCTTGGGTATTAATTGCTCGCGAATACAATGAAGACCCAATAGTCAAAACTATGTTACCGGCCACCTGGCTTAATGCTCGCCGCAGAACGGTGCTTTTATTCATAGATCGAGGCGAGGAACTTGGGGTCGAACGTATGGCTGTTGCGCGCTATGCGGTAGGCGACCTCTTTTCCGGGGTATGGAACCCGGAAGAGCAGCCCGACCAATACGCGAAAATTGCCGAAATACTCAGCGCTGCAAACCCTAAAAATATTGCACTTAATTTTTCGAACGACTACGCACTCGCCGATGGGCTAACCTATTCTGAGCAGCGCGATTTCAGCGCCGCATTGCCGGCATATCTGCGCGAAAGAATAGTGTCCTCCGAACCACTCGCAGTCGCCTGGCTTGAGACGCGCACCGAAAGAGAAATGGCCGTTTACGCCGACGTGATGGCGATTGCGCATGATATTATCGCCGAAGGTTTTTCTGCCACGGCGATCACGCCTGGCAAAACCAGCTCGGAAGATCTCGAATGGTGGTTTCGACAGCGAGTGAATGACTTAGGACTCACAACTTGGTTCCACAACAGCATAGAGATCGAACGTCCTCAAAGCGCTACCGATGCACTTATCGCACAAGGGGCGGCACTCGATATTATCTATCCTGGCGATCATGTACATATCGATTTCGGTATTAGCTATTTGAATTTGCAAACAGACACACAACAAAACGCGTACATTTTGAGACCAGGGGAGAACGAGGCGCCTGAGTATCTGCAGCGGGCGCTTGCTGAAGGCAATGCGCTACAGGATATTCTGACGTCGAATTTTAAGTTAGGTCGTACGGGCAACGAGATACTCGCCCGCAGCAGAGCGCAGGCAATCGCCCGAGGCCTGTCTCCAATAATCTATACCCACCCCATTGGCTTGCACGGACACGCCGCAGGGACGACCATTGGTATGTGGGATAAACAAGGGGGCGTCCCTGGCAGCGGAGATTATGCGATGCAGCCCAACACCGCCTACTCCATAGAACTCACCGCCGAGGTGAATCTTGCTGAATGGGGTGACGCCCCCATGAAAATGAAACTCGAGCAGAATGGTTTTTTCGACGGAGAGACATTCAGTTATATTCAACCTAGACAAACGCGCTATCACCTGGTTACAAGCGATTAGTCCCCTCGACCCCACTGTACGAGCTGCCTCGCGTAGGGTAGATTAGTAAGCTAAATTGTTAAAACATGGCGTCGAATCAATTAATCATTGAGTGAGTAAAAGCGTGCCCGAAGACACAGCGCTCGACCCTACCATCCCTAAGGTGCAGAAGGAGCAAAACGATTGCGAACGAGTTCGCAGTGGGCTCGCACCTTTTGCTTATATCCAAGGCATTTCTGGTGGTAGTGAATTGAGTAGAGATGACGCACTCGCGCTCGCAAATCGAACGGATACAGCAAACCTAGCGCAGGAAGCGGCACAACTCAGAGATCTTGGTTTCGGTAAAATCGTCACTTATTCGCGCAAAGTGTTTATCCCCCTCACTCAGTTGTGCCGCGACGTCTGCCACTACTGCACTTTCGCGCAAACGCCTAAGCATATCCCTCAGGCTTACATGCCAATCGATGAGGTTATTGCAACCTGTCTCGCCGGCGCTGAAATGGGTTGCCAGGAAGCGCTCTTCACTCTCGGGGAAAAACCTGAGTTACGGTACCGTGCAGCGCGCGAAAGTCTCGCCGAAATGGGCTTCGCCACCACAATCGATTACGTAGCCGAAGCCGCTCGACGAGTTCTCACCGAGACAGGACTTCTACCGCATATTAACGCAGGCAACCTAACTCGCGATGAGATGTTAGCACTACGTGACGTCAGCGCATCGATGGGCATTATGCTTGAGTCTGCTTCCTCGCGACTTTGCGAGAAAGGCATGCCGCATTATGGCTCTCCCGACAAAGACCCTGCGACTAGGCTCGCCACGCTCGATCTTGCTGGTGAGCTGCGCATACCTTTTACCTCGGGCATTTTAATTGGCATCGGCGAGACTCGGTTAGAACGCATTGAGTCGCTTCTAGCGCTTAGAGACTCACATCAACGATTCGGGCACTTGCAAGAAATCATCGTGCAGAATTTTCGGGCCAAGCCGCACACTAAAATGGCCCAAGCACCAGAACCAAATCTCGACGACCTGATCTGGACCCTCTCCGTCGCTCGATTGATTTTTGGCAGCGAGATGTCTATCCAGGCGCCACCCAACTTAAGTCCGGGCGTGTTGGAGCAATTGATAGCCGCGGGCATTAATGATTGGGGAGGGGTTTCACCCTTAACCCCCGATCATGTCAATCCAGAAGCGCCGTGGCCGCATCTCGCGCAGCTCGCGCGCGATACTGGCAGCGCAGGCAAATTCTTAGACCAGCGATTAACAATCTACCCGCGCTATCTCATTGCAGCAGAGATTTGGCTTTCGTCGAAGGTCAGGCCAGCAGCGCTTAAGCAAAGCGATGCAGAGGGCTATGCCAAGCGCGACGACTGGGTTGCTGGCTTAAGCGAGCATGCACCCTCCTCCGAATCACCCAATCGATCGGCAGAGGCAAGCCCTGAAATTGCTAAGATCATTGCGCGTTGTTTAAATAAATCCCTTATTACAGAATCCGAAATCGCCTCGCTGCTTCGCAGCCGCGGCGATGACTATGACGCGGTAATCGCTGCTGCCGACACCTTGCGCCATGCGGTTTGCGGAAACACTGTCAGCTATGTAGTTAACCGCAATATTAATTACACCAATGTTTGTTACTTCAAATGCCAGTTCTGCGCCTTTTCGAAAGGCAGCGCGAGCGAGAATTTGCGCGGCAAACCCTACGATATCAGCGCCGAAGAAATAAGCAGACGCTGTGTCGAAGCGTGGGCGCGCGGTGCAACCGAGGTTTGCATGCAGGGCGGAATTCACCCTAGCTACACGGGCCAGACCTACCTCGACATCATTACGACCGTGAAGCAAGCCACCCCACATATGCATATTCATGCCTTTTCGCCGCTTGAAGTCTGGCAAGGCGCTGAGACGCTTGAGATATCATTGACTGAATTTCTCACCCGCCTGAAGAGTGCCGGACTCGATACATTGCCCGGCACTGCCGCCGAAATCCTGCACGACGATGTACGCGCGCACCTATGCCCAGACAAGCTCAACTCTGCTCAATGGCTCGAAGTCATGGAACGAGCCCACTCAGTAGGCTTCAAGACTACGGCAACTATAATGTTCGGACACATCGAGCGCCCCGAGCACTGTGCGCGACATCTTTATGCCATAGCAGAGCTGCAGCGCAAAACGGGCGGTTTCACCGAATTCGTCCCCTTGCCCTTTGTCGCGCATGAGGCACCGATGTATAAAAAAGGCAATGCTCGACGCGGCCCTAGTTACCGTGAGGCGCTGCTAATGCATGCAGTCCCGCGCCTAGTTTTCAATGGCTTAATAGACAACATTCAAGCGTCATGGGTCAAAATGGGGCGCGAGGGAGTCGCGGCATGCCTCAATGCCGGTGCCAATGACGTCGGTGGTTCGCTTATGAATGAAAGTATTACCCGTGCCGCTGGGGCGGAACATGGCGAGGAATGGTCTCCAGCCGAGATAGAAACAACTATCCTCCGGCTAGGACGCCAGCCGAGGATGCGCACCACGCTCTATGGAGAAGCACCCACAGAGCGCCGAGAAACTGCGCAAATAGCTGCTGGCCTTGCGCAAATAACATTAGACCCCGCGATGCGAGTCCAGCGGAGCAAACTCAAGCATTCGCCAACAAACTTACCGCAGACACTTTAGGATACGAAAATGAAAATCGCTATAACTGGCGCGAACAGCAGCGTCGGCATGAATCTACTTGCGCAAGTTGATCAACAGCCTGACCTACACTTTATCGCAGGGGTTCGCTCAGAGAGCGCGCGTCAAGCACTTCCGGTCTCCCCGCAAATTGTATCGGCCTGCATACGTTACGACGATGTCAACGCGCTTGCTGAATCCTTAGACGGCGCAGACTGCGTCGTACATCTCGCTGGCATATTAATCGAAGGAAAAAAAAGCAAATACCGCGAGGCGAATGTCGAAGCTACCCGCTCGGTTATCGACGCAGCCAAGCGAATTGGCGCCAAACATGTCGTGTTTATCTCGGTGGTCGGTGCCGACTCAAAGTCAAGCAATGCCTATTTTCGTTCCAAAGGGGAAGCTGAGGATATTGTTGCCGCCTCGGGTTTGAGCGCGACGGTGATTCGTACACCCATACTGCTCGGACCGGGCACAGCGGGGGCTACTGCGCTCGTAAGCGCGGCACGCAATCCCAATGCAAAAGCCTTAGGCGGAGGGCATTACAAAATGCGACCGCTCGACATCGACGATCTTAACACCGCCATTTTTAATGCCTGCAAATTGCAGGCGTCGGGGTTTTCGAGCTACGAGCTAGTCGGTCCTGAAGCGATTGCCTATTGTGATCTGATTAAAAGGACAGCGCGCAAAATTGATCCAGAATCGACACTTACTGTCGGCTCAATTCCAATCGGCTTCACAAAATTAATGGCTGCAATCACCAGCACACTCAAAGGCGGCGGGTTTACCCCGACCGTGATCGAGGTCATCACTCAAGATGAAGAAGTTAGTCATAACGGCTTTGCCGAACTAGGTGTGACGCTTACATCGCTCGACCGCACGATAGAAAAAATACTGGAGCTATAAACAATGACTGACTCTCATAGCGAACACGACATTCAAAAACCTGACGAGCAAACAGTGCCACCGGGAAAAAAGAAAAACGGTATCGGGCGAATAATATTTCTACTCATTACCGCTGCCTGTTTTTACTATCTTTACATGCGACTCAATGGTGCAGCGGCGCGCGAAGGACTAGCGCTTATCGACTATATGGCGCAAGTTTTTGCTTCGGTTAATTGGGTTCCGTGGCTAGGACTGATGATCTGCTACTCTCTTTTTTACTTTGCCATTGACACGCTTGTCGTTACTAAGGCACTCAATTGGTTTATCTCTGACATCAAATACAAAGACATCGCCCCCGTGAGAGCCAGTGCGTACATTATTTCGATTTTTAATGAACAAATAGGAAAAGGCGCGATGGCGCTCTATCTCAACAAGCGCCACCAAATCCCGAGCTGGGAAGTAGGCTCGGTGATGATTTTCATCATGTTCTGCGAAGTATTCTATCTATTGATTTGGGCTACTATAGGATACAGCGTCGGCGGTGACGCGCTGCCGAGTGAATTCGGTCTTATTCCCTACATAGCTAGCGGAGCCGCCGTGTTCTTGGTGGTATGGATTGCTTATTTCCGTGGCCTCATCCTCCCCTCGCACGGTTTCCGTGATCGCCGACTCTTTCACGCGTTCCGCTCAGCAACGCCTATTCATTACCTCGGGTTCTTTCTGCTCCGCTCACCCGCACTTATTGCAGCCATCATCGTCTATACCCTAGCGCTCAATCTGTTTGGCGTTGATGTGTCGATAATGACCCTGCTCCCCCTACTGCCGGTCATTTTCTTTGCCGCTGCGGCGCCAACTCCGATGCGCGCGGGCGCAATTACGTTCTGGGTGTTCTTGTTTCCGGAAAACGAAGGGCAGCTGGCCGCTTTCGGTTTTGTGCAACACAACTTCTTCATCTTGTTTAACGCAGCGATTGGTTTGCTCTTCTGGCGCAAAGCTCAACGCGACCTGTTCGGCTCGTGATTGCTAACCTTCTCACGGCGCTGCGCCTCTCATTGGCAGCGCCGGTAGCTCTAGCTTTCGCGTTTCCCAGCGTGATGACTGCGAACACCCTGCTCAGTCTTATATTACTCGCTATGGCAACGGATGTTGCTGATGGTCAAGCCGCACGTAGATTCGGAACAGCATCTAGTCGGGGTATGCTGTTTGACCATGTCACAGATTTTATTTTCGTCACCTCAGGTCTGGCGGGTCTTGCGATCGCCGGGAGTATCAGCCCGCTACTGCCACTTTTAATCGCTGCAGCCTTCTCACAGTACGTGCTCGATTCTTACTTTTTATTTAAGCAGAAAAGCTTGCGCATGAGCATTTTGGGACGTTGGAATGGTGTGCTGTATTTTTTTCCGCTGGTCGCTTTCTCCATTGCAGCGCTAACCTGGTTGCCTACATCGCTCACTGCTGCCGTAGAGATCTGCGGCAAAATTTTAGTTTGGCTCCTAACACTGAGCACAATCGCATCTATTGTCGATCGCGCCATCGCTCCTCTTCGCGCCTAAGCGTGCAATCGCCTCGCCTGAGATTCATCGACCTAAGAAGATTGTATCTGGCAGGCTAGCAGGCGAAAATCATGGCTTCTAAGTAACCGCATCATTCCTAGCAGAGAATACTTATGCTTTTGACCTCATTTGCAGCAATCGACAATAAAAACTTCTTTCTGTCGACACTAGCTCGGGTAAAAAGAAGCGCTTCTCTCAGCGTTCTACTACTCACCGCAGCAGGCTTAGCCACCACTGCGCAGCAAAGCATGGCACAACAGACGGAGATAGAAATAGAAGATGACGTGCGAAGCGGATTTGAGGCTGTGCTGGCAGATCCACGCGTAATCGATGCGCTCGCAGAACTCGAGATTAGGGAGCCCGAGGCCATTCAAGAGCAATTCCGTCTCACAGAGATTCCCGCCCCGCCCTTCAAAGAGGAGCGCCGCGCCGCGTATTTTCTTGAACAGCTTAAGGCGCGTGGCTTAGAAGATGCTTATATAGACTCCGAAGGCAATGCGATCGGAGTACGCAAAGGGAGCGGCAATGGCCCTTTGCTGCTCATAGCCGCCCATCTAGATACAGTATTCCCGGAGGGAGTAGATACAACCGTCCGTTTCCGTGATGGCCGGTATTACGCGCCTGGCATTGGAGATGACACACGCGGGCTCGCTGCGATGCTATCGGTTATCGACATTCTGAACGACAGTGGTATTGAAACTGACGCCGACATCATGTTCGCCGGCAATGTCGGCGAAGAAGGCCGTGGTGATTTGCGGGGCATCAAGGCAATCTTCCGTGACCACCCCTCAATCGACGGATTTATTTCTATCGATGGTGTTCGTATGGGGCGTATCACGAACGGTGGCACGGGCAGTCGGCGCTTTGAATTTCGATTCAAAGGGCCCGGTGGGCATTCTTTTGGTGCCTTTGGTCTAGCTAGCGCCATCCATGCAATGGGGCGCGCTATTGCGAAAATTGGTGATCTCGAAACGCCTAGCTCGCCTAAAACAACATTTACCGTAGGCACCGTTGCCGGAGGCACCTCGGTGAACTCCATCGCAGCAGATGCCGTATTCGCTATAGATATGCGGTCAAACGACCGACATCAGCTCGCACTTCTGGAACAGCGCGCGAAAGATGCCGCGCTTGAAGCGGTCGCCGAGGAGAACGCTCGCTGGAATAGCGGTGAAATAACAGTCGACTTCGTGCTTATCGGCGACAGGCCCGTTGGCCAGACGCCAGCTGACAGCCCACTAGTTCAGCTTACTGCCTTAGCTTTTGATGAACTTGATGTCGAATTTCGAGGCTTAAGTATTTCTAGCACCGATTCGAATGTCCCAATGTCGCTCGGCATCCCAGCGATAACGATAGACGGCGGCGGTCAGGGAGGCGGTGCGCATTCACCAGACGAGTGGTTTATCCCGACGGATTCCCATCTCGGACCGCAGGCGTCACTACTGATCATTTTAGGGCTAGCAGGCATTGAAGGCGTGAGCGAAGCTCAGTTAAAAAAATTATGAGAATAATCAAATAAATAACTGAATTAATTGGAAAATAATGTTTTCAGCTAAAGAATTTAACATCGGCGTTTTTACAATACGAATTAACTGGCTCCTATTTGCCTGCGTTGTACTGACCATATTGGCATTCGGGCGCCTAGGCCTTTGGCAACTCGATCGCGCTGCTGAGAAAGTCAATGCTCAGCAGGTCATGGAGGACGAGTCTAAACGCGGCGCGGAACCTATCGAATCGATCCCTCGCGGGCACCTCAATCGAGCCAATCCAGAGTTACAAAACCGCCATGTCTCGCTTGAAGGCGAATACCTCAACGACAAGACTATTCTGCTGCTCGGGCAATTTCATCAGACGCAGATAGGTTATGGAGTCGTCACCCCATTCCGACTCAGTGCAAATAATCAAATAGTACTTGTCAGCAGAGGCTGGACTAGCGCCATCAACAAACCTGGACAAAACATCTACACAGCACCCGTTGACGGCCCGGTGTCGGTCACGGCTCAAATTTACGTGCCATCTGCCTCCTGGAAACCACGAGAGAGCGAGATCGACGGCTCTCAGTGGCCCGTTTTCATGCGCGATCTTGAGATCGATATCGTAAACCAGCTCCTGGGCGAAGAAGTTTGGCCTTTCGAAGTGAGACTTACGGCTGAACAAGACGGTGTGCTCGTGCGGCACTGGCCAGCGGTGAGCGCCGATGTCGATCAGAATCTGTCTTATGCACTTCAGTGGTTCTGCCTCGCCCTTCTGGTATTTTTTGCCAGCTTATTCGCAAGCAGCAACCTCTGGGCACTATTAAAGGGTCCTGAGCGCGGGGCTTGAGGACGACGCCGGAACACACCCTCTTCCCTCTACCCCTCTTTCAATGCTATCTTCAGTGAGTTAGAAAGTAACGTGACTAAGAAATGGGATCACAGGTCTCTCTTTTCACAGAAAATCGTTCAGAACCCAACTAAGGAGTCGCTTAATTATGCGCAACTTCACAGCTCAATCCGCCCTTAGCGCGCTCGCTATGACAGTCTCCATGTCGTTCGCAGGCTCTGCTCTAGCGCAAGAAGAAGTTACCTTTCATAAAGATATAGAGCCGATTCTGCAGCGCAGCTGCCAGAACTGCCATCGGGTAGGTGGTGCGGGCCCTATGCCATTGGTAACCTATGAGGAAGTCGCCCCGTTCGCTGGTCTTATCGAATACAAGACTGGGCTACGCGACCGCGCAGGTGCGATGCCACCTTGGTATATGGAAAAGAATATAGGGATTCAGGATTACAAGGACGACCCCTCTCTAAGCGATAAGGAAATTGCAGCAATTTCAACGTGGGCCCGAAGCGGCACACCCAAAGGCGATGTCGCTGATGCGCCTAAGCCGCTCGTTTTCGACGACAGCCTCAAATGGAAAGCTGGCAAGCCAGACCTCGTCGTCGTGATGAACGATGTTACCAAACTTGCTGGAACACCAGATTGGTGGGGTGAAATCGATTATATCCCAACGGGTCTCGAAGAAGATCGCTACGTTAAATCTGTAGAAGTCGTTGAAGTCAACGACGTCGACAACACCGCCGATGCCGGTACTGTAGGTGGCCGCTATATATTCCACCACATGATCTGGGGCACAGCGATGCTAGATGAAAATGGCGAACGAGCACCTGGCCTCTCAATTCCTTGGCCAGTGCATGAAGTAGGCCGCAACGCCGACATCTTCGATGAAGACGCGGGCCGTCTTCTTAAGGCAGGTTCTGCTATCGTATCGGACTCAGTACACCTTCATTCAAACGGCCGAGACACAACGGGTCACCTCGAAGTTGGCTTCCGATTCCACGACAAGGACTATAAGCCTAAGTACCAAAATGCATTCATCGGACTCGGTAATGGCGTAGATATCAGCATCCAAGGCAATGCCAAGGACCAAGAGCTTCATGCCTATACAGTGCTCGAGAATCACACGAAAATCATTAGCTTCGAGCCTCACCTGCACGCACCCGGCGAGCGTATGTGTCTAGAGGCTATTTGGGGATACACCATCGAGACATTATCCTGCGTGGGCTACGACCACAACTGGGTGCGTGGCTATCCCTATGCTGACCAAGCTGCGCCGATCCTGCCTAAGGGCACGATCTTGCATATTGTTGGGTACATGAACAACACAGAGACAAACCCCAACGTCCCTGACCCACGCAACTGGCAGGGCTCGGGCAATCGCTCTGTGACTAATATGTTTATCGACCTTGGCATCCGTGTAACGCTTACAGATGAGCAATTCCACGAAGCAATGGCAGAACGCCGCCAGGTGCTCAACCTAGGCCCCAACGACCACGTTATCGGCTGTCCTCTTTGCCTAGCACCATTTGTTGCGCCAATAGCCGATAAGGATGACGAAGTAACAGGCAACGAAGTCGCCGCCAACTAGATTTCAAAACATGACTCGAGGATGACAAGACAACATGTGTGTTAACTCAAGTGCAGTAATCAGCAGAGCGAAAGCTCTGCTGATTACCTCAGCAACAACCCTCCTGCTATCCCTACTCTTCACCCCCTTCAACTCGTCTAGCTTCGCGCAAACGAGCTATCAAACGGGGCAACATGTAGAGCCCGCCTACGAGGGCTGGCGTCCGAATCCTGACGGCACGTTCAGCTTCATGTTTGGGTATATGAATGAAAATTGGCTTGAAGAGCCAGATGTTCCTGTCGGTGAAAATAATTTCTTCGCCCCAGGGAATGCCGACAGAGGGCAGCCGACTCATTTTCTTCCTCGGCGCAATCGCTTCAACTTCGAGGTAGTCGTGCCTGCTGACTGGGGCGACAGAGAACTCGTCTGGACACTCAAAGTCAATGGTGTAGAGCGGAAAGCCTACGCAACGCTAAAGACAGATTATCAGGTCGATAACATTGTCATTGCCTCTGAGACCGGTTCCTTAGGCGCAGGGACTAGCAGCCCTGAGTCTCGAGCAAACGTCAAGCCTGAAGTCGAAGTGATAGGCGACAAGATTCGAACTGCGCGCGTTGGTGAACCTCTTGTGCTCCGCGCGCGGGTCCTAGACGACGGGATACCCAAACCGAGTCGCGAAAGTAAAATTTCTGAAGATGAGGCTATGCGCCGCATGATGCGTCCACCTACTAGGATAACCGTAGGCAAGGTAAATGGTTTATTTCTGTCCTGGAATGTCTATCGAGGCGAGGGGCATGTTGAGTTTGACCCTCCCCTACCTAAACCATGGGAGGACACACGCACATCAGCTAACTCTCCGTGGGGCGCCCTCTGGCTGCCGCCTGAGCTTCCCGAAGATGGCATGATCGAGGTAACTGCAACCTTCGACAAACCAGGGACCTATGTTCTTTGGGCTCGTGCAGACGATGGCGGGCTTTACAACGATGATTACGTCACCGTCGAGGTAACCGAATAGCTTAACTTCTCGGCTTTCTAACTAAAAAACCGGCAAACTTGATTAAGATTGCCGGTTTTTTTTAGTCTCATCGCTAGTATGGAACGTTATTGCTGATTAGCTTCAACTGGGTTGCCTCGCTCTTCAAGGCGAAGCGTGAATGGCGGATCATACGTACGCGGCTCTTGCTCGAGAATGATTTGAGTACGAGGCGGGGTGATGAAACGTGTGTTCTCATCCTCACCATTTCTTAGACGCAGCGCCAATTCCTGCTCGGCCTTTATGAGAGAAGGAAGACGCGCCGCCTCGCCAAACGAAAAGCTAAAACTTCCTCGAATGAGGCGATCTTCTTCATCAAGAATGGCCCATTCGGCCGTGTAATAATCTGCAGCTTTGAGCTCAGGCAAAGACCATTCGAAACTGCTAGACAGCCGCGGGCTGTAACGAAAACTAATATCTACCCACTCGTGAGCTTGATCCCTCAAAATCAGTTTTACCAAATGCACTTTTTGAGGGAAAACGAGTCCTAATTTTTCGGGAGAATAGTCAAACACAGAATCGTCCATCGGGGTCGTTTGCGTTTTGGCAACAATGCCTGAAAAATCCACAGCTGCACGCGGGTAAGTCGCCACCGCTGAGGGGGTCTGCGCAGAAGCCGTATAGAAGTAAAGCAATAACCACACGGCCGCTAGCATTCTCAGAGCGCAGACTCTCTTTTGCATTATCTCCTTCCTGCTTGCTTTGGCTTTGTGTGCTTTCACATTCTTCTCGCTCGTCATTACTCTATTATCGCCTGTAACGCTCGTATCAACTATGGCGATCCCAATTCTCAAATTTCTGCGCTTGCTATCAGCAACATTCGGATAAATTGCTGTAAAGGCTTCGATAAACTAGAGCCATCTTTGTTGCACTCACCTATAATCATTAAGAATATTACACGCCCGAGATAGGGGCAATCATCGCACTAGAAAAGGTTTTCTTCGTGACCGGCAATTCCCTGCAAGACATTTTAGATAGACTTCAACACAGCACAAAAAACGAAACTTCTTTCGATGAAAACTGGTCTCAGGGCCGCGCGGCATTCGGCGGGCTCGTTGCAGCTTTTGCCAGCCTGAGCATGAAGAAAGAGCTCGATCCACCACCGCCTTTGCGCTCACTCATGGCCTCTTTTATCGCTCCGCTACCGCCAGCACCGCTCTTGGTGGAAGCGGCTGTGCAGCGCCAGGGAAGGAACGTCACCCAATGCAGCGCTACCGTGATCAGCGGAGGTAATACAGCACTGCAGGCCCTCGGAGTATTTGGACAAGCTCGTAAAGGGATTCGTGTCGATGCTGCCCCGCTAATCGATCCTTTGCCTCGCAGCGAAGGCATTCCGTTCGCCGACTATGCTGCTCGCATGCCTACCTTTCTTAACCAGTTCGAAGGTTGCTGGGTTGGGGATGCTATGCCGTTCTCGGGCTCGCGATCGCGACGCCTTAATATGTGGGTGAGACATCGCTGTGATATGTCTGACTATCCGGCGGAAAAGATAATCGCCATCGCGGATATGCCGCCTCCTGTTCTCCTCTGCCATTACGAAAAACCCTTCGTCCCCGCCAGTTCAGTGAGCTGGGGGTTGGAGTTCCTCGTTGATCCCGCCGAAGTTCAAGGTGATTGGTTCTACTTAGATTTTGATCTCGATGCCGCGGCAGACGGATATACCCAGCAAAGTGGACGAATATATGAAGAATCGGGCAGACTATGTGCACTGTCGAGGCAGTGTATGGCGTATTTCGAGCAGTAGCTCAGGGCCGGCAGAAGCCCGGCTCCAATAGACACAGTGTGAGAGAACGAGAGGAGGACAGGATAATGTACGGCAGGCTTCAGAGGAATCAGCGAAACGAGACTCGGGTTTTACGCTCTCGATGGACTGCGCTGTCTTTTTTCGCTGCCTTCGCGTGTCTGACAATTCAGCTACCCAATCACGCCGTGGCTCAGCATAGTCACGGTGTTCTAACACCGGGTGTAACCTTTCCAACCGACGACTCTGTGCTCGATGAGTCACCCCAGATGATTATGATGAGCTTCAGAGTCGATGTCACACTCCTTAAGTTAGCTCTCTACACAGCCGAAGGTCAGTGGATAAACATTGGCTTCAGCTATGACCCTAACCGCATGGCAGACAGCTTTGCCTATCCGCTCGGGTTTGAACTGCCCGACTCAGAGTATTATACCGCCCGCTGGTCTGTTACCGATGGAAAGCGCGGCTTACTTAATGGCGAATTTAAATTTTCGATCGGTGACGAGGCAATACGCCCTTCCGAAATTATCGCCAGCAAAGTAAGTGACGCTGTCGAAAGCCTGCCGTCTACCGGTTCCTACCGCGTAGTGCCAAAAGAATAACTCCTGATTTGCTCTGTTTATTTAAACAAAAAGCCCTGGCCTGCTAAAAACTCACGCATGTGTGGGCGCGATTTTTCGGACAGCAACATAGCAACTTGTTCGGACCAACTGATACCGTGCCCCCCACCCGTACGCGTTGCATAGTACTCTCTAATTGTCTCATCATAGCGAGCTATGGCTTCCTCATCGCCCTCTTCGTTGTAACGCTCTTGTTTTAGAATCACTGGTAACGGCAGCCTCGGTTTAACTTCAGGATCTTGGTCAGGGTAGCCGAGACAAAGACCAAATACGGGATAGACGCCCCGCGGCAGCTCGAGCAAATCTGACACCTCTTGCGGATTATTGCGCAGACCGCCGATATAACAAATGCCAAGACCAACCGACTCGGCCGCGACCACCAAATTCTGAGCCATCAGGGCAACGTCGACTGTGGCGATAATAAACTGCTCAGTGTAGTCGCCTTCAAACTCTTTACCGTACTTATGGCAATAATTTCCGGCTCGTTTCAGATCGGCGCACAGTACTAAAAACTCTGCCGCGGTCTCGACATAGGCCTGCCCTCCGGCGCAGCGCGCAAGCGTCTTGCGACTTTCAGGATCAGTCACCCGAATGAGGGTTGCACCCTGGAGAAAACTCGACGTGGCGGCCGCCTGCGCTGCCGTGCAAAGTGTTTCGAGCAGCCCTGCAGGAAGCGGCTGATCGGTGAATTTTCGAATGCTGCGGTGCGCAGCGAGAAGTTCTAAGGTTGAATTCATGACTAATAGCCTTGCTTCGGGTTATATCTGGAGTTGTAACTGAGTTGGTAATTTGATTCTAAGCAGCGTTACTTAAGCCCACTAAGAAAAACAGGCACTGCTTCATTAGCAGCGTTTGTCTCACCATTGAACAAAAGTACCATGCCGATGTTGGCTGAGGGAATAAAAGCCATCTCGGAACGGTAACCTCGCACGCCTCCGCCATGATGCACAACGCGCACACCCTCAATGTCGAATACACGCCATCCAATAGCGTAGTAAGCCTTCTCTAAACCTTCCCAGCGATTGAAGTAATTTCCATTCGGTGTCTCAATGACCGGCGTATGCAAGTCATTCAATATCATTGGCGAAAGCACCTCGGGAAATCCTCCAAGATTTGCTCTGAGCCATAATGCCATATCGAACACGCTAGCGTTGATTCCAGCAGCGGGAGCAGCCGAATAGTAGGCGGGGTTAGTGCTTGTCGGTCGCCATTGTTTACGCACACGCCGATGGGGGCTAGTCGCGTTATCGCTGGACAAAAACGGCTGGAGTCCAACCGACGCCGTCGTCATCCCGAGCGGCTTAAAAAGCTTTTCCTCAATGTAACGCTCATACTCTTCCCCCGTGCTCGCCTCGACAACGTCGGCAATCAAAGAGAACACAACGTTCTGGTAGCCATAGCAGGTGCCAGGCTTGCATACCGCGGGAATTTCGGAAAACCGCGGCTTAATTTTGGCGTACTCAATACCGTCGTCGAGGAGATTGGAATAAGAATGCGGCATGAGTCCAGTCGAGTGACTGGCAACTTGGCGAAGCGTTATCTCCCTATAAGATCGCCCATTGCCCAACCGCATACTCGGAAAAATATCGCTTAACCTGCTGTCCCACGACTGTTGCTTAGTATCGACGACTAAGGTCGCGGCAGCACCAGCGAACGTCTTCGACATCGAAGCGATTCTAAAAAGTGAATTCGAGGTGACAAGCGGTTCTTTATCGACCGATCGCCGACCCCAGGTTTCGAGATGAAGCACCTTATCGCGACTAACGATTGCGACCGCTACGCCGGGAATGTCGACGCTGGTTTTTGTCTCCTCGATCCATGACAGAAAAGGTGCAGGATCATAGTCACCCAGCGCGATAGAACTTACTGACATCATCAGTAGGATACTTAGGCGGAGCAGAGTTACATTCCACTTGTTGACTCTTCCAAAAGAGCATCGAGTCAGTAATTTGATCAAAGGCATTTAAAAACCAATCGAGTTTAGATCAATGTTCGAAGGCGCTAGTAAGAGGTGTCGTTAATGAGACTAATTGCGAGGGCCTTCGCAGTTGTTGGCAAAAGTCATGAAGTGCACTTTGATTTGTGCACCTAATTCTAATCGGCAGAGGCGAGAGGTTTCTTGAGTAAGACCTATCCCGCAGCGCTCAGTGCGAACTCGGGCCTAACGCGGTAGTGAGCACCGCCGCGACAATCAACAGAGCCGCTGCTCCAAAAATTTCTCTGTCGATGTTACGGACTAGTTTCTGGTTGCCGCCTGGCAGTGAGAGAGCAGGAACGTAGCGCCACTTGTTAAGTGCTGCAAAGAGGAGCACGGCAGTAAAGGCCACTAATTTGAGCAGCATAAGGCGCCCATAATTTGTTGTGAATAGATCCACAACATCGATCAAGGAGAGCAACATAGTGATCCCGGTGAAAACGAGAGTAGCAACTAAACCAATACCTAAGCGGCTGAAACGGGTCATTTGCTTGATCAGCGGGTCCATTTGCATATCGACACAGCACCAACGTAAAGGGAGAAGCATGCCTAGCCAGATGCTCATTGCCGCAACATGAATGGTCAGCGCTGCCCGTACCCATGGGTCGAGCAGCGAGATGTGACCTGACAGAGTAAATCCGTAGGCAACGAGCGCAAGCGCAAGCGCCTGCCCAAAAGAGGCGATGTGATAAAACACTGGTTCCGGTGATTTTCTCTGCGCGTTCAAAGTTTTTTGCAGTGCGAGAACTAATAGCGCGGACAGTGCGAAGCCTACCCCTCTATACGCGGCAGATTCCCACACTGGTGTACCACGCAAAAACAAAACAAGATCGATGTCGAACATGCCCAGGAGGCCTGCATCATTAATCTGACCTGCTTGTATAAGAACTGGCGCTAAACTCGAATGGAACCCGAGAAGCGCACCCAGAAGACAATAAGACAGCAGTCGAGCGTGAGACGCGCGACTGCCATTATGATAACCACGTAGGGCAGCAATGCCCCCTGCAGACGCTATAATACCGGCGAAGATACCAACTTTTGCTAGTATTATTAGAAGTGTCCAAACCGCAGAGGTCATCAAAGAGTAAACCGCAATCAATAATGTATTTGTGTCGCGCTAGTGCCCAATACCTTCTTGAGCAGCAGGCATCCCGACCCCAAAATTAAAGTGGCCAGCAACAGTATGACCATCTGCGCCGATTATGGAAAACTCGAGCCCATAGGCACCGGGCGCGAGCTCCGGAACTGGTATGGCGAAAGAAGACGCCGCGGTCAGATTGGGCTTAAAACCAACCTCCACTTCCTCTTCTCCATTTTTTAAACTCAGTTTCACCAACCTAACCTGACCATTGAATTCCAGCGCTAGCTCGCTGGGCGAGGCTTCAAGGGTAGCGCCGTCAGCAGGAACAGACGACTTAAGCACATTATGAGCGCTCACTATCGAACTTACAAAAACACAGGCAATCAGCACTGCGCAACGCATGCTCACAGCCATCAGAGAGAATACTTGAGAGCTTACAAACTTGATTTTCATTTTTTCTCCTAAAATAAACCGACATTTCACGTCACCGAGCATTTAGAAAACGCTTCGACGACCAATCGGTGCTGCTCAAAAAAGGAAGCGAACGTCTTAACAGGTATTAAGTATGTCAGGAGTATGAATCAGCACCTAGATACAATTTGAAAAGTGCCCGCGACAAAATGTCGCAGTTTGTGTATCTAGATGGGCTATTCTTGTCAGTATATTTAGCAAAAAAAAGCAGAGGCCTTAACCTCTGCTTTTACATTTAATTCTCGCGGTACGAGTGTGCCTCCGACTTGCATACTCTCAATGAGCAGGCAGCGAGAGAGTGCCGGCTTGCAAGTTGCGCATCTATTAACTGTATTTTGCCAGTTCTTTGCGCGCAATAACGCGTCGATGAACTTCATCCGGCCCATCGGCAAGCCTCAACGTGCGCTGACTCGTCCAGAGCGACGCGAGCGGGAAGTCCTGAGAGATGCCTGCAGCACCATGCATCTGAATTGCTCTATCGATCACACGAAGCGCCATATTGGGCACCGCAACTTTGATTTGCGATATGGCATCGCGAGCAGCCTTATTTCCGATAGTATCCATGAGGTATGCCGCCTTGAACGTTAAAAGTCTGCACATCTCAATTTCGATGCGGCTATCAGCGATTACATCGTAGTTACCGCCAAGCTCCGCGAGCGGCTTGCCAAATGCCTCTCGGCTTACAGCACGCTCGCACATGAGCTCCAAAGCCTTTTCCGCCGCGCCAATTGAGCGCATGCAGTGATGTATGCGACCCGGTCCCAAACGGCCTTGCGAAATTTCGAAGCCACGACCACGACCAAGAATAATATTGCTTTCGGGTACGCGTACGTTGTGAAATTTAATGTGCATGTGTCCGTGGGGCGCGTCATCTTTACCAAAGACGTGCATAGGACGCACAACTTCGACACCCTCTGCGTCCATTGGCACAAGTATTTGCGACTGCCGGTTATGCTTGGGAGCCTCAGGGTCAGTAACGACCATAGTGATCATAATCTTGCAACGCGCATCTCCGGCGCCAGAGATATAGAACTTCTCGCCGTTAATCACCCACTCGTTGCCGTCTAGCACAGCGCTTGTTGAGATATTTGTCGCGTCTGAAGACGCAACACCCGGTTCAGTCATCGCGAACGCAGAGCGAATTTCTCCTGCTAGCAAGGGTACAAGCCATTGCTGCTTTTGCTCCTCAGATCCGTAACGTTCGAGTACTTCCATATTACCTGTGTCTGGCGCACTGCAGTTCATAGCTTCTGAAGCGAGGCGGCTGCGCCCCATGATTTCCGCTAGGTGGGCGTACTCAAGATTCGAAATCCCAGCGCCGCCTTGACTCTTAGGCAAGAAAAAATTCCATAGCCCTTGTTGCCGCGCCTCTGCCTTGAGGCTCTCCATGATCTCGTCCTGACGTGGCGTATGCGACCAGCGATCGCCAACGCTAACCTCGTCATGGTATTCCTGCTCGACTGGCTCGACCTTCTCTTCCACAAACTTGCGAATCTTCTCACGAATAACAACGAGCTCGTCTGATAGTCCTAAATTCATCATGGCATTTACCCTTTACTGTGTACTTTTGAAATTAAATTGGATTCGTAATCAGCTCGCAATCGTGCCGCCGCCGTCAATAACGAGTGTCTGGCCCGTCGTGAAACTACCTGCCTGCGACGCCAAAAACACCGCAGCGCCAGCGATTTCGTCGGGTTCACCGATGCGGCGCAGTGGATAATTCTTCACCGTAGCGGCGTAAATGTCGGGGTTCTCCCAAAGCGCTTTCGCAAAATCTGTACGCACTAGGCCCGGCGCGATGCAGTTGACTCGTACATTCTTTGGCCCCCATTCCACTGCCAAATTGCGTGCGATCTGCATATCAGCTGCTTTAGATATCGCGTAGGCACCCAAAGCATCAGTTCCTTTTAAGCCCCCGATGGACGAAATTATTACCACAGCGCCACCGCCTGATTCGGCGATTCCGGGAATGACTAGTTGGCAGAGCCGATGCACACTGCCTATGTTTGCATGCATAATTTTGTCAAAGGCTTCATCGGGTATATCCTGAGACTTCCCAAAAAAAGGATTTAACGCTGCGTTACAAACGAGCACATCAATTTTGCCCAAAGCCGCTTTAGTCTTATCAACTAGTTGATGTAGCTGGTCCTTGTGATTGATATTGCAGGCAATGCCCAATGCCTTGTGACCACGCGCAGTAATGGCCGCCGCCACTTCATCACACGCGTCTTGATTCCGGCTGGAGATCACAACCGAGGCCCCCTGCTCTGCCATACGCTCAGCAATGGCCTTACCGATACCTTTTGTTGAGCCAGTAATTAGGGCGACTTTCCCCTCTAGACTAAATAAACTCATCCCCTTCTCTCCTGCTGTATCGATTCACTGTTAAATCGTTTGTTTAGGACCAAAGCCGCGCTTTAAAGCGTCCACTCACGCTTGCCTTTCGAAATACTCGTTCCCCCGTCGACAGGGATTACTGTGCCATTCGTGTAAGAACCCGCTCGCGAAGCGAGATAAACCAAAATACCAACGATTTCCTCGGGACGCCCCACACGATGCAGAGGGCAGTCGTCTTCGATATCTGAAAGATAGTGTTCAAACACATGGTCTGTCATCTTTGACTCGAAAAAACCAGGCGCTATCGCATTGGCGGTTATGTGTTGAGCGCCTAGCTCAACAGCAAACGCTTTGGTGAGATGATGCAAAGCCGCCTTGCTCGCCGAATAAGCGAATGTCGGCACGCGCTGTACAATCGGAACGTGAATGCCATCCATAGACCCTATATTGACGATGCGTGAGGGTGAATCAGCGGTTGCGGCTCGCGCGAGTGCGGGAACTAAATCCCGCGTAAGTGCGAAAACGGCATTGAGATTCGTGTCCATAACCTTTGCGAAACCCGCATCGGGATATTCTTCAAGAGGCGCTCCCCAATTTGCACCGGCATTATTTACGAGGATGTCGAGTGATCCAAAACGCGCCTCTACCGCTGCAACTAGCTTAGCCCTCGCCTCTTGTTTTGTGACGTCAGCAGCAACCGCGACGATCTCTCCGAAAGGTGTCAAGGTTTCGAGAGCTTGGGCACACTTGTCTTCGCTGCGCGAGGCGATCATCACCTTAACACCGTTCTGCAAAAGCCCTTTAGCCATGTGCAGGCCGAGACCGCTGGTACCGCCAGTCACGAGCGCTGTTTTACCAAAGAGGCCAAATAACCGGTCTATGGAGAAGTTCTCTGACGTCGAATCCATCGCTCTACTCTATGTTCTCGTCAGCAATGCGCACCAGCTGCTTGCCAAAATTTCGTCCTTTCAGCATGCCTCGAAACAGCTCAGGTGCATTCTCAATCCCCTCTCCGATGGATTCGCGGTATTTGATTTTGCCTTCTTTGACCCATGCGCCTAATTGTTTAGTTGCCTCTACCCACTTCTCATGCCATTCGGTCACCACAAAGAAACGATGTTCGGGGACTTCATCCAGTTCCTTCAAGATATGAAAAGGGGTGACAGCGTTAGCCATGTCTTCGTCGTTGTAGTTCGATACATAACCGCAGATTGGAACGCGAGCACCTGAGTTGAGGAGAGGAGCAACAGCTCGGGTAACTTCGCCGCCAACATTCTCGAAATAGATATCAATACCGTCTGGACAAGCACGGGCGAGTTCCTCAGCGAGATTCCCTGCTTTGTAGTCAATGCAATCGTCGAAACCCAACTCTTCTTTTACATAACGGCATTTATCCGGACCACCGGCAATGCCGACGGCTCGCAAGCCTTTGAGTTTAGCAATCTGCCCGACGACAGATCCGACAGCACCCGACGCAGCGGCAACGACCAGCGTCTCCCCGGCTACGGGCTTGCCAACGTCACTAAGGCCGAAATACGCCGTTCGCCCCGGCATGCCGACCACACCAAGATGCGCCGAGAGTGTGCCGTTATCAAGATTAACTGCCATTAAGCGCGGATCATCGGCGTCGGCGACAATATAAGTTTGCCAACCCATATGCGCCGCGACCCTGTCCCCTACCTTATATTTCGCAGATTTAGACTCGACCACAATACCAGTCGACTCTCCGGTCATCACATCACCGATTTCTAATGACGCCACATAGGACTTCATGTCATTCATGCGACCCCGCATGTAGGGATCGAGTGAAAGCCAGACAACTTTAATCAAAATCTGATTATCTTCCAAAGCAGGCGTCTGCGCGGTAACGTAGTTGAAACAGTCGTCGGTTGGTTCGCCGAGCGGGCGTTTTGCAAGTAACACTTGGGTATTTTGCGTCATAAAAGCTCCGATAAATCGCCTCGTAGGACGAGAGATTAGCAAGATGATACCGCTTGGCCGACGGCTACGACTCCGACCAACCTATCGGTAAAGCCGGAAAACTACCGTCGCTACAGGGGAGACTAACGGAGGTGCAATGTGTCGAACCTTCACCGAGCAGGAGCTGCGCAGCGACGAGGTAATGCTTAGAGTCTACTTCACCTGCACTAGCCTAACAACCTGTTCAGAGATCTGATTAAATGCCTGGCGGAGGGACTGTCTGAGGGGCTGTTAAGAGCTTAATTGAGAGCCCAGTTAAACGTCTTCTCGGAACTCGCTGACGAGCAATCTCTAAGTTTCTACCGAGAGCCCTATCGAATGTCAGCCCGAACTTGCGGCGAAACCTGAATATCAAAGAACGGGTTCTCAAACTCTTGAGAGCTCGCCTCTCGACTCGTCAGTCTGCCCTCAACCGCGATAATAACGAGCACGGCGGTAACAGTCGCGATAAATAGTGTGTGCTTATTATACAAAAGCGTATTTCGCAGCGTGCGCTGCATGAAGGTAACGCGGTGCCCACTTTTATTTTGCCTGCCCATAATTCCTCCGGTGTTACAATTCTTGGTCTATAGCCGCAAGACTATTAATCGGCAAACCGGCGCATCAAAATCGCGCCTGATATCAAAATTCCACCGAGCAAAGCACCAAACAACATATCGTAAGAAAATAGCCGCGCTCCCAGATCATCGATACTGAAGACGAGATATTGCCAGGGGCTTGAACGGCTGGCTATCCACGTGTCTATCGTATTGCTGCTCAGTACGACCTCTTCAAGGAGACTTAAGGCAACGAGCCCGCCGATAGCCCAGAGCAACGGAACACGCGTGGCATAGGCCGAAAACAACAATATCCAGCCAACCGCTGGAAGTAACCACAGCATGGCGGTTACCGCCGAGAGTCCAATGAAACCAAGGGCAATACTCATTGTTGAAACCAACTCGACAAGCCCGTTCAACTCAACACCCAAGGAAAAACTGTACACCGCCGCGCTTATGAACAGAATCATGCTGCCCAAAGTCAGTATCGCGAGGTAAATGGCGGGGATTACCAGCACTGAGGTAGCCACCTTGGACATTACCGTCGCGCGATCGGAAATAGGCATCGATTGCCAAAAAAAATAACTCAACTCTCTACGATCCGAGTAAAGGCTCGTGGCAAGATAACTTAGTGCTATTCCGACGATGAAAACCAAATTTAATGCGCCTGCAGAAGTAAGCAGCGGAGCAAGTTCGAGCGCATTAATGCCCTCAAACCTGTTAAAAAGTAGATCCATCGCTGCTGTTTGTCGCTCTAATGAAAACAAAGTGAATAACCTTAACCCAAGCAGAATAGCGACTAAAACTAGCAAACAGGGCGCATAGAGCATTAGGCTCCTGTTTTCACGTATCTCCCGCATTAAAAGCCCCCGCCACCTTCGCGCCGCCAGGGTTACTATTGACGAATCACTCATGAACCCCTCCTAGTTTCGCTAAAAAGACATCGGCAACGCTCGGCGTGCTCACTCGTCCCAGGCGCTCAAATTGCCTTCTATCCGGCGTAGCTTGTTCGTCGTCATCGGTTTCGAACAGATAGTCTTTGCCGCCGAGCGTTGATCTGGTATGAATGGGCTTTAATTCGTCCGCTAATGAAAAATTTTCGGGGGTAACCGCTACTTCGACGAATCGTCGCTGCAGCGCTTCCATCTCGGTGCTAAATACAATTTTGCCACGAGAGATAAAGATTAGATGTGACAGAAGCGATTCGATCTCCTCGACCTGATGCGTGCTGATAACAATCGTTTGCCTGCCATCATAAAACTGAGTGAGAAGGCGATCGTAAAACTCCTGCCGGTAGATAATATCGAGACCTAATGTCGGCTCATCCAATATGAGTAACTCGACGTCAATCGCCATGACTAGCGCGAGATGTAATTGCGTCACCATGCCTTTAGAGAGCGCCTTAACACGTTTCCTTAAATCAATATCTGTAGTCGATAGAAACCGTAACGCCTTCTCCCTATCAAATTTTGGATGAACATCATCAACGTAATCAAGCACGTCAATAACGCGCAAACTCTTGGGAAGGACGCCGACATCGGCTATGAAGCAGGCGTCCTGCATGAGCGCCTCTCGCGCTAGGCGGGGATCATGGCCAATCACAGCGAGATCTCCCCCGGCATCGCACAGACCAACCAAAGACTTCAGCACCGTCGTTTTACCGGCGCCGTTCGGTCCTATCAATCCACAAATCGCACCCTTAGGGATATCAAGATCAATACCGTCGAGAGCAACAAACTTGCCATAGGACTTCCGCAGTTGGCGAGCGCGAATTGCACTCTCGGGGGAACCTCGATCGCCAAGCGTTAGGCCATCTCCTGTCAATTCTTCCATTGTTAGTTTTCCCCTTCTTTTCTCTCTCGTCGCTGAGTTGGCAGCTGCGTTGGTAATTCGTCTATACGCAATCCCAGTAGCGCTAGCTTCGATAAAATTTCGGGCCATTCTCGTTCGAGAAAATGCCGACGCTGGCTGACTGCCAAGGCTTTCTGCGCATCGACGCAGACGAACATACCCAAACCTCGACGCTTCTCTATCCAACCTTCATCGACGAGGAGTTGCAGAGATTTGGAGACGGTTATCGGGTTAATTCTAAGGTCGGCCGACAGTTGGCGTACCGACGGGACGGCAGCCCCTTCTTGATACACACCCTGCAATATTAGGTCTCGTAGCCTATCTCTTAGCTGCAGATAGATAGGCTCACCCTGCTTCCATTTCCCAGACACTAGGGTTCCTTCGCATTAAAGCCATTGTTTTAGTGTTATATCAAAGTATAACACTAAAAGACAACACAAAAATTAACCTCGTAAACACAATCCTGAGGTACTTGCCTGCAGAGCAACAGACTGGTTATGAGGGCCGTTGAAAAAAGGCCCTACTTGAATAACGACAAACGTTTGAAGAGAAGAAAAACGACACCGCAACTAGCACAGAACGCCTATGACAGCAGCGATGAAACCGACTGCGAAAGCGACGGTGAAAGCTTTGGCTCAGCAAGCACGATCCAGCGCCGCTTTCACCACCTTGGCCCTAATTATGCCTCGACGTGGGGACCACGCCACTCGCAATCAGGGCATCGACTTCACCCTCTTCGAAGCCAAACTCGATCAACACCTCGCGGCTATGTTCACTGAATTTAGGCGGGAGAGCGCGCAGGGAAGCCGGCGTTCGACTGAGCTTAATAGGCGAACCCAGCGCCTTGTACCACTCTTTCTCTACAATCATCTGTCGATGTGTCGTGTGAGGATGCGCTACCACTTGCGCGGTATTATGAATCGGCCCAGAGGCTAAACCCGCTCGCGCCAACGTTTCAGCAAGCTCGGCACCATCGATTCTCATTAAAGTTGATTCAAGCTCGACTTTTAATTCAGCACGGTTCTCGACTCTTTCGCTATTGCTCGTAAAGCGCGGGTCCGAGAGCAAGTCCTGCCTTGCTATTTCGCTACAAAGCTTTGCGAACGCGCGATTGTTTCCCGCACCGATAAAAATGTCGACGGTCTTAGTGCGAAAAGTATCGTAAGGGCTTATGTTGGGATGCGCGTTACCCGTGGGACCAGGTATCTCACCCGAATAGAGATAATTCGGTATATGAGGATGCATGAAAGACACGGCGCAGTCATAGAGCGTCATGTCGAGATATTGCCCCAAACCCGATTTCTCACGCTCAGCCAAGGCCAAGAGTATTGCCACTGCGCAATACAGTCCTGTCCCCATGTCGACCATCGCCAATCCAAGCCTAACCGGCGCACTGCCGCGCTCACCATTAACGCTAAACCATCCGGCCATCGCTTGCACGATCGCATCATATCCGGGAAAACCACCCCAGGGTCCGTCGGCACCGAAGCCGCTGACTCGGCAATGAATAAGTCTGGGGAATCGCTGTTTTAACACCTCCTCAAATCCAAGCCCCCACCCCTCCATGGTCCCTGGCTTGTAGTTTTCAACCAAAATGTCGGCGGTTTCCAATAACCGCAGCAGCACTTCTTGCCCCTGCTTGCTCGAAAGATCGAGTGCCATAGCGCGCTTATTGCGATTTACAGCGAGATAGTAAGGTGCGTCGCCGTCAAAAAAAGGAGGGCCCCAGTCTCTCGTCTCATCACCGCGAGGAGGTTCAATCTTTATCACCTCTGCCCCGTGATCTCCGAGAATCTGGGTGCAGTATGGACCTCCAAGCACTCGTGTTAGGTCGATAACAATCTTGCCCTTCAACGACCCCTCGCCAATATTATTCAGCACCGAAATATCTCCCGCCTTTTGGGCTTGTGAACGATAGCCGTTCACCTTAAGCGCTGCAGGATAGTGCAGCAACACACTTGCTTCAAGCATTGCATTTAGTCTAAATGTTCGGCGAGCAAGCCTTCAGCAAGAATGATCCCTTTGAGAATACGCAGGCTATCTATCTGGATTTGTCGAACCCGCTCTCGCGTGATACCTAAAGCCTCGCCTATCTTATCTAGAGTTTCCTCATCGCGCCCGTCTAAACCAAAGCGTCTAACTATAATTTCATACTGCCTCGGCGTAAGGCAGCGCAGCCAACGAACTAGAGCGTCTTTGCGCATAGCAAGATGAAGCATTCGATCTGGTTCTCTTTCGGAGCTTCCGCGCAAGCTATCAACAAAATAATCGAGCGACCCTGCGGCAAGCGGCGCATCCGCAGAATAAGTAGACTCGTTGAGCTGAGTGAGATGCTCAACTTCCTCACGTGTTTTATTCGTCAGCTGCGCCAGTTCCTCACTTTTTATCGGCATACCCTCACTGGTTAAGTTTTCGCGCTTAACTCGCATCATCGCGCGCATCTCTTTAACAATGTGGACAGGCAATCTGACTGTTCTTGCCTGGTTCATCAACCCTCGCTCAATAGTTTGACGAATCCACCAAGTGCTGTAGGTAGAGAATCGA
>JAFMKB010000079.1 GCA_017853205.1 Gammaproteobacteria bacterium
GTCGCTTTCATTCGATGAGTGGGTTGAGGGATTGCGAGTCGAGGCATTGGGTTTGGGGATTCGCGCAGAAACGCTTGAAGCGCTGGACACCCTTGAGGCGCCACTAGCCAAGGTGCTCGAATACGATAATAGCCAGCCAGAATTCGTTCAGACATTCACTCGCTATCTCAATCTCCGCGTAACGGCTCGTCAGGTCGAACGTGGTCAGGCGCTGCTCGATGAACATTCTGAGCTACTTGCCGAAGTTCAAGCAAAATACAACGTTCAGCCGCATTACTTAGCTGCATTTTGGGCAATCGAAAGCAACTTCGGAAGTGCAACCGGGGGATTTTCCGTTCTGCAGGCGCTTGCCACGCTTGCGTATGACCCGCGGCGAGCTCAATTCTTTAGGGATCAGCTTATTACAGCGCTACGAATCCTGGATGCTGGACACATCAGCGCTGAGCGCATGACGGGTTCTTGGGCTGGCGCGATGGGGCAGCTGCAGTTCATGCCCAGTGTCTTCTTTAGCTACGGGGTTGACGGCGACGGCGACGGTCGAATCGACATCTGGAACAGCTTGCCCGACATTTTTCATTCGGCAGCCAACTTCTTAAGCCAATCCGGCTGGCGTGGAGATGAGCGATGGGGAAGGGAAGTGTTGTTGCCCCCAGACTTCGATTTTTCTCTAACCGGCGTTGCCGAGCGACGTTCTTTAGAGGCGTGGCGAATACTTGGCGTGCGGCAGGTAACCGGTGCGGACTTGCCTGTTGCGGAAATGGATGCTTCGGTGATCCTCCCCGCGGGTGCCGATGGTCCGGCTTTTCTTGCCTACAATAACTACCGCGCGACCCTTGCCTACAATCCTTCCACTTTTTATGCGCTGACGATAGGTCATCTCGCCGATCGCTTTACAGGAAGCGGCCCGATTCAGCGGATGCCCTTGAATGAGCAGGCGATGAGCTTGGCGGATGTGAAGGAGTTGCAGGAGTTGCTCAATCGCGCAGGCTTCGACTCTGGTGAACCCGATGGGCGAGTGGGGCGACAAACTAGAAGCGCTATTAGGGCGTATCAAGAGCATCAGCATCTCAGAATGGATGCCTATGCCTCCAAGGCGCTGCTCGACAGACTGCGGTCTGAGCAAAAATAAACTCGAGAGAGATTGTTGCGTGCAAGTTCGCACATGAATCTGCGCTCGATGCAAACCCCATCAGAATGGAAGACAGCTGCGAGATCTCCCCATGACCACTATGACTCTAAACCCCGCTAGCCATTCAAGTAGTGACGATCGAAGCCTCGTGCTCTTTCGACGTATGGCGTGGATCACAATCGTCGCGGTATACGTCCTGATTCTAGTTGGGGCAAGCGTGCGTGCGTCGGGCTCTGGTATGGGTTGCCCCGATTGGCCTACCTGTTTCGGGCAATGGGTTCCTCCCACGAGTGAAGCTCAGCTTCCGGCAAACTATCAGGAAATATATGCCGCTAGAGGCTATGCGGAAACACGGTTCAACGTAGTCAAAACCTGGACTGAGTATTTGAACCGACTGTTGGGCGTCTCTATCGGCTTTATGATTTTGGCCACCGCGCTCTTCTCTTGGCGCACGCGGGCACACGACCCTGCCATTGCAAAAGCCTCAATAAGCGCGTTTCTTATGGTCGGCTTTCAGGGTTGGCTCGGGAGCAGGGTGGTCGGCTCTAATCTGATGCCGGGATTGATTACGCTTCATATGCTGGTGGCACTCGCAATCGTCGCCGTGCTGCTTTACGCAGTCGCTCAGGCGCGGCGAGGCATCATGGCATCGCAACCGGTGACGACAATCGATCGACGTTTCCCCAAGTGGCTTTATATTGTTCTTGGCATGACGATTTTGCAGGTTGCGATGGGGACGCAAGTGCGCGAGATGACAGATCTCATCAGTAAACTTCAGGGAGAGCAGATGCGCTCGAGTTGGATAGATGCGATGCCTTGGTTCTTCTACGTTCACAGAAGCTTTTCGGCAATTGTTCTGTTTAGCAACCTCTGGCTCGCGAAGCTTCTCATCACCTCACTTGGACTTGGCCATGCTCTTACTAAGATGACCCTTGCTATGATTGCAGTCATCCTGCTCTCTGTTATTTCGGGAGCGACACTTGGGCATCTCGGAATGCCTGCGCTTGTGCAGCCTACGCATCTGCTCGCCGCAGCCTTGCTGTTTGGTTTGCAATTTTTAATCTGGATGAGCTATCGCCACGCCCGAGACGCGAAGATGCCCCTCCGATCAATGGAAGTTTCTGCATGAGCGTCAGCACGAAAGAATTTGAGATAGTTGTCTTTGGTGCGACAAGTTTTGTCGGAAAAATCCTCTGTAATTACTTGTGTAACGAATACCGAGAGCCGAATTTGCGCTGGGCAATGGCGGCGCGTTCGAGTGCCAAACTTAGTGAGCTCAGGACAGAACTTGGTGAGAACGCAAAAGCGGTCCCCCTTATCGTGGCGGACTCTGCAGACGCTGAATCCTTGGCGCAGCTTTGCGATCGCTGTGAATTAGTCATCTCGACGGTGGGGCCGTATGCTCTGTACGGCGAACTGTTAGTCGAAGCCTGTGTCCGTGGCGGTGTTGACTACTGTGATCTGACGGGTGAACCGCAGTGGATTAGACGTATGCTAGATCGCTACGAGGGCCTTGCCCAGGAATCGGGTGCTCGCATCGTGCACAGCTGTGGCTTCGACTCGATTCCCTCTGATTTAGGGGTAAGGCATCTTCAGGAGACCGCTCATGCTCAGTTTGGCAGCTACTGCGATAGGGTAAAGATGCGCGTCGTTAAGATGAAAGGAGGGGCGTCAGGCGGCACAGTTGCGAGCGGTCTCAATGTATACCGCGAGGCGGCCAAAGACCCTGCTCTGCAAAAAGAGCTCAGAGACAGCTATTCCCTCTGCCCACAAGGACATGAATTTACACAGCGACAACCGAACGTCGGCGTTGAATACGACGAGGATATGAAGTCGTGGGCGGGGCCGTTCATTATGGCCTCTATCAATACAAGAATTGTGTTGCGCTCGAATGCCCTTTGGCCGAACCACTACAGCAAAAATTTCCTTTACGATGAAGCTATGCTTTTAGGTGATGGTGAAAAGGGTCATAAGGCAGCGAAGAAGCTTGCGTTTGGAATGAAGTGGGGAATGATAGCAATGGCGATTGCGCCCATTCGGGCGTTAGCGCAACGATTCTTTTTACCCAAGCCGGGGGAAGGTCCTACACCAGAGCAGCAGCGTAATGGGATGTTCGATCTGCATTTTATCGGTACCACCGAGTCGGGAGATAGGCTGGTCACCCGCGTGACAGGGGACCGCGATCCGGGCTACGGGTCAACGGCCAAAATGCTCGCGCAGGCAGGAATCAGCCTTCGCCGAGATGTTGATCAACAGTCTGTTGGCGGGGGCTTCTGGACCACGGCAACTGTTTTCAATGAGCGTTTCTATGAGCGGCTGCAAGCTCACGCGGGTCTGACTTTTGAGGTGCTAGAGACCATGCCTTCGACGAATTTTGATTAAGGCAAGGGGCATGCTGGTGATTTAGAATGTGAGTTCGGCGCCACCATAGGTAAATATTGAATTCCTCTCCTGAAAGCCTTTTGGCTTATAAATCACGGCTCCTACCTCGATGCGCACGTTGAGGGGCGACACGTCCCATCGCGCTCTTAAATCCAGATGCTGGCCCATGTAGCTGTCAGTAGCTCCACTTGGGTCGCTCCGTTTTGTCCGTCCCAACGAATCGCGGTTGTCTGCAAGCCAGAAGTGGCGATAGGACGCCATCAAATTGAGCGTTGGAACAGGGTTAAAACTCGTTCTAAGCCCTGGGGTGATAATATTGCTCGCGTTAAACACCCCATAGAAGCCGGTAGGCCCATAGGCGAATGCGGTTACACCGAAGAGTTGATTGAAGCGCTCTTGTCGCTGTGGCGTCCCCAAATCGTTGCCGCTGCCGTAGTCGAATTCAAACAAGACCCTTAACCGAGATGGAACATCGAAGCTGTAGCCAAGCTCGAAGAACGCGTATTCGGCACGGTGATCGCCGTGGCTGACGCTACCTTCTGCGGTTAGCCTTGTGTTGTCTCCTCTTTGCAACACGCCTTCAATTTCAAAATCAAACTGACCAGGCTGTGCACGAACCTCTGCACGCGCGCCCAGCGTTTCTATAGTGGAGTCGAGCACCGTTTCACTGTTCTCGCGGAGTGAGAAGTAGTAAACCTCGGTTCTAAGCCTGTCGAAATAGCCGCCGGTTTTGCCTGCTAACGGCGCTGGCTGTGTGGTAAAAACGCCATAGAAGCGGCGATTGTTGCTCGATTTATCCCATTCAAAATCATTCTCGAGCACCGAGGCCTTATCTGCGGGCAAGCGTTGGACGGGCTGTGTCGCAAACACTGAAACTTGGTTGCCGCTGGGAGCGGTATGCTTAAATTCGAAGCCATCAAAGGCATTGAAAGTATTGCGGTAGATTGGTCGTGCTACAAGGCGCCTGCTGCCGTAATCCGTCGTAAAGCGGCCCAGCTTGAGTGTGGTGGCCTCCGATCCTAATTCGAGCTTGACGCTTGCTTGTTGAATGTCGAACGCGTTGACATCTCCGGTGCCCAAGATGCCGTCGGCATCGGCGAATTTCTGTCTCGCATCCATTACCTCGACTTGCCACACGCGACCGTTATTGACGTATTTCGCGTCGATCCGTGTGCGGAGTGTCAACACTTGATCATTAGGAGTTCCGCTCCGAACAGTGTTGTGGGCATTCTCGAAGCGGCTGCGGAATGCGCCAGAGACAGAGAAGCCTTCGGGTAGATTGAGGCTATCATCTAACCGCCACGCAGGGGAGTCCGCGGCGTGCGAAGAAAGCGCAAAAACAGTCAGGCAAGCTATCACTACAGCGAAGAGTTTCGGTGTGCAGGCTGGCGCAGCATGGTGAGAGTTACGACGATCTTCATTGCTTCGAATTGTGGAGCGCATACTTTTTCCGTAAGTTCACAAGCTTAGGCGAATAGGTTTAGCGCCTAAGAATAAATAAGAGACAAAGTCCGCCATTATAAGCCGCGGCAGTCATCAAATCATCCCGCAATTAAAAATGCCTTTACTGAGAACTCTCGTCTATCGCAAGGCGCAGTGGTAGTCTTGGACCAGTGCGTTTATTTGCGGTGGCTTGAAACGAAACCATCGATAGATTGGATGAGGTCGATTCGGCTATGTTCGGTTAGTGTCTCGCTGCGCGTTAAATTAACCTAAGGATTCTACACTAGATGCTTTTGTTTACTGCCCAGATAGTCGCTATTTTAAGCGTGTTGCTACTCGCAGTCGGCTATCTGAAAGCTGACCTCCACGCTGCCAGCGCACGTGTTTTTGGCCTTATTGCTCTTTGTGTTGTGCTCTACCTTATGAGTGGTATGACAGGGCCGAACATAGCGGTGCACTACCAGCTGGATTTCGGCCGCTGGCAACCGCTCGTGGGCGTTACAAGCAGCAGCATCTCAGGCCTTTTCATGCTTTATTGCTTCTTGATTTTTCAAGAGGCGCATCGATTTCCCCGCGCGCTCGCCGCTGCTTTCCTCTTACAGGTGTTCGCCGAACTCGCGCTAATGATTATCTCTTTGAGGACAGAAGGACAAGGCGGTAGCTTATTCAACGGTATTGCTTTTGTCCTCGACCTAATGCAGCTTGGTTTCGTTGGGCTTGCAATTTACTGGACACTCTCTGGCTGGAGCGCCGATCTAGTTGAAGACCGTCGCGTATTTAGATGGTTCGTGATTGGGGTTCAGGGAGCCCTCATATTCTTCGTACTTTTTCTTGAAAACTTTGTCTTCGATGATGGAGCCCAAGCCTTCGTGGGAGTTCAGGCTATTACCGTCTATTCGATTGCCGCGCTCGCACTAGGTATGCTGCTCGTCTCAATGAAATTTGACTACGTCTCGCTTTCACAAGCTATACGAAAAGTGACGGAGCGCGAATCAGCGCCTACAGAATCGACGAATGCGCCATTCGATATAGATGGGTTTAACGTGGCATTCAGAGAGGGATTTCTTTATCGAGAAGCCGGACTGACCATTGCCGTACTCGCCACCAAACTTGGTCTGCCTGAATATAAACTGAGGGCGTTCATACACCAGGAGCTAGGTTTTCGGAATTTCAATGCTATGCTCCACGTTTATCGGGTGGCCGAGGCATGTGAAATACTGTCTGATGCGAAAAAGGCCAATCTTCCTGTGTTAACAGTCGCTCTATCAGTAGGTTATCAATCAATTACTCCCTTTAATAATGCATTCCGTGAACTTAAAGGGATGACGCCCTCCGAGTTCCGTAAACAAGCACTCGGTTAGCTTGGGTAATCACCTTGCGATATTACTGATTTAAATCAGTGACCACTTAGGCGCTCTCGAGTAGCCTTTACAAAAAGACGCTGTGTGATGAGTGTATAGCCACAGCACTAACGCTGAGTTATTCTTGCGCCATGCTTTAAAAGTACTCAGAGTCGAGCGTTTCCGTTCGCGAATTAAGAGGAAAATATTCAGTGAATCAACTCATCTTCGACATTTCCGTTTGGCTCGACGATACCGCGTGGAGCACTGCGATCCACGAGTCTTATTACCTTTATAATTGGATTGAAGCCACACACGTCCTCACGTTGATGCTGAGCCTCGGGATTCTTTTCCTAATAGACATGAGGATGCTGGGCTGGGCATTGCCCAATGTCTCCGCTACTCGTCTTGCCGAGCGCTTGAATACGCCTATGCTCGTCGGTTTTGTTGTCATGTTTATCACAGGTATCTTGCTGTTCTATGCCGTCCCAGTGCGCAGTTCCCAAAGTCTCTGGTTTAGAATAAAGATGGTGCTTCTTGTCGTCTGCGCGGTTAATGCGTACCTGTTTCATCGGCGTATGACACAGTCCATGAGTACTTGGGAGAATGCGCCTCGAGCGCCCTCTGAGCTGCGTAAAGGCGCGTTAATATCACTGGGTTTTTGGACGGTGATCGTTCTGTGCGGCCGCTTTATCGCCTACGATTGGTACGATTGTGAATACCCCCAGCCCGACCTGGTACGCGCGCTTGCAGGGTGCATCGATGGTCAAACAAGATTCTGAATAATGCATTTCCTCGCTGAGGCGGGGTGAGTATACATGCAGGGAGTGAACAATGAATTCAGCAACAACTCGACAGACGCCTATTGGTCCCTATCCGCGCGCTGCTATTGCGACAGGTTTGCTAGCGCTTCTGCTCGCTTTTTCATTCTCAGGTATGCGATCTGAGGTCTGGACGGCGTTACTACCATTCTTTGAATGGATGGAGACGACATGGTTTGGTTACGTGGGCAAAACTTGGGGTGGTGCTTTCGCGACTATCCAAGCCGGTCACTTGGTCTCCCTCGGGGTGCTAGGCGGCGCAGTCTTATTTAGCGATGGCCGTCTTTTAGGCTTGTATTCGTCTCTGCCGCTGCGCGATGTGATCGATGGTTCGCATCAGGTATTCAAATGGGCGCTGGCCGTGGTTGTTTGTACCGGTGTTTTTATGGTTTGTGGGGTCGCCGTTAAAGTCTACTATCTGCCGGTATTCTGGTACAAAATGCTTACCCTCAGCGTAGGCGTTCTTTTTGCATTCTATGTCCGAAAGCCGCTCGTCGATCGTGACCTTAGCGATGTCAGTCCC
>JAFMKB010000080.1 GCA_017853205.1 Gammaproteobacteria bacterium
CGCGCCGAAGACAAATCCCAGTTGTCACGATAGCGGCTACCAAATCCCATCGGCACGTTGTCGGTGTGCCCTTCAATTTGAATTAGCCCCGTCGCGCCAGTCAGCGACGCGCCCACGTTGTCGAGCAAATCCATAAAGCTCGCTTGCAACAGTGCGAGACCACTCGAGAAGCTGCCCTGTTCTGCAAGCCTGATAATTATCGAGTCACCGTCGCGCTCAACCTCTGCCAGGCCCTGATTGATCTCAGAAGAAAGATTGGCGCGAATTTGGCGGAACTGATCTTCGATCCGGTCTTCTTTGTCTTGGTCGGCGCTGCGGCCGCCACTTGTGCTCGCTCCATTGCTTATTGCATCGGCTGCTTGAAACGCTGAGCCTGAAACGCGCACCAAGCCGTCGACTTGAGTCTGTACCGACGCAACTTTGGCCAGCACCTCAACAAGCTCCTGGTCTAATTGCCCCGGTGCGCCCTGCGACTGAAGCCTGTCTTGAACGCGCACGGTAACTGCACCGTTTTCAACCGTCACCGTCACCTTGCCCTCGGCAATCTCTCGCGAGAACTCGGCCTGCACCTCAGCAAGCGTCGCATTAGTCGCAGACTGGCCTGCGCCCACATCGCGCCTCAGTTCTTCGTCTAACGGCTCGTCGTCAGTCTTCTGTTCTTCAATCGTATTCATCGCCGTGGGTTCGGTCACCGCCGAGCGATACTGCTGCGCGATTATGCTTCTCGCGGTGGGCGACTCGATGACAGGAATCATTGCCTGTACGCCAAACTTGGATTTCATCGAGCCACTGACTTCTTTGTACTTTGGCACGTTCACGTGCGCGAACGACAGGATGAGAACGAAGAACGCCATCAGCAGAGTCGCCATGTCGGCAAACGTCGCCATCCACGCAGGCGAACCACTCTTGCACGGAGGACAGTCCTCCGGCTTGGGAGGATCCTGTGGTGGCTGTTCTATAATCGGTAAGTCTTCTACCGATTCGTCAGTTGCTGCTTCGCTCAACGCTCTTCTCTCTAATTAATAATTAGCTGTTAGGAATTTTTATTTCGATGCGCCGGTTACGCGAACGCCCAGCCGCGGTGGCGTTATCATCTATTGGCACCGTGTCCGCAAAACCAACGACCTCTAACCGGTCCGAACTAAGCCCTGTCTCGACACTGAGATAGGCAGCAACCGACGCGGCGCGCGCGGCCGACAGGTCCCAGTTCGAATTAAAGGTCTCGCTAAATGCTATCGGCACGTTATCGGTGTGACCCTCGACTCTGACCATGCTGACGCCAATACCGATACTCTCGCTTACCTGAGCGAGTGTGTTACGAAAGCCCGTTTGCAAGAGCGCACTGCCCGACTCGAAGGAGCCTTGGCTCGCTAGCCGAATCACAATCATGTCGCCCTCGCGCTCCACCTCTAGCAGTCCGCGCGCAATCTCACTGTTGAGGTCAGCGCGGATTTCCTCGAGACGGTTTGAGCTGTCACCATCGGCGTTCGCACTCTCTGTAGAGTCAGCGCCACCGGCACCCGCATCGGCGATATCGCTCGCACTAATAGCAATGCCCACCTCGCTACTCACCTGTGTTTGCACATCGGCAACGATCGCGGCGACGTCGATAATCGTTTGGCTTGCAATGCCATCGCGTGATTCGCCGGCGCCAAATTCGGCACCGCCGCCTTGCGCAGACGTCACGCTGACGACAATTTTTTGACCCTCGGCAGACACCTCAACCTCGCCTCTTTCGATCTGCTCGGCGAGTGCGGCTTTAACGGTTTCGAGTTCTTCTTGGAACTGCTCTGGATTATCGCGTGTCTTGCGTATGAGATTTTCTTTCTCGGGGTCGACGGCGCGCTGACGCGGATTATCGATTAACGTGCGCTCAGCTTCGGCAGGCGTAAACGTTTCGACCACGAGACTTCGCGCCGAGGGAATCTGAATTTTAGGAATGATTTTCTTAACGCCAAAAGCGTTCTGTAGCGATCCGTTGATTTGCTCAAATTTTGGGAGTTCGGTATCCGAAAAAGAAAGCAATAGAACGAAAAACGCCATAAGCAGTGTTGCCATGTCGGCAAAGGTCGCCATCCAGCCAGGCGCGCCGCTCTTACACTCGGGGCAGCCTTCGGGCTTTTCTTCGTCGCCACCGCCGCCTGCTGTCGCGGCTTCGACAGCAGCGATAGCCGCCTCGATGCCTGCGCCATCTGGCTCATCGTCAGTAATCTGACTTGCGTCTAACGCTTCTTCGGTCATAAAACCTTAGTTCTCGATTAGGCGTTGGCTTCGGCAAGCTTTGCGCGTGCCTTCGGTGCGACAAACGACGACAGTAGATCGGAGAGCACGCGCGGATTGCCGCCAGACTGAATGAACAGCGTCCCTTCGATGATCAACTCGCAGTTTGCAGCCTCGATGTCTGACTGATTAGTGAGTTTCATTGAGATAGGCAGACAGATCACGTTAGCAAGAATCGCTCCGTACATCGTTGTAAGGAGCGCAACCGCCATCGCAGGGCCGATCGATTTTGGATCCGACATGTTGCCAAGCATGAGCACGAGGCCCACGAGCGTGCCGATCATACCCATTGCGGGCGCAATCTCACCCCAAGCGGCGAAGAACGAGGCGCCCATTTTGTGTCTGAGTTTCATTATTTCGATATCGCGGCCGAGGGTTTTCTTGATCATGTCCTCGTCGGAACCGTCTACCAACATCGACACTGCCTTCGCCATGAAGGGATTGCTGATGTCCTGACCTTCGAGCGCGATCATGCCATCTTTGCGAGCAATCGTGGCAAACTCCACCATCTGCGTGATCAATTCCTCTGGCTTCTCGAGTTTGTTCTTAAATGTTTTGCCAGCGACCTTTACCGCGCCGAGAAATTCGCCCAACGAAGAGCGGAACAGCGTAACCGCGAGTGAGCCCGCGAAAACGATATTCACCGAGGGGATATCGATAAAGGCGCCGATCTGATCCAACCCAATCGCACTCAGGATGAGTCCGAATGCGCCTAACAGGCCGAGTATCGTTGCTATATCCATCTTCAATCTCCAAAACTGCAATTACAGCGCTTGTATTCGCTAGCGCCTGCGGCGCGCATTACGCCTATTCAACTCTTAAACTTACCAATCGACTCTTTCTCTCGCTTTGTTACTCTAAATCCGTAACAATTTGCCTCAGAGTCGAGTTTAACTACTATCACTTTTCGAAGGTGCTGCATGAACGGAACTAAAACTCATCAGTCACACACTTCTCTCAATTCAGTCAGGTTGCGCACTGCCTGCGTCTTAATCGCTGCCGGCCTGCTATCGAGCTGCAACCCGTTCGAAACATCTCCCTACTGTGACGATTACTTTACAGAAAACGCCTCTAGGGTCTCACGCTATAACGAACTGGGACGCGGACTGGTCTTACACAACCCAACAAACACTACGTGGCTCAAATGCCCAGCTGGCATGTCGTTAAGCTCGGCTGGTGATTGCCGTGGCGAACCGCTTTACCTCAGTTTCGACGAGGCTGCCGCCTATGCCGCCGAAGCCTCTGAGAAGTCAGGGCAAAACATACGGCTGCCGAGCGTGAGCGAGATGCGAGCGCTAAACGAAGACGCCTGTATCAACCCCGCGCTCGATGTTCGTACTTTCTCCTCGGCCGTTGTCGAAAATCACTGGACTTCGGAGGAGAGTCGCACCAGCGGACTGCTTGCCTGCGCAGTCTATACCTATCAAGGTAACTCGTCTTGTCGCGAGTCGAAATCCACGCCTTACCCTTTTATGCTGGTAATCGAACGCGATTAATTCTCGTTTTCTAAAATTCAGACAATGAGATTAAGGCCGCCGCCGAGGCGAGGCTTCCCTTTTCGCGATTTTGTCGTTGCGTTTACTCTCTCATTTGACGCACTACTCTGCTCGCGAACTGCCTTGTCTCGCGGCGCGTCTTCGCGTGCCAGACAGCGCTGGCCGTCTGCCTCGATAACGTCGTCACTGGGCAGTCGCTTAGATCGAAACTCCATCTTTCGGCAACCATAGGGAAATTCCTTATCCCAGGTAATAAAAAAATGCCTGCAGCCATAGCAATTAGCACGCGGCGAGTCGGACTCGCGCGTTGAGCTACTTTCGTCCGAATTCATCGTAGTACTTCCAGCCGACAACTGCGACGAGAGCGGCAAAAAAAAGCCACCCAAGCATATTTGTCACATGAATACCGCGCAGGAAAGTGAGCTCCGGTTGCGTCCACATCAACGCAATAACCGGCACCCCTATCATCAGATACCAGCGGATATATTTGCAGACTTCGCAGTCTTGCGTGTTGCGGGAACTCATTATCGAACCGCTCCTTTGTCTGTCGAGCGCGAGCGTGAAGTGGCAGCCTTAGCTCTTATACATGTTTTCCATCGCCGTGAACTGCCCCTTGAGGTAGTCACCGGTGCTCTTGCTGCGCTGCACCAAACTCTCCATCGCGGCGAACTGCGCAATGTAGCGCTGCTGTGTTGCGGCCAACCGCTTCTCAAGATCGGCGAGCTGCGCTTCGTAGTCTTCAACCTTGCTCTCAGCCGTGGCTTGTCGGCTGTTTATCGGGCCTGAGGTGTCTAACATGCCTTTGAGAACTAAGCTCGAATCCAAGGCAAGTCCTTTGCTACCGCCGTCAAAATCCGACTGGTTGTCTGTATTCGCAGTCAGCATAGTTACTACGTCACTCAGGTTGCTACTGATCACCGAGGCGTAAGTGTCCTCGTCTATTTTCAGGTCACCCGAAAGCTGGACACCTAATCCAAGGTCGCGGAGTGTCGATATTCCACCCGACGCCGTTGATGACTCCAAGTCTAACAGACCCTTGATCTGATTCTGCAGCATCGAGACGAATGTTTTATCTTTGGCGAGCGCGCCGGCTTCACCTGTCTCAGCATTCTTATTAGTAAGCTCTGTCGCAGTTTGCCTAAACGCGTTGTAAGTCACTACCAAGTCATCGATAGCGGCTCGCAGAATAGACGTATCTTCAGCGATCGATAGCCTAACTGGGTCGCTGTCTACCGCTGTTATGTTGAACTTGAGACCGGGAATAACATCGCTCAGCGTATTACTGGCGCGCTCGATGTCTTCGAGTCCATTCACTGTGATGCTGGCGTTCTGCGCTGTTTGCAGATTATTGACCGGATTACCCAGTCCAATATCTGGAGTCGATGTCGCCGTGAACGCGTTTTCGATTCCTGTTGTCCCTTCGAACAAAACTACCCAATCGTTACCGGTCGCACTGCGGTTAACCAGGCGTGCGGTAATGCCTATATCTGCCGCGTTAACCGCGCTAACGATACCTGCGGGTGTGTCTGTGGTAACACTAACCGAGGATACCGCCGGCGATGTCGTTCCGATTGTGAAATCAATAGAAAAAGCACTCGACGAGTTTAGCACCTGTGTCTTGCTCGTAAATCCGTTACTTGCCCTAATCGTGCCCTGCGCCAGTTGGTCAACGACGATATCGTAGCTTCCCGTTTGTAGATTAGTGCTATTAGACACGCTAGCGGTTAGCGTCGCCGGTTTTGAATTAGTAACAGTTTTGTTCGTGACATCGCTGACATCTTTAAGATTGTCGAAGGCGAGCTTTACGAGGGAGATGGCGCCTTTTAGCTGTCCGTAACCTGAAACGCTAACGGTGCTCGCTTCTTTCTTGCTCGTATACGAATCGATCTTGGGCTGAGTTTCGGCCTGGGCAAGCGCGGTAGCGAGCGCCTGAATATCGACGCCGGAGCCCATTTGCATCGCTTGTACAAGCGCGGTACCCGAAGTTCCGGCGGCTGGAGTCGTCGTTGTCTCTGCCATGATTCATCTCTTTAACGCTGCATTACAGCTATGTTACAGCTCGGTATCTATTTTGTTTCTATGCTGTCAAAAAACCTAGCGCCCCACGTCGCGAACACTCGACTGGTTTAGATAAAATTAAATAGCGACAGCTGCGTTACTTTTGCAAACGTACTTTGCGCAGCCTCAAGCGCGAGCATATCCGAGGACAGCTGCGTGATTGCCTTCGAGAAATCAATATCCTGCGCCTCTGAAAGCAGGTTTTCGTAGATGATCTGCTTGTCTGCCGCTATCTCTTTTCTCTGCGTGATGAGATTTTGACGCACACCCAGATCAACCACCTGCGAGCCTAAATGGTTGGATACACTATCGAGCTCGTCCATGGTTGTGCCAATGGCATCCGGATCGTTTGCCTTCAAGGCATTCACGAAATCGGTCATAACCGTAAACATATCGACTTTCGATGTTGACCCATCGTCGGCAACGCGGTCGAAGCGGCCCGCCAGGTTATAGCCCGACGTATTTAGATTTAGCTTATAGCCGCCGTCTACCTCGAGTGCGACTTCTGCTTGATTGCCGCGGTATTCCGTTTCACCCGAATCAAGGGTTACAAAAGGTTGAGTCGTTGTTGCGGTGCCCGCAAAAATGTAGCGTCCGTTCATATCGACACTGTTCGCTAGCGCTTTGATGTCTATTAAGTAGCCCTCGGCCTCGGTCGCCATATAGCTTACGTCTTGTGCTGAGTAGGTATTACTCCTTGCGGCGATCGCGAGCTCTTGCATGCGGTAAACCATGTCTTGCATCGCGCTGATAGCGCCCTCTTCATTTACGAGGCGATCTTCGAGCGAATTAAGGTTCGCTACGTAGTCATTCTGTTTAGAAATGACCGACTGCAATCTTAGCGTCGACGTCGTCGCTTCGAGGTCGCTACTAGGGGTTACGGCTTTCTTACCTGTCGCAAGCTGTGCCTGCGATTCGGCAATCTTCGATTGCTGCGCAGTCATCTGCTTATTCAAGCTAGTGAAGTATTGATTCGTCGATATCTTCATTGCTCTTCTCGTTCCTATTAGCGACTCTAATGATGGATTATCGCACTGATTTTATTTCGTGTTCTTCTAGCGTGAGGCCGATAAGATCGCGTCGAAAAGATCGCCCGATACTTTAATAATCTGCGCCGCTGCTTGGTATGACTGCTGGAATCGGATGAGATTGGCCGCTTCGTCATCGAGACTAACGCCGGTTGCCGCATCGCCTAGTGCCACTGCATCTTCGTAGACCACCTCTAACGCCTCGGCCGACATTTTGGAGAGCGAATTCACATTACCGATACCATTTACCAATGTGATGTAGGTTTGTACCGGAAGCTCTCCCCCCTCGAGTCTTATGTTCTGCACAGCGGCAAGCGCAACGATGTTGCTATTATCGCCAAGGCCGCCCGTGTTGGGTTGCAGCGTGAAACTGTCGCCAATTGCCGGTGCGCCGCTGAGCCGTATTCGAACATCGCCAAAGACTATGTCCTTGGCTGAATCGTAGGTTCGTTTTGCAAGAAGCGTATCAGTGGTCTTGTCGCGTATTTCAACGGTTTTTGGCCCGGTGAAAGTAAAAAGCAACGGCGGCTCTGCAGCGGTTGTCGCTGCTGCCTTCACGTCACCTATTCTGTACTGAAGCTCTGCGGATCGCGCATCGCCCGTTGCATAAACTAGATAGTCTTCGCTTATAGTCGCGTCACTACTGAGTGTGGTTGCAAGGCCGAGACGTGAAAGATCTTGCGCCGTTCCATTACCGGCCCAATAATCTTTAAAGCCGAATTCAATGGCGTCACCTTCATAGTAAAC
>JAFMKB010000029.1 GCA_017853205.1 Gammaproteobacteria bacterium
TCTAAATAGCTTCTGATAGTAACCTCCCGCGCACTGTGCATCCCAAGGCGAGTTATCCACAGCCTATGCACAGTGCGCAAACATCTATTGCACTTGCATTCGCGAATATAAAACACTATCTTGTGTCGTCGTGGCGGGCTTCACCCATATATAGTGATCCGTGCACCGTTTTTGTGCTTTGCGGGGGCGTTACGCACAGTTTTCGCAGCTTTTAATTATTTTTAAAGAAATAGCTAAAGTCTTTGGGGAAAAACACTATATATAGTAGGCGGACTTGATAAATCTCCACTAAAGAGCACAGTAAGCGAGCAGCATAAATTCTCGGCATAGCACAACGCAAAAATAGAAAAATGCCCAGAAAAACCAGAAAAATGATTAGAAAACAGAATAGTAGGCTGCGCAAAGCAGCCAAAAGCATAGAACAATACCGGAGCGCATAATGCAGATAGATGCACAGACCACCGCCAGCACTAAGCCAGCGATTTCCCCCTCAACAGACGCACCTAGCCCCGCATCGACAGCACCTGGCCAGCTGCGAGTCATCAAACGCAATGGCGCAGTGGTAGGTTATGACGCCTCTAAAATCAGTGTGGCGATTACCAAGGCCTACCTAGAGGTCGAAGGCGGAAATGCTGCCGATTCGACCCGCATCCACGAATCCGTAGCCCAGCTGGTTCACCAAATTACAGATATCTTCAGTCGACGCATGCCCTCTGGCGGAACCATCCACATTGAGGATATTCAGGACCAAGTGGAGCTCGCATTGATGCGCAGCGGCGAACATAAGGTCGCTCGCAGCTACGTAATTTACCGCGCAGAGCATGATCGCCTTCGGCAGCAAAAACGCGAGGTTCAGGTCGATAAAGAGGCACAGATTAGCATTACACTCGACAACGGCGAACAAGGTCCCCTCGATGCCCACCGCCTCCGCGTGGTTATCGATGAAGCATGCGAAGGGCTTGAGGGTGTCTCGGCAGATGCGATCTATAAAGAGACGCTCAAGAACCTCTATCCGGGTGTGAAGATGAGCGACGTGCGCACCTCGCTTGTGATGTGCGCGAGAACGATGGTTGAGAAAGACCCAAATTACTCCTATGTGACAGCCCGACTTTTGATGGATACCGTCCGCGCAGAGGCACTCGGTTTTCTGGGCATAGCCGAAGCAGCCACTCAATCGGAAATGCACTATCGGTATGCGGCTACACTAAAACCATACATAGAAAAAGGCGTAGAACTCGAACTCCTCTCGCCCCATTTGCTCGACTATGACTTGGGCAAGCTAGGCGCCGCGTTACAGGCAGACAGAGATCAGCAGTTCACCTATCTCGGTCTGCAGACGCTCTATGACCGCTACTTTATCCACAGCAACGGTACGCGTTTCGAATTGCCGCAGGTGTTTTTTATGCGCGTGGCAATGGGCCTCGCAAGCAATGAAGAGAATCGCGAAGACCGTGCGATTGAGTTCTATAATTTGCTGTCGAGCTTTGATTATATGGTTTCGACGCCACAGCTCTTTAACTCTGGCACCCTGCGCCCGCAGCTCTCCTCGTGCTTTTTAACAACGGTACCAGATGATCTCTTTGGGATTTATTCTGCGATTCGCGATAACGCCATGTTGTCAAAATGGGCGGGCGGTCTCGGTAACGATTGGACCCCAGTGCGCGCGCTCGGTGCACACATCAAGGGCACGAACGGCAAATCTCAAGGCATTGTCCCCTTCTTAAAAGTCGTCAACGACACTGCCGTTGCCGTAAATCAAGGAGGAAAGCGCAAGGGCGCTGTGTGTTCCTACTTAGAGACCTGGCACCTCGACATAGAGGAGTTCTTAGAACTTCGCAAAAACACCGGAGACGAAAGGCGCCGTGCGCACGACATGAATACGGCAAACTGGATTCCTGACCTCTTCATGAAGCGCGTGTTCAATGATCAAGAATGGACATTATTCTCTCCGAATAATGTACCCGAGCTGCACGACTTACACGGTCTCGCGTTCGAAGAAAAATACGTCGAATATGAGCGCTTGGCGGCAGCGGGCCAGATAGACGTCTATAAAACGGTGAAGGCGAGCGACCTCTGGCGCAAGATGATCTCTATGTTATTCGAAACAGGTCATCCGTGGATTACCTTCAAAGATGCCTGTAATGTCCGTTCGCCTCAGCAACACATTGGTGCAATACATTCGTCTAACCTGTGCACAGAGATCACACTCAATACCAACAAAGACGAGATTGCGGTATGTAATCTCGGCTCTATTAACCTTGTCAATCATGTTGATGAGAACGGCCTCAATCGTGAGAAATTAAAGAAATCGATCACGACGGCTGTACGTATGCTCGATAACGTAATCGACATCAATTACTACTCGGTGCCACAGGCTGAGAACTCAAATCTAAAGCATAGGCCTATCGGCATGGGAATCATGGGTTTCCAAGACGCGCTTTATGCCCAGAGAATTCCGTATGCGTCAGAGCAAGCCGTTGAGTTTGCCGATGTTTCGATGGAGGTAATAAGCTATTACGCCTTGAGCGCCTCAAGTGATCTAGCGACGGAACGAGGCAGCTACCAGTCCTATAAAGGCTCTCTATGGGATCAGGGTATACTGCCTATCGACTCGCTCAAGCTTCTCTATGAAGCGCGTGGTGTTGACTTCCTTGATGTCAATATGGACCAACGCCTCGACTGGGACAGTCTGCGCAATAAGATACAAAAAGACGGCATGCGTAACTCGAATGTTCTTGCTATCGCACCCACCGCAACTATCGCAAATATCAGTGGTGTATCGCAGTCGATTGAACCGACCTACCAAAATTTGTATGTTAAATCGAATCTTTCGGGCGAGTTCACAGTTGTGAACCCATTCTTAGTTAGAGACCTCAAGAACCTGGGCCTTTGGGACAGTGTGATGGTTAACGACCTTAAATATTATGAAGGTAGCGTTCAGAAAATTGACAGAATTCCAGAATCAATCAAGCGCATCTATGCGACTGCCTTCGAAATTGAGCCACGCTGGTTAGTCGATGCCGCGAGTCGACGCCAAAAATGGATCGATCAGGCTCAGTCGCTGAATCTGTATGTTGCGGGTGCCAGTGGCAAGAAGCTCGACATCACTTACAAAATGGCATGGTTGCGTGGTTTAAAAACGACGTACTACCTGCGAGCGCTCGCTGCGACTACGACAGAGAAATCCACAGTGTCGGACATGAGTCTCAACAAAGTTTCTGCGCAACCGGCGCCAGCAGCTGTGCCGCAGGCCTGCTCCTTGGATGATCCGGATTGTGAAGCATGTCAATAATTTTAGGCACCACTAGCCTCAAAGAGCCTAATGAAAAGATAGACCAATAGGTTAGTGGTGAAATTAGGGAAATTTGACCGAGTGATATAAAAACTAAACAACGCAATGAAACGTATTCCCGGTTGGGGTATCCATAAGAATCCAGCCAACGAATACGAGATTCAAAAATTAGCTAAACAAGGCCTGCAGCCACGCTGCAGTTGATAGAGGAAATAATTATGTTGTCATGGGACGAATTCGAAACAGAGACGAAACCAAAAGTCGCCGCGCCAATTGTAGAAGCAGAACTAATGGGAGCAACCAAACAGCCCGAAACGTCAACTGCGGCCTCTGACGAGACCGCTCCCAACCCCGAGGCATTCATCGCCGATGAAGATGCCCTGCTCCGAGCACAGAAAGCGCTAGAAGCATTAAATATTGCAGAGGGCTTGGAAGAGCTAGAAGGAACTGCGACGCGGGTCACTGTTGACGATAAAGCGATGATCAACTGTCGAGCAGACTTGAACCAACTCGTACCGTTTAAATACGATTGGGCATGGCAAAAATACCTAGATGGCTGCGCTAATCATTGGATGCCACAAGAAGTGAATATGAACGCTGATATCGCTCTGTGGAAAAACCCTAACGGGCTAACTCCAGACGAGCGTCTCATTGTAAAACGCAACCTGGGATTCTTCTCAACGGCAGATTCGCTTGTTGCTAACAACCTCGTGTTGGCAGTGTATCGCTTGGTAACCAACCCCGAATGCCGCCAGTATATCTTGCGCCAAGCATTCGAAGAGGCCATCCACACACACGCCTATCAATATTGTATTGAATCACTTTCGATGGATGAGGGTGAGATCTTTAACATGTATCACGAAGTACCGTCTGTCGCGAAAAAAGCTTCATGGGGGCTGAAATATACCCGCGAGCTAAGCGATCCCAACTTCACGACGGGCACTAAGGAAAAAGACCAGGCACTGCTAAAAAACCTCATCGCGTTCTACTGTTGCCTAGAAGGTATCTTCTTCTACTGTGGTTTCACACAGATCCTGTCGATGGGTCGCCGAAACAAGATGACCGGCACATCTGAGCAGTTCCAATACATCCTGCGTGATGAATCGATGCACCTTAACTTCGGCATCGATATGATCAATCAGATTAAGTTCGAAAATCCGGACTTGTGGACAGACGAGCTAAAGCAAGCGGCGACGCAGATGATTTTAGAGGCAACTCAGCTTGAAATTGAGTATGCGCGCGACACCATGCCTCGCGGCGTGTTGGGCATGAACGCCTCAATGATGGAAGAGTATTTGCAATTTATTGCCAACCGTCGATTAGTGCAAATAGGTCTACCAGAGCAGTTTGTCGGCGCAGAAAATCCGTTCCCTTGGATGTCCGAGATTATGGATCTGCGTAAAGAAAAGAACTTCTTCGAGACTCGTGTTATCGAATATCAGACCGGTGGTGCGCTGACTTGGGATTAGTTTGCGCGTCGCAGGCAGATTCGTGGAACTGCAAACTCGACGAACAGCCCTCAACTTCGCAGTAGCAAGCGCGACCTAGCCATTCCTGCAGGCTAAGTCGCGATAGCGGACAATCAATTTTCGATAGAGGTTATCGCGTGAGCGACAAGAAAAAGCAAGAGGGTAAAACGCTGGCAGAAGATTCGCAGCGAACCTTGGTAACCTTAGACCAGCTCAGTCAAACCATCGAAGTTATGTCGAGTGTTGTGAACCGCCTACGAGCGCACCTAAGCGAACAGGTAGCCGCGTCGATTAAGCCCCCATCGTCCTCGCAGCCTATGGGTAACAGCAGCACGAGTGAAGATCGGACTGCTCCCGGCTCTAGTAGTAGCGCACAGAACCCTGCGCACCAGAACACTAATCGATCGACGACACCGTGCAATTCCAACGAAAATGGAGGCGCTGAGAAGACCGAGTATCGAAGCAGCCTAGTCGTTGAGTTAACCTCGGACGCGGAGCTAACGCGGGACCCCCGTATAACCCTGCACTGAGACAAGCCAGCTATTCTCGAGTGGGTGAAGAATTCACTTATCGTGTTTAGACGTTAACAAGGCTTACTTTTGTGAACACCGCCCACCGTACAGAGCCAAATTCTATCAAGTCGACTCATACCTACTCGGGCAAAAGAGTGGGCGCTTTAGTCCTCGCTGCGGGCTTTAGTCGGCGCTTCGGCGCGAGTAAGTTGCTCGCTAAATTTCCAGACAACCGGCAGGTCAGCTTGCTAGAGCAGACCCTGACAAATCTGAGCGCTGCATTGCCGTTGATAACCGTCGTTTACCGCCCTGAACTCCGCGAACAGTTTCTCGCTATAGGCGAACGCGTACAGGCCAAGAATCCGGAAACCGCTATTTCATTCAGCGAATTCGACGACGCAGTGTCAGGCATGGGTGCAAGCCTTGCACATTGCGCCAAGTCGATAACTGACTGGACCGCAGCACTTGTCTGCTTAGCAGATATGCCGTACATCTTGCCGTCGACTTATTCACTCCTCGCCAACACTGTAACAACCGATTCGATCATAGCACCCTACTTTAATGCGGTACGGGGTCACCCCATCGCGTTCGGATCTGCTTTCTTCAATGAATTGCGAATGCTAAGCGGCGACGCGGGAGCGCGAAGCCTTCTTGACAAACACAGCGCAAAAACTCTTTCTCTGGCGGTCGATGATAACGGTATACTCCTCGACATAGACACCAGAGAAGACCTTAACCAACGACTATGACTGATTACCCGCTATTGCTTCAACAAAAGTGCGGATTTGTCACACAGGTCATAAGCAGCACTCGGCTGCGCCTTGTGAGGCAACTGAAACCCTCTTGCCTGCTCGTCTTGCTCTTTTGCTTTAACACCACGCTTACCGCCGATGAGGCTCGGGCTCGCGCAGCGATGTCTAATCCACAGAATCACTTAGTGGCCGTATTTACGTCCAAGGGTGCGTTTTACATCGAACTCTTTAACAAACAAGCCCCTAGCACTGTCGCACATTTTGTTGCGCTCGTGAGCGGCACGATGAACTTCCCCTCGAGTGATCTTCAAATCCGCTACTACGATCAATCGAGTTTTCACACTGTTATCCCCGGTCGAGCACTCTATGCTGGAAGTCCCTCGGTGAATCGCTTCGGTTTGCAACCACCATCAATTCGCACGGAAATCGATGGCGTCGCACTCGGCCTCGACACGCGGCCACTACTCGATAGCACGGGAAAAGTGGATCAAAGTTTCGCGGTCCTAACAAGGAAAGACTTTGAGCAGCAGATACTCGCCCCGCTCTACAAAGCGGCCGGCATAGAGTCGGCACAAGCGCTTAGCAACAACGCTGAGCAAATGATGCAACGTCTTCAACAGCTAAGCGTCCTTGATGCACTTTCGAACCTTGGTCACCATTTTTCTTCGGGATTAGATACACAACCAATAATTCAAGGGACTGTTGCACTATTGCCGACCACACCGGGCGAGGTTGGCGCCGAATTCGTTATCAGCATGATGCCGAGCCCCTGGCTCGACGGCCGAGCAACACCTATCGGCAACGTCGTGGACGGATTGTCTGTGATCAACGAAATAGGCAGCATAAAGGTGAGCCCTGATGACGATCCAAGTCTCGCTACAACAATTTATTCTATGCGTATTCTTTAGAGAAAGGGATTAACATTCGCAGGAGATATTCATGAGCCGCAAGAAGAAAGACAACGCAAAACAAGGCACCTATGCGCTATGCATTACGATGGGTACCGTGCTCGGCTTCGGACTAGGAGTGATTTTTGATCAACTCCTCATTACTACGATCGTTGGCGCGGCTGCCGGATTTCTCGCCGCAAAAAGACTCACCAGCTGACACTACCCAATTCGGCGTTCTATACCCCTGCGGCTTATTTGAGCAATTCGAGACGATAGGGCGGCAAAGAGGCAAGGATTGTTCGCCCGTATCTCTGTGTAGAGAGTCGCTCGTCAAAAAGGGTGATCTTCCCGTAGTCTTTTTCATTGCGAAGTAAGCGCCCCGTAGCCTGCACGAGTTTGAAGGCAGCATCAGGAACAGTAAGTGTCATAAAAGGATTAAGCCCCTGTTGCTCAATCCATTTAGCTAAAGTCATCTCAATCGGCTCATTGGGTACCGCGAAAGGAATTTTAGCGATTAAGACGTGCGTGCAATATTCTCCTGGCAGATCGACACCCTCTGCAAAGCTCGCAAGTCCAAATATCAAGCTCCCCTCCAACGAATCGACCCGTTGTTTATGGTATTTGATCAATTGAGATTTCTGAAAATCATCTTGGCAGAGCACACGATCAAGCCATTCGCGCGGCAGTTGCCCCATTACATCAAGCATTTGCCTGCGACTACTAAAGAGCATGAGTGACCCTGCCTGAGGATCGACAAGCCGCGGTATTGCCTCAGCAATATACGATGTGTGTTTATCAACATCCGAAGGCAAACACCCCATTTTAGGAACTGTGAGTGTCGCCACCTCACCGAATTTAAAGGGACTTAGTATCCTTAGATACGCGGTGTGCTCGGGCAATCCGGCGCGCATTTTCAGCATGGAGAATTCCCCCAAAGCGGACAACGTAGCCGACGTTAACACCGCACCGGCGCAGCGTTCCCATAGTCGCTCCTGCAAAGCATCCGCCGCTAATACAGGGCTTGTTGCAAGCGTAATGTCGGGAAATGCATCGCTGGGATTGTAATTCAACCACCGCGCATTCGGCGCTTTACCCTGCGCATCCACGCCTGCATAGTTGGCCCAGAGTGAAAGACAAGATTCAGCACGCTGCAACGTACTTCCTGCAAGGCCGTACCACTGCTCTGCGAGCTCACGACGCGCAGGCTCTCCTCCCTCCTCTAACGCCTCCTTGAGCTCATCGACGACGGCGCGAACGCCTGTGGCATAGCGAGTAAAAAGTGTCGCTAAATTTTGTGCAGCAACCCGAACTGACTCGGGTACGACGCCGAGCTCAAACGCATATTGAACACGCTCCTCATAGCTCTCACCAGAGTCAGCAGCCTCCGCGATCTGTTCGAGCAATACCCACACCACGTCGAGCTCATTACGGAGGCTTACACCAAGGGTGATTAACGATTGCAGCGCCTTGGCATCGAGAAATTCGTCTTTGTTAAATCCTTTAAACAGCTTTTCAGACTTCTCGAGCCAACCCGCAGTAGATTTAATCCGAGTCGTCGCTGCGAAGTGATTGTTACTTTTTAGGGGTAAATGATGCGCTTCATCGAAAACGTAAAGGCAGTCTTCGGGTTCGGGAAGTATTACCCCGCCACCCAAGGCTAGATCGGCCAAAACCAAATCATGATTACTCACGATACAATCTGCTTCTGTCATCGAATCGCGTGATTGATAAAAACAGCAATTTCTAAAATTACTGCATTTAGGTCCCATACACTGTGAGTTATCTACAGTGAGAGGCTGCCAACTTTCCTCGGCGATCAGCTCTTTCCAAGAATCTCTGTCGCCATCCCATTCGCCCTTACTGAGCGCGTCTAAGAGTTTTTCATAAAGCAGCTTATCGCCGGTACTCGTGCCGCTTACGTCATCGCCATAGAGATCCATCATCGCCTGTAGCGAGTCACTTCCGCTCAGGAGCATATCGAGTTTAGAGAGGCATAAATAACGCCCTCTCCCTTTTGCTAGAGAAACGGTGAAATCGAGTTCAGAAGCTTCAAGGATTTCAGGCAAATCTTTCTGCGTAACCTGTTCCTGCAGTGCTACAGTCGCGGTAGCAATCACGACTTTTAAACCCAATTCTCGAGCTATAGGTAGAACAGCCAAAGTATAGGCCATTGTTTTGCCTGTGCCGGTTCCTGCTTCGACAACCACAATAGGTGGAGGTCCGGAGTGAGCTGGCAAACTGCCGAAGGCCTTAGCAATCTCGGCAATCATTAGCCTCTGTCCATAGCGCGGCGTGAGTTTTTTCGCGCTAATCATCTGCCGATAGGCGCCCTGGATCTTGTTTTTAACAGTTTGCGCTAACATGCTCTTCCAAGGTCTGTATTACTGGTTGGTTCGGTTGCGAGGGACAAAAACAGCGTAGTTTGCTCAGGCGAGGTTCTGTCAAAAGCCTGAGGGCTCTCTGAAACACTTTGTTCGTTCTAGGCCCGACTTTCGAGTATAGCAGCAAGGGTCTCATAGACCGAAAAATAGTGGATAACAGACTGAAAGATTCTGTTCAGCACTCTGTTAACCCTCGGCAACACAATCCAGTTATCTTTTGATCAGCCTTCGGCCATCGAAAGAGAGCGAGAATACAGCAATTCTTTATGCCTGTAGGGATTCAACATCTGATAAACTCTTGGCGTACTCGAAATCACACACGGTTTACGCTATGACATCAACAGACACTCTTACCTCAGAAGATCCAGCGGCAGCCACACCCGCCGTCACAGAAATTGAAGACGCCGCAGACACTAGCGAGGGCACTTCTGCTGTCACGCCAACGAGTGAAACTGCGTCGCAGCCCGCTGTGGAATCAGACGAACAAGACACGCCTGCTAAACCGAAAACCGAAGCAGTTGCTAGCCGCGAGAAAACGCAGCCGATTTATGCAGACCCTATTGCTGAACTCAGTGTTTTGGCGCCCCTCATTAGAGCGCTGAGCGCTAAACAAACGACAGAAATAAATTCGCTAGGGAACAGGCTGGGGGAAATTCGCAAACAGCTCCCTTCGGATGCCTCCCTCGCTAAGGATAAGGGGCAGGAACTGCATGCGGAAATGGTTTCTCTTCTCGCCAGCAACAAAGCGCATCAGGAAGAGATGAGCGCCAAGGCCAACACGTATATCGAGGAATTAAAAATCGCGCTTGAGGGCGGACATTCTGATGCAAGCTTATCTGCGTGGGATAAGATTCAGACAGCACTGATTCCTCTTAGCGGCAAGCTTCGCAACGGTGTACAGAAACAGTTAAATGAGCACCGGACCCGCTACCAAGAACTTAAAGACTGGAAACTTTTTGCCGCGGCCGAAAAAAAGAAAGAGCTCATCGCTGCCATGCAACTCCTTGTAGAGTCAGAAATTCAAGGGGCGGAGCGAGCCAAGGCAATCAGTGCCGCGCATCAAGAATGGAAGACGCTTGGTCGATCCCAACAGAATGAATCACTCTGGAAAAAATTTAAGAAGCTTTCTGATGAAGCCTATGCACCATGCAAAGATCACTTTAAAGAGCGCAAGCAAGCGCTGGTGGAAAATTTTGCTAATCGCGTCGCTCTCTGCACACAGCTCGAAGCCGATTTAGAACGTCTCAGTGTTAGTGAGAAGAACGACGGCGAAACGCTTCAGTCGGAAGAGAGCATTAAAGCGGCGCAGCAGCGCCAGTCGGCTGAAATCGGTGCAATAATTACTGCCGCGGAACAACGCTGGAAAGAGACCGCACCGGTTGAACAGGCGAAAATAAAAGAGCTACAGAAGCGCTACTATGGCTTACTAAACGCGCTTCGCAAAATCAGACGCGAGACAAGTCAAGAGAATGCAAAGCGCAAACAGGATGCAATTGCGAAAGCCGAAGCGCTAGCTGCGTCTGAGGACCGAGGCGAGGCGATGCGTGCAGCGAAGGAGTTACAACGCCAATGGAAAGAGATTGGTCCCACCACTCACAAAGATGACCAGAATTATTGGCGCTCTTTCCGCGCTGCCTGTGACAGCATTTTCTCGCGCGACTCAGCAGACAAGCCAGAGTCAAGGCCTCGTAGAGAAAACTCTCCAGGACGAAATTCAAAACCCGCAGCTGTAGACATCACCAAAAACTGCCAGGAACTGGACAACCTTCTTATCGAGCTTGAGTCCCTTCTAGGAGCGGACGATGAAGCGTTTAGACAAGCAAGGGAGCGCTATCAAGACTTGTCACAACAATTCTCTGCAGCCTTGAGCCCCAGGCTTGGCAAACGCGGCAGAGACTATACAGAGCGGTTCACTACTCTCAAACGACGGTTCGATACCCGCTACAAGTCGCTTCCAGACAAAAAGCAGCAGCAGAGAATTGAAACGGTTACAGCTCTCACACATCGACTTGATGCGTTTGAACAAAGCCTACTTGCCACTCAAACGAGCGAAGAATTCAATGCAGTAAAAACTGCATTCGATATCGAAGACTGGCGAGCACAGGTCCGTCCCGATGATACATCGCTCACGACAATCCTAGACAAGCGTCTGGACTCACTACTAAACGCTAACGCGGCCAGCGACTTAGAGAAGCTGAGTAGCGAAGCGGCTCAGCAGGCGAGGAGACTATGCACGGAGCTAGAAATAAGCGCAAATGTTGAAACCCCTTCAGCTGATCAGCCGCTTCGTATGCAGTTGCAGCTTGAGCAACTTAAAGCTGTATTCGGTCAGGCGAAGCGCTCCGCGGCAGACGTAATCAAACTCTCGCGTGATGAGCAGTTAAGACTTAAGTGCTTAGGCCCGCTACCGAAGGCTCAGCGAGAAGAACTGAATGCGCGATTTGACGTGGCGGCTGCGAAGCTCAGTCGAGGTTAGACGGAAAAGAAAATCTAACCGGCCCAATAATTTACTCAGTCTCTCCTTTGAGTAGTACGCTATTCGCATAACTTCGGAGCCAATAACCTCGAAGTTCAGCGGCCACGGTATCCAAGCGCTCCTCAAAGGCAGTTAAATCCGCAGTGTTAGCTTGCCAATTTCCTAGCACTCTGCGTGCATGAAGACTTTCTGCCTCGGTAAGCATGTCATTCTCGAGAAGGCGCTGAAGCGAGAGATAGTTAATGTCCTGAAGTCGATAGTTAGCCAGAATTTGTGCGTCGATGCTCGCGGCAATCATCTCAGGATCGTCGGTATCGAGCGCTAGCTCTTGCCCGAAAGCAACATGCACAGCCCCTTTCTGCCCCATCATGCCAGTGACTATCGAGCGTATATCACTGCCTTCGTCCTTTTGAAACTCTCCCTCTGTTGCGCGTATATAAAGTTCCTGCGCTTTCAGCGTATCGCATGCGTCATATTCATAAGAGAGAGTAACTGGCACTATGTTTAGCCGCGCTAAACTCTCACGCATAGGTTCCTTGCGATGAGCGATTGCAAGCATCTTAAGCAGCGCGGGGTCAGTTCTGTCGATTCCGTCTTTCGCGCGCCCCTCGCGCTGCGCGATCCAAACATTATTTTTCGTCTCGATACAGTGATGAATGTATTCGGAAAGTAATCGTAGCGAAGCCAGCAGCTCACGCCCCTTAACCGATCGCTTGACAATGAAGCTTTTATTTAACCTCATCAAATCCGATACAAAAGGCTTTTTAAGCAAATTGTCGCCAATCGCTATTTGCAGCGTTTCGAATCCAGCATGGTAAAGCATGTAATTCACAAAAGCGGGATCCATTGCGATGTCGCGGTGATTACAAATAAAGACATAGCTTCGATCGGGATTTAGATTCTCCAGACCCGAATGCGTGAGCGAGGTTGTCGTCTCCTCAATCATCTTATCCATATACTTCGCAATCACGTGCTGTATTGCTCTTATACTATCAACGCCACGGAGCTGCTTCGTAAGCGTGTATTTGGCAAGGCGCCGCGTTAGAAAAGGAAGGATGCGAGAGAGTTTTGGTGCGTAGAAGTGTGCGATACTGTCGAGCATATCAGAATCTCGCAGGAGCGACGCCAGCACTGTCGCCACCTCAGCATCTTGATACGGCCTGATTTCTTGAAACTTATCCATATTTCCTCGACTGCGCGCTTATTCGCCATTGCGCCCCAGTAAATCGATTGGGCTATGCTGACTTTTACTACTCGGATACCGCGCGCGAATTTTACTGGTTTCCCGCAGCAATAGGTAGAGAGGCAATATACGTATTCAATTTCTCCAACAAAGGCCTCGCTGCGTCCCCTCCTCGCTCTAACGCCTCGGCAAAACCTGACTCGTATTTCTCCCGCGCGCCTGAGTCATTTATGCGTTTTAAACAAAATTCTCGCCATACGCTTTGCTCATGCTCTGTCAGTGTCTCGGGATAGTTCCGCGCTCGATAGCGAAATAGCATTTCCTTTAATCGCGAGTCCCGAAAGGGTATGTCCAGACGTCCAAGGTCTCCCGGCGCCGAGCGCCGCACAGTTTGCATCAATCTTTTATCCGAATCGCCAAAAAAACCGGAATAAATCATGAAGTCTGGATCAGTCTCAGTATCGCCCTCACCGGCGAGGCTAAACGCTTTCGTTAAGGTCGCTGACACATCGCGCCTCGCTCTTATAGTTTCAAAGTGAGGACGCCATACTGATTTATCCAAACCGTACTCAGCAGCAGGTGCCTCATCAAGCACGCCAAAGGGTGCAACTATCGGGCATTTATTCGTGGCAATTACATGGAGAGGGAGCGGCTCCTCTCCGACGGGCAAATCGCTTTGTCGCTTATAGAGCCTTACAGCGAGTTCCTCGCCGCTTAGGCTAAGCCAACGCGTGGGATCAATTCGTAAATCGCATGCGATAACCGCGTTAGTATTCGTTGGATGCGCGCACAGCGGCATTATCAATGATAAACATCCCACGCGCGCGGGGAATGCCATTGAAACAAACAGTATTGGTTTTTGCGTTATCAGATCTAACTGGGCGCGAACAGCGGCTTTCGAGCGTAAATTATAAGCATAATCATAAAGCTTCGGTTGCGCTCTGCGAAGGAGTTTAGCCATTTCAATAGTTGCAATCACATCGGCAAGCGCATCATGCGCTGCACCGTGCTCAATCCCGTTGGCAACGGTTAGCTGATCGAGTCTAAAACTGCGAGATCCATCTTCTTTAAGCGGCCAGTTTATTCCTTCAGGGCGAACTCCAGCGCAAAGTCGCACAACATCGATAAGATCCCAGCGCGAATTACCATTTTTATACTCGCGCTCGTAGGGATCGTGAAAATTACGGTAGAGTAACTGCCGTGTCATTTCATCATCGAAACGCAGACTGTTATACCCGGCGACGCAGGTGCCTGGCTCCGCAAATTCGGCAAGAATTCGATCAATGAATTCCCTCTCGCACACCCCTTTCGACGCCGCTTTTTGAGGTAGAATGCCGGTAATGTAACAGGCCATAGGCTCTGGTAGAAAATCTGGACTAGGTTTGCAATAGAGCAGCAACGGCTCGCCTATAATATTAAGATCTTCGTCTGTGCGTACACCAGCGAATTGCGAGGCGCGATCACGCTTTGGGTCTTTACCAAAGGTTTCGAAATCGTACCAATAGATACTTTTGCCTGCCATTTCTATTTCCCCCCAGTGCCTGCTAACGTCTCTTTTTTAGCTGCAGTATCGGCATCTATTCACCATTACAGGCTTGCATCCAACTGTAGTAGACTATCGGCGGTCTGTGGCTCTTCCGAAGTGTCATAAGCTATTTGTGTAGATCTGTGTAATTTAGATGTGAACATGAAGACTGATTCGACCGATGTCACGTAAACGCTAGCCGCAGTAACAGGCAGCAATCAAGATAATAAGGACTAAGTAGCCTCATGGATTTCCGCGGCAGTCATATCACCAGTGTAACTCAGTTCGACAGAGCGGCGATTGAGCGTGTTTTCGATGTTGCTGACAGCATGCAGCCATTCGCCAGGCGCGAACGGCGCACTAACGCATTGGACGGCGCAATTCTTGGCAATATGTTTTTTGAGCCAAGTACGCGTACACGCTTTAGTTTCGGCTGTGCCTTTAATCTGCTCGGTGGTTATGTCCGAGAAACATCCGATATCAAAACCTCATCGATTTCCAAGGGCGAGTCGCTCTACGACACTGCCCGCGTCGTCAGTGGCTACAGTGACATAATCGTAATGCGCCACCCTCAAGCTGGATCAGTTGAGGAGTTTTCACGCGCAAGCCGTGTTCCCGTGATTAATGGCGGGGACGGGGCTAACGAACATCCCTCTCAGGCATTACTCGATCTCTATACGATAAAGAAGGAGCTTAATGCGAACGGGCGAAAAATTGATGGAATGCGTATCGCGATGGTTGGAGACTTAAAGCACGGGCGCACTGTCCATTCGCTTTCGCAACTTCTACTCTTGTTCAACAACATAACCTTCACGCTTATTTCGCCGTCGGAACTCAGGATGCCCGAGGGCATTGTGACCGAACTACGCGCGGCGGGACATAGCGTGGTCGAAACCGACGACATGGAAAAAGGGCTCAATGATAACGACACCGTGTATCTTACACGTATCCAAGAAGAACGCTTCAGTAGCAGGCTCGAGGCCAATATTTACCGAGGCCGTTTTAAACTCAACCAAGAGATCTACACGCGTAATTGCGCGCCTAACACGGTCATCATGCACCCGCTCCCACGGGATTCCCGCGAGGATGCCAACGAGCTTGATAACGATTTAAATCAGCACCCCAACCTCGCTATTTTCAGGCAAACAGACAACGGGGTAGTTGTTAGGATGGCGCTTTTCGCACTAATCCTCGATGTCGTAGAGCTCGTTGAAAGCAAGTCGAGTGAGGTGAAGTGGTACACGGCGAGTCGTTTCGACAATTAGTACCATCGAACGGAGAATACTATGCTTTCAACTCAAGATTATTTGGCACTGGACGCCGTCGCGCTCGGTGACGGTATTTCCCGTGGTGAGTTTAGCGCATTCGAGGTGACTCAATGCGCGATCGACCGCGCCAGAGAGGTCAACCCCAGCCTCAATGCGATCGTTTATGAAGACTATGAGGCCGCCCTTGAACTCGCAGCCTCGCCCAATAAAAAAAGCTCCTCTCTTCTGGCTGGTGTTCCTTTTCTAATTAAAGATCTGAGTCCAGCCGCCGGTCTTCCTGTAACTTTTGGCAGCGCGCTTTTTAAAGGATTCATCGCGAAAAGCAACGCTAAGATTGTCCAACGCTATGTCGACTCTGGTCTCACTATACTGGGCAAAACCAATACGCCAGAATGGGGCCTCACACTGACGACAGAGCCCGTGCTGACTGGCGCTTGTCGCAATCCGTGGCATCTTGAGCACTCTACCGGCGGCTCTTCAGGCGGTGCAGCGGCTGCTGTCGCGGCCGGCATCGTCCCCGCAGCACATGCGAGCGACGGCGGCGGCTCAATCCGCATACCCGCCGCAAACTGCGGACTTTTTGGCCTTAAACCTAGTCGCGGACTCACGACCATCGAAGGCACGCTCGCTGAATGTTGGAGCGGACTCAGCGTCGGTCATGTGGTGAGCCAAACGGTTCGCGATAGTGCAGCCTTTCTCGATCTAATTTCGTTGCGGGGCAATGGTCTGTTCGCAAACCCTTTGCTTGCAAGTGAATCGAAGAATGGTTTCGATGGCTTTTTTGCGGCGCTCCGCCAAGCAGCTCCCGCGCAGCTGCGTATTGCGCTCATAACTACCCATCCCACTGGCGAGGCAATCGATCCCGAGGTACTTGCCGGCGTGCGCGCTGCGGGCCAGCTATTAGAGAACCTCGGGCACAGTGTAGAGGAACAAGCACATCCTGCAGACCACGCGCTGGCGGGCGCTGCAATGTCTAAAATTATTGGCACTCATGTCCTGCAAAGTATTAAACCGCGTCTCGATTTTCTCGGCCTTAGCTTAGACGAAGCTCCCGTGGAGCTATCCACAAAGGTGATGGCTAAAGGCGGTGCTAAAGTCAGCGCATCGGACTATGTAACCGCTAGAGACCATCTCAGAAAGCTGGAACTGGACATGCGTGCTTTTCATGAATCGGTAGATGTTATTGTCTCGCCAGTGCTGAGCAAACCGCCTGCGCCGCTCGGATGGCTCGACATGAATAGCAATGACCTCAAAGACTATGCGTCCAAATTCAGCCAGTACAGCGGCTTTACTGCGTTCTACAACGGCACGGGGGCGCCGAGCATGTCGGTACCGCTGCACAGCACTAGCACCGGTCTACCTATTGGTATTCAGATGAGTGCCGCCTGGGGCCAAGACGCCCTGCTTTTGCGGCTCGCTGCTCAGCTAGAAAGCGCGGCACCCTGGACGCGCAGAGCGCCACTGTAAACGCAACTATAAATCGTTGTTTGCATGTACCTTGAGCCAGTCTAGGTCTACGCCACGCTTGCCAAGGGCGTTTTACTCGTTTATTTTGCAAAGCATCACAGTTCGCGGCGAACGCACGATCGCGGAATGCTACCAAGAAAATCAGCGTTGTTATTTTAGGAATTAATCACCTTGGAGAGATCATGCTAGCCAATCTTCCTATCGCTTCGAAGCTGTCTGACCCTATGAAGGTAATGGCGCCAACGCGAGCTACATCAGCTTACTCACTATTGCCTCTTCTGGTTGCCATTTCGTCACTGATCGCGTCGGTGCCCCATGTCCATGCTCAATCAGACCTGACCGAATGGGGCGTACCCGATCTCCAAGGTAACTGGAAAAATGCGACAGTGATGCCATTCGAGCGGCCAACCGAACTCGGCACTAAACGCGCCTATACTGAGGCAGAGGCGATCGAACTCGAACGACAGGCACAACGCGCAGTCGAAGAGGACAATGAACCGCTCGACCCAGATCGACCAGCACCTGCTGCAGAGGCCCTGCCACCGGTTGGCAACTACGATCTATTTTGGACTGATCGCGGTATGTTCTTGCCTACAATCGATGGCGAATTTCGTACCTCTGCAATCATTGACCCTGCCAATGGGCGCATACCCGAGCGGGTAGTGGGCTTCAATGAAAGGATGGCTGCGTTGGCGGCCGGCAGGCCGGACCGTAACGATGGCCCTGAAGGACGCTCGCTTGGCGAACGGTGTCTTGTCGCTTTCGGCAACAGTTCAGGCCCAGTGATGAGTCCTGTGATGTATAACAGCCACATGCAAATCGTCCAGTCACCTGGATATGTCACAATTGTCGTTGAGATGGTTCATGACGCGCGCATTATCAAAATAAGCGACGAGAGATCCACAGCCGCACCGGTGCTTGATAAGTGGATGGGAGACTCTATTGGACGCTGGGAAGGCGACACACTTATCGTCGAGACCAAACACTATAATCCCTGGCATAACTATCGGGGGGCTCCCACCGACAATTTAACCGTTACCGAAACCTTCCGACGTGATGGCAACAACAAGTTAATTTACGGCTTTACCGTGGATGATCCGTCGGTCTACACCGCACAGTGGTCAGGGGAATACCCGCTATCGCGGATCGAAGAGCCCATTTACGAGTACGCGTGCCATGAAGGCAACTACGGCATTATTGGCATTCTTGCCGGTGCGCGACGCTTAGAAGCGCTAGAGGAGTCAGGAGTCGATCGAGCAATCGATCAAGAGTAGCCTTGTTACTGCCGTCGTCCATGACGTACGGCAGTAATTTCAGCCATGACAGCTATAGCGATTTCGGCAGGCGTTTTACTGCCTATCGAGAAGCCTATAGGTGCATGCAAGGCATGAATTTCCTCCTCGCTTAGACCAAGCTCCGGCAGTCTCTCACGTCTGGCGGCAGACGTTCTTTCAGACCCCATCGCACCAACGTAAAAAGCATCGGTTTTAAGCGCTTCCATTAAAGCCATATCGTCGACTCGAGGGTCATGCGCAAGCGCTACGATACCGCTATAGGGGTTACTGAATTTTGAGCGCACCAAATCATCAGGCAGACTTGCAGAAACCTCGACACCGTTTACTGACCAATGGTCGAGGTAGTTCGGGCGGGGGTCGCAGAGAGTCACCTCATACTCCAGCGCAATCGCCATTTCGGCGACATAGCGAGCAACATCACCTGCGCCCAGCAAGAGAAGACGGTAGACCGGACTCAGCCGGTGCACCATCACCCCACCGCCGACCTCCACCGACTCGAGTTTCGAGTCATCGCAATCCATTTCCAACGTGCTTGATGCTGCGTCCGAGCCTGCGTCGACACTGTGCACACTCAGCACGCCTGTAGCCAAATCAACCCGGCGACTTACTCTCGAATGATTTTGCAAGGCCTGAACTAATTCGAAAAAAACAGCTCTATTCTCAGACGACGGTTCAATTGACTCAAGTAGCACATGCAGCTGGCCTCCACAGGGCAGTTTCAAGCGCGCCTGCTCTGCCTCAGTCACCCCATACTCGATGACAAAGGGCCCACCTTCGGCGTTGTATCTCTCCTTAAGGGAGCCATCTTTCAACTGCTCTAAAAAATCTTCCTCGATGCAACCACCAGACAGTGACCCAACAAGCTCACCCTGCGAATTACACGCCAGCATTGCACCGACAGGTCTAGGCGATGATCCCCATGTCTTGAGAATGGTGCAAAGCCAAACCTGCTGAGAGGCTGTTAACCAGTCATTAACGCTTTCAATGATGTGCTGCTGACTACTGCGCATAACGTGACTTTCTCTCTGATCATCTTTTTCATGGTTGAATTGGGAGTGCCAGATCTTCGGTATTAAGGGGACTATCCCAGCGATAGTTGATTCTAGCAAAATCATGCGATAGAGGTATCGGTTAAACGTTTCCGAGCATCCTCTATTTTCTCTTGGCCAATGGTTGGCCTACCCTTAGTCAATCCGATTCTAGTTTGGGCACTGAATGCATGCGCTCTAAAGTCAGCAAATGCTGCTTAGTCTCGATCCCGCCTCCAAAGCCTGTTAATTTTCCACTCGCGCCGATCACGCGATGACAAGGAACGATAATCGGCAACGGATTCGCACCATTAGCAGCTCCGACGGCGCGAGCCGCCTTAGGCCTCCCCAACAGCCTCGCTAGCTCTCCGTAACTCCACGTTTCGCCGTAGGGTATTTGCTGCAGAGCTCGCCAAACTTCTTGTTGGAACTCTGTGCCCTGAGGGTTCAGGCGCAAATCAAACGCTTTAAGCTCGCCGCCAAAGTAAGCATCGAGTTGCAGACGCGCCTCAGTAAACGCGTAATCCTCGCGTCGCCACTCAGCTTTGTGACGATGCTGCATTTTACCCGAAGGAAACCCAACCAAAGACAATGCTTCGCCATCGCCTGCGAGCAAGAGAGTGCCAATAACCGTTTCAATGTATGTGAATAACTGTGGCGCGTTGGGTAACATATCTTTCTCACAAAATACTCGTTTGTCTCTGAATCAACCTGATATTTGCTAGCCTCTGCCTGAATGGATCACGCCGCATCAAACGCGTAGCCACGCCAGAGCAATAGCACGGCGTAGGCACGCCAAGGCTGCCAAAGCCTAGCCTTTTCCTTCAATCCACTTGGCGTCAAGCTCTCACCTTTGTCCGCAGCCGCACGAAGTAGGATTAGATCAGAATGGGGGAATGCGTTTGGGTCACCAAGCGCACGCATGGCAACGTAGTTGGCAGTCCATTCACCGATTCCTCTAATATCACAGAAAGCTCGGATAAAGGAGTCGAGTGCCACGTGTTGGCCCATCTCAAGCTCACCGTTTTTCATCCGTCGAGCAACCTCAAGAATCGCAGCAACGCGAGAATGAACGATGCCTAATCCGTCGAGGTTCGCACTCGCGATAACCTCAGGTTCTGGAAAGAAATAATCGATACCCTCGGATTCGCAGACGTACTGCTCACCATGCCGAGCAGCCAATCGCGACACAAGCGTCGATGCTGCCTTCACCGTTACCTGCTGTCCTAGGATCGCGCGAAGCGCCACCTCAAAGCCACTCCAACACCCAGGCACCCGGGTACCGGGAAAGCGCGAGATAAGGCCAGCAAGTCGCGAGTCCGCGGAAAGCGCAGTCTCGATTGCATCACTGTCGGCGCGCAAGTCCAAAATTGCGCGCACTCGCTCTACAACTTGCTGAAGAGCGCCTTTATTATCGATCCACACCCGCAAAGACACCGAATTACTTAGCTCGCTAAATTGCGCTATAAAATGGCCTTCAGCCTGCACAACTATCCCATCGGTTAGTCTAAAACTCCGACCGTAACTAGACTGAGTGACGCGCTCCACCCCAGGAATTGCGCGATAGGCTAAAAATTCAAGCAGGCCTCGCCAGTCAAAGGGCGGCCTGTAGCTTAGCGTCAACACAATCGCTCCCGATGTCTCCGCCTCCGCTCGTCTACTTTGCACCCCGCTCATCGCTCGGAGTTCGCGCGGCGTTCTCCCATAGGTCTTTCGCAGGACAGCGTTAAAACGTCTCACGCTACCAAATCCGGCAGCAAAGCAAATCGATGTAAACGGGAGATCTGTTTCATCTATTAACTTTTTCGCAAAATGCAGCCGCCTAGTTTGCGCGACCTCGCTAGGCGTAGCGCCTAGGTACTCCTTAAAAAGCCTGGCAAGTTGTCTCTCGCCAATTAAGAGTTTCGCTGCAAGCGCCTCAAGAGTGTTGTTGTCTAGAAATCCCCTCTCTATCATCTCGAGCGCTCGCGTGACTTTCCACGGCCCGCTACTCCATGCCGGCGTTCCGGGAGAGGACTCCGGACGACAGCGCAAACAGGGGCGAAAGCCAGCGGCAGAGGCAGCTGCGGCTGAGCGATACAATAAAATATTGTCTTGCTTAGGTACTCTAACGGGACAGACCGGTCTGCAGTAAATACCAGTAGTTAGGACGCCGACGAAAAAGCGTCCGTCATAGCGAGGATCACGTGCTTGTCGCGCACTTTCGTAGAGTGCTGGATCAAGAAGGCTAGTCGGCTCAATCAATTGAAGTGATTTCATTCGTAACTCTCTCAATTCCGCCCGCTCATCTAGTCGTCGTTAGGATAAGCGAAAGTACCGCATGACTCTGGCCGAAATCGGACATGGTTATAGAAAAAGCAACGAGGCATTATAAGAGTGAGCCCTAATAGACGGTCTCGACTATATCCCAGAGTCACACTGAGCCAAAGGGCATGCAGCACTTGTTTCGCTAGTGTATATTAGCGATCAAATCGAGCACCGCTGCGTGACACCCCTGACCGCCTCCCCGCGGACACCCCGTCCGCCGCGCGCCAGAGATGAGAAGGCAATCAGCAAACCGAAGAGATCTACGTAATTAAGGTAACCACCCATGACCGATAAAGACAGCCGCAAATATTCAAAACTCGTCGTCGACGGCGTCGAACAAGCTCCCAGCCGCGCGATGCTGCGTGCCGTAGGATTCGGTGATGATGACTTCAAGAAACCACAAATAGGAATTGCATCCACATGGAGCATGGTTACGCCGTGCAATATGCATATCAATAAACTCGCCGAGGACGTGAACAAAGCAACCGACGCAGCAGGCGGCAAGGGCATTATTTACAGTTGCCCAACTATTTCTGATGGCATCTCTATGGGAACAGAGGGCATGAAATACTCACTAGTCTCTCGTGAGGTGATCGCCGAAAGTGTTGAGACAGTTTCAGGATGTATGGGCCATGATGGCATCATCACGATCGGGGGCTGTGACAAAAACATGCCAGGCCTTTTGATGGGTATGTCTCGTCTAAATCGACCATCGATATTCATCTATGGCGGCACCATTCAACCAGGGCCTAACCATACCAATGTTGTATCAGTTTTCGAGGCAGTCGGTGGCCACTCAGCGGGCAAGGTCTCCGACATCGAACTAAAAAACATCGAAGAAACCGCAATACCTGGGCCTGGCTCCTGCGGAGGGATGTATACAGCTAACACAATGGCCTCTGCTATCGAGGCTATGGGCATGAGTTTACCGAACTCCTCAGCGCAAGATGCGATTTCACCGGAGAAAAAACAAGACTGCTTGGACGCAGGCGCCGCTATCATGCACTTGGTGAAAAATGACATCAAGCCTTCGGATATTATGACCAAGTCGGCGTTCGAAAACGCGATAAAAGTCGTCATAGCACTAGGTGGATCGACAAATGCAGTCCTCCATTTACTTGCGATGGCGTTTTCGATGGGTGTCGAGCTCGAACTCGATGATTTCACCCGCCTTGGTAAGAAAACACCGATGGTTGCCGACCTAAAACCAAGTGGCAAGTACTTGATGTCTGAGCTAATCAAAATCGGCGGCATCCAACCGTTAATGAAAACCATGCTGGATGCGGGCATGCTCGACGGAAGCTGCATGACTGTTACTGGTAAAACACTCGCGGAGAATCTTAAAAGCGTGAAGCCCTATCCCGAGGGCCAAGACATCATTCGCCCGTTCGATAACCCGATCAAAAAGGACAGCCACCTCTGTGTACTACGTGGCAACCTTGCGCCAGGTGGCGCGGTCGCTAAAATCACAGGTAAAGAAGGCGTATCATTTACGGGTAACGCGCGAGTCTATAACTCTGAAGAAGAATGCCTTGCAGGCGTTCTCGATGGCACAGTGGTCGCAGGCGACGTCCTTGTTATTCGCTACGAAGGACCGCGAGGCGCGCCGGGAATGCGTGAGATGCTGAGTCCAACGTCGGCAATTATGGGTAAAGGCTTAGGTCAAGAAATCGCCCTTATCACTGACGGTCGTTTCTCTGGCGGTAGCCACGGCTTTGTGGTCGGTCACGTGACGCCGGAGGCAAGCGAAGGCGGGCCTATCGCTATAGTCGAGACCGGCGATAAGATATCGATAGACGCCGATGCTAACACTGTTGAGCTTCATCTCAGTGACGAAGAGATTGCGGCACGTCTGGCCAAATGGCAGAAGCCTTCGCCGCGCTATACCCGAGGTGTACTTGCCAAATATGCGGCCACAGTCGCCTCTGCTTCTGAAGGCGCGGTGACTGACAAATATCTCTAGAGGGGTATCACTGTGAACGCGTTATTTTTGGGCTTGGCTAAAACGATTGACGGGGGCGCGCTGCAAGCGGGCGCCCTCTGGGCACTAAGTGACATCCCCGGTTTTCCACCGCTAATCCAAACCGTTCACATACTCGGGATCGCCGCTGTTATGGGCAGCGTTGTCATGATCAACCTGCGCATGCTTGGCCTCGCGCTTCCGAGTCAGAGCCTGCCTGAAATGAACAGGCGTCTAATGCCGTGGCTTTGGTGGGCTCTCTTAGCTAATGTTGTGTCAGGAGGCTTTTTCCTCTTCGCGCGCCCCTTTCGCTACTTCGACAACCCGGTCTTCCTATGGAAACTTGCCTTTCTACTCCCAGCGATTATCGTTAGCTATTTGGTCTACGTAGTTAGCGTTCGCAGCGAAGATGGTTGGTCACGCACGGCCGTGAGGCGCGTAAGCTGCAAGATTGCAGCGTTGCTATCATTGGGTTTATGGATAATGACCGCAATGGCAGGACGCTGGATCGCTTATGCAGAGTACCTTTACTACCCGGCATAGAATAAGCACTCGCGCTAATTAGAAACGAAGAGCGAGCCGCTATCGCGATTAATGGCTATGCCTGATAACCAAACATTGAGATGAATACCATGTTAGAGGAAGTTTTAAACGCCCCTTTTTGGATTGACATTGAGAACTGGCCACTCTCGTGGGAAATCGGTGGTACCTCATGGTTTCCTTTTCTCGAATCGATTCATGTTATTGCCGCGGCATTGCTTGTCGGAGCGATTGCGACGATAGACCTTCGCTTACTTGGTTTTGCTGCAGTACGCTACCCAATTTCGACACTCAATCGGGAGATCCTACCTTGGGTATGGGGCGCATTCGTCATTGCGGCGACAACTGGGCTCGGCATGTTTATCACCCGAGCGGCGTCTCATGTTATAAACCCTGCGTTCCAGTGGAAACTCATTCTGCTAGCGCTCGCCGGAGCAAATATGATACACCTGCATAGAGGTCTCGCACGGCAACTACAGGCGAGCAACGAACGCAACAATCCGGAGTTGAGGCTTCGACTATCAGGACTTACCTCGCTACTTCTTTGGGGCGGAGTCATGCTCGCAGGTCGCTGGATCGGCCATATAGTTTAAAGAATATAGCGACGGCGTCCGTACACAGTCGCTGCTGAAGACCACTATCCTTAAGAGAGAAAGGAAACAGGGATGAAGCGACTGTTAATCTGTGCAGACGGAACGTGGGGATCTCCTGAAACAAAGCATCCAACCAATGTTGTACACCTAACACGGGCAATCGCTTCTTTCGGCTACAAGCTCGCATCAGGTTCCCCCTCCGCGCAAGGCGAACGCGTTGAGCAGATCGTGTTCTATGACTGGGGACTCGGCACTGAAGCGGATAAATATCTAAGCGCGATTACTGGCGCTGGCATCGATAAGAACATCCAAGACTGCTATCGATTTTTGGTTCATAACTACGAGAAGGACGACGAGCTGTTTTTTTTCGGATTCAGCCGTGGAGCCTACACCGTGCGTTCGCTGGCGGGGCTACTTCGCAACGCTGGCATAGTAAAATCACTCCATGCCGACCGGATACCTCAAGCCTATTCGATGTATCGACGCCGCGGAAAATCTGCTTCGCCAAACTCCTTGACCGCTTTAAATTTCCGCCGCCTGTACAGTCATGCCGACCGCATTCCGATTAGCTTTATTGGCGTATGAGACACAGTAGGCACGCTGGGTATACCCGCGCCGTTCTGGGGATCACTCAATAAGCGTAGCTTCCTCTTCCACGATACGGCCCTCAGCAGTAGCGTAAATACCGCACGTCACGCACTCGCACTTGATGAATACCGGAGCGACTTTTCTCCATGCCTGTGGCAATATAAAAAAGGAGCCGACCTAAAACAATGCTGGTTTGTAGGCAGTCATAGCGATGTTGGCGGCGGAAAGGCAGAAACGGCTCTTAGTAACACACCACTTGCATGGCTTACAGCTGAAGCACAAACCAAAGGCCTTCGGCTCAACCCCGAATCTGATTTAGCAAAACTCATAAGTGATACTGCTTATAACGCTAGCAACACTGATAACAGCGACACCCCAAAACGAATCAGTGCTAGGATTCACAACTCTGCGCGCGGACTTTTTGCCGCGAGACCAAGGACTGTCAGAGAGCTTCGCGGCTCCGTCCATGCTAGCGCAAAGGACTACTGGGAAGACGATGTTGCAAACTATCGAAAAACCGGACGAACTCTCAGAAAGCACCTCGAGTCCGTCGGAGGCGACTGGGCGCGTGTTTGTATTGATAACTGAAAAAACGAATCCTCTGCAGGGTCAAAAGAATTGAATCAAGCACGACTAGAAATCGCTCAGAGATGGTTCCTGAACCGTTATCCCGGTGGCTTCGCGCATCCCGAACTCGAGTTAATCGGCAAAAAACATCGCTTGGATAAAATGCAGGATTTCGTGAATAACCATTTCGCTCAAAAAAAATTTCGTGACACCGATGAATTACTCGCCGACTGGGTGAAGCTTGTCAGCCGAGCGTCGTTGGTATCTATTTTCGAAAAACCAAAATTCCGCGACCTAGTGAATGACCTATCACCAAAAGAAAAGAATCGCTTTGCTGCCGGTCTAAAGGCACAGCTTCATGGCGATCAGCAGAAGGGTTTTGAGCAGATATTACAAGTATTGCAGTGCTATAAATTTGCCAAATGGTCGATCATTAGTCTCGCCCCAGTCTATGCAAGCCCGCAAGAGGAAGTCTTTGTAAAACCGACTACCGCAAAAAGAATCATCAGTTTCTTGGAGCTCGACAATCTCGTGTATCGCCCTCAACCGAGTTGGGCATTCTATTGCGAATTCAGACGTCAGATTGCTCAGATGCGCGCATTGGTTGACTCTTGCATTGCACCTAACAATCTCGCCTTCACCGGCTTTTTGATGCTCTCGCTACAGGCCACAGAGGATCTGGCTAGCATCCGCTAGAGATGACTCTTCATGGCGATAACCCCGCGGAGACTCAATCTTGAGGTGCCCCCCCCTTCCATGTCCTTCTGTCTTCTGGAATGAACAATAATTTTTTTCTTTAAGGATTGCACACTGGCGTGACGATGCTATGCTCACGTAATAATAATACAAAGCGAGAGTAGCTATGGTTTTCTCATCACTATTCAATAACGCTCAGCAGCTTCGTCATCAATCTGCGTACAAGATTGCATCCGCGATATTGACTGAATCTAGTCAACCCCAACCTTTTGATTTTGGTCCTCGTTTCTCATTGCACTACGTATCGAGATGGCTCTCGCCTTTCTTAGTTTTGAATCTATTTCTTGCAAGTGTTGGGTTGGCTGAGGATGCGGGAAATCTCTACAACACGACCTTCGACATTAATGCGGGCCGAAGCTATTTCGAGAAACAGTGCTCCCGCTGCCACGGATTTGACGCCCGCGGCAACGATGAGGTTGGCGCACCGAATCTTACTGGACCATTAACGCGAGCGAGCAGTAGCGCTGGCATCTATACAATTCTACGAGAAGGAATTGCCGGTACTGCGATGATGGCGGTAGATCCAGAGGTGCCTGACTCGCAGCTCTGGCAGCTAGCTGCCTATATTGAATCTCTCAGCCGCGAGTCTGCTGACATTGCCGTAAGGGGGTCAGTCGAGGTGGGCAAGGCTCTTTTTAATGATGTCGGTGAATGTCTTGATTGTCATATGCTTAACGGCAAAGGCGGCAGACTCGGCCCAGATTTGAGCAACATTGGCAGCGAGCTCAGCCCCGATGAACTTGGCCTCGCGTTAATAGATCCCAGTGCGAAAGTCGAACCGCGCTGGTGGTCGCTTACGCTAGAAGACAAAAACGGCATGAGCCGAAGCGGCCTGCGCATGAACGAAGACAGTTTTTCTGTAAGAATTATGGATACTGATTCTCAGCTCTGGTCCTATCCTCGCTCTGCCCTGCGCCGCGTTGTCCGCAGCGAAGAATCTACTATGCCAAGTTACGCCGCGAGGTTTAATGACACACAGATTGATGACCTTGTCGCCTTTCTTTATTCACTTCGGCCGGAGGCTACACCATGAATCAGCAACCAAACGTAAGTCTCACACCCACGCCGGAAGTGTCTTGCACACGCAGTGGCAGACGCTTGATTGGGTTCGAGAGTGCTCTGTTTTTCATTCTCGTGCTCTGGACGATTTCTGCACAGGCACAGCAGGTAGCTGAAGAAGCCTTCGCGACCGTTATCACACCCGCTTTTGACACCATTACTTGGGAACGCCTTGTTGCAGCCGATGAAGAACCGCAAAACTGGTTAAGCTATTCAGGCACTCACTCCTCGCAGCGATACAGTAAGCTCGACTCGATAAATCGCAGCAACGTTGGCCAACTCGAGATGAAATGGGCTTATCAAATACCCGTAATTGACCGCGCGGAAACTGTTCCGCTCGTGGTCGACGGCATTATGTTTATCACCGAAGCACCGAGCAATGTGGTTGCTGTCGATGCCAGAACTGGGCGCGAATATTGGCGTTTTGATTATCAGATTCCTGAAGATATTCGCATCTGTTGCGGCCGAAACAATCGGGGCGTGGCTATTCTTGGCGAAACTCTCTTTATGAGTACTCTGGACGCCCATTTAGTTGCGATCGACGCCCGCACGGGCAACCTGCTATGGGATGTAGAGGTCGCCGACTATAAGGCAGGCTATTCCAAGACGGCTGCGCCCTTAATTGTAAAAGACAAAGTCGTTACAGGTATCGCTGGCGGGGAATATGGGATTCGCGGCTTCATTGACGCCTACGATGCCGAAACTGGGGAACTTGCTTGGCGCACCTATGCGATTCCAGGCGAGGGCGAACCCGGAAACGAAACGTGGTCTGACGATTCGTGGAAGACCGGCGGAGCGGCTACGTGGCTCACCGGATCGTATGATGCCGATCTCAATTTAATTTACTGGGGTACAGGCAACCCCGGGCCCGATTGGAATGGCGATGTCAGGCTCGGCGACAACCTTTACTCAGATTCGGTCCTCGCTCTCAACGGTGATACCGGTGCAATAGATTGGCATTTCCAATTTACACCGCACGACGTGCATGACTATGACTCAATCCAAATACCTATACTCGCCGACATAGAGATCGATGGCCGGACTCGCAACGCGATGCTGTGGGCAAATCGTAACGGGTTCTACTACACACTAGACCGCCAAACCGGCGAGTTCATTAAAGGCAAAGCCTATGCAACTCAAACTTGGGCGCAGGGGCTCGACGCCGCTGGGCGCCCCATCCGAGTGCCAGGCATGGCGCCGTCCTACGAAGGCACGTTGGTCGCGCCCCCTATCGTCGGTGCAACGAATTGGTATTCACCGGCTTTCTCGCAGCAAACTGGACTTTTTTATGTGACTGCGTTTGACGGCGAACAGGAGTTTTTTAAACGCGACCAAGACTATGAAGAGGGCGAAAGCTTTACTGGCGGGGGTGGCCGTTATCTGAAACCTATGGACGCATTCCATAGTGCGATTCGCGCCATAGATCCTACGACCGCCGAAATCGTCTGGGAATTCCCAATCATGCCACGCTCATCTGCAGGAATATCAACAACCGCCGGTGGCTTGCTGTTTAGTGGCAGTGCCGACGGCTACTTTTACGCACTCGATGCGGCAACCGGCGATGAACTATGGCACACCTCCCTTGGCGCGAGGGTACATGCTGCGCCGATGACATTTGCCGTCGACGGTGAACAATTTGTCACTATAGCCTCGGGCAATGTAGTGTTCACCTTTGGCTTGCCAGAGTGAGTTGGCGATACTCGGTTAGGCGAAAGGACGAACCAGTTCTTCACTGACATCCCAGAGACGTTCGGCGTCGGCGTCAGTTGCATGCGCCGCGATTCTAAC
>JAFMKB010000081.1 GCA_017853205.1 Gammaproteobacteria bacterium
CTAGGAAGGCCGCACTGAAAACCGATAGCCTGCACCACGCACAGTTTGAACCAACCGCGCATAGTCAATAGCTGTTCCCTCGATCGACGATAGTGCCTTGCGCAGTCGACGGATATGAACGTCGATAGTTCGCTCTTCGAGGTAGACATTGCCGCCCCAGACCGAATCCTGAATATGGTCGCGGCTAAACACTTTTTCTTGATTCATGAGGAAGAATTTAAGTAGACGAAACTCCGTAGGGCCCATCTCGACCGGCTTATCTTCGATGGTAATACGGTGGCTAGTAGGGTCTAGCTGCAGGTCGAATACCTGCAGTGCCTTGTTCTTCTGCTTATCATCTATTCGACGGAGAACGGTCTTAATGCGAGCGACGAGCTCGCGCGGCGAGAAAGGCTTGGTGACGTAATCGTCTACGCCTTCGCTCAAGCCCTGCACTTTATTATCTTCACTGCTTTTTGCAGTGAGCATGATTATCGGGATGTTTGCGGTGAGGTCATCGCGGCGAAGCCGCCGGGCCAGTTCGATACCACTGCCGCCGGGCAGCATCCAATCGAGCAGCACTAAGTCAGGCTTTTTGTCGATAATCGCCACGTGCGCGTCGTGCGCGTTCTCCGCGCTGATACTAGCGAAGCCTGCAAGATCGAGAGTGATGCTCACCATATCGCGAATTGCTGCTTCGTCGTCGACGATCAAAATAGTTGATTCGGACATTTCACTCAAACCCTCAGCAAGAACATCAAACACTCCTACTGTCAGAGTATTTTATCTGGAGAACTTCTCTTTAATACCCGATGATTTAATCATCAAACTATGACATTTGCGTGACAATAACAATGCAATATTGCAACGCGCTAGAAGCGATACTGCACCTGAATTGAGGCCTCGCGACCGAGATTGAATCCGTTCGTTAGCAAGCTTCCTTGAGTGATTTCACTGCGAACATCGAGAATGTTTTTGGCTTTTGCTGTCACCTGCCAATTTCTGTTCAGCTCTTTAATGAAAATAAAATTAAGCTCGCCGTAGCCTTCTTGAATAAGATCAGGTGCACCCTCGATACCTACGGAGTCAATCCGATCGCCGAAGTAATGGTAAAGCAATGTCGCAGTAGTGCCCGAATAAGGCTCATACCCTATTTGAAAATTGAACAGCACATCGGATTGTCCTTGCAATGGTCTGCTGCTACTCGTCAAAGACCCAAGATCTGATTGCCTAATATTTACAAGAGAATCGATGAACGAAATGTTTCCTTGAACATAAAAGTCCTCGCCCACAGGCCCGAGAAAATCTAGCCTCTTGTATCCCTCGAGCTCAATACCTTGATTCTCTGCTGATTGTGCATTGATATACGTAATACGGGGATCTACCGGGCTAAAAATAACTGCCTCAATAGGATCTACGAACTCCTTGTAGAAAATGCCTGCAGAGACATAGTCTGCAAACCCGAAGTACCATTCCCAACGGAAATCGAAATTAGTGATCGATGTGATATCCAAATTCGGATTGCCAAATATTTCGCGCCCAGTCTCTGGATTGATAAATGGCGAAGTAGAGAGCTCTCTGAAGTCTGGTCGAGAAACAGTCTCAGAGTAAGCTAAGCGGAACTGATGGTCATAATGAATATACGTGGCACTGAATGACGGTAAGAATTCTTTTCGACTAAGATCAGCAACTACCGATGTAGACGGGCGGAAAAGATCAAACGTAGTGGTCACTTGATCAAAATCCTCTTGCCGTCCGCCAAAGGTTAGCCGCAGCCGGTCGTCAAAATTGACTTCGACTTGACCATAGAATGCCTCAAGAGAATTATTTGCTTTATAGCTATCTGTAGGTCGAGTTAGCTCACGAATCACGAAACCTGCTTCAGTAATATTTTCCGGGCTGAGTATTTCTTCCAGCGGTCTCAGTAGTAATTGATTGTTATTCGCGAGGGGCCCGTTGAACGCGAATCCGAAACGCCTGATTTCGGAATTTCTCTCTTTTTCCGATGATACATAGCCGAATTTCGGCGTGATAATTGAATTCCTCGGACCATAGAAAACCATGGTGAGGTCTATTCCCAATTCAGACGCATTGTCTTCGAGTTCATCGAAGCTACGCATATTCCCATCAACACGGGACGAGAACTCACCACCATCGTAGCGATAAGAACGCGTATCCGGCGCCTCCCTCGTCGCCACGATATCCGAGTAGCGCCAGTTCACAACAAACTCATTTAAAGCGGGAAAGTAGTGATCACCCTGCAACTGGTTTGATAGGATCTCTCGCTCAACCCACTGAAGCTCGACCGTACTCAGATCGGGCGCATCGAGTGTCTCGCCAGTTGTTTTGAATACTCGATTGTCTGTTTGCCTAAGCGCGACCGAGGTAAATCGCACATTGTTGTTCTCGTCAATATCTAAGCCGGCTGAGAATATTCCACTCAGATCAATGCTGTTTTCGGTATTCACAACATCTAAATCTTCCTGAATATCTAAACCGACACCGCTCGGGACGTATGTGTTACGTTCTATTCGATTCGTATCCCAACTGTTGCTGTAATCTAACGAAGCAAGGTAGTTGAGCTTCATTCCTGTCGCGCCAATATCGTAAAAATTTCCAAACGAAGTTGAAATATTGACATTCGGTGGCGCAGATTCTTCCGTCGGTGTGTATTGATTATTGAAACTCTCCCCAACGACCTCGAGCTGCTCGGCTGGCACCCCAATTCCTGAGAAACGGCTCTTGAGTTTTAACTGGTTGCCATTGGCTGTGGCGTTCAATAGTTCCTGAGAAGGAGCGCGAAATCCATCGTCGATGCCGAGCCAATCAGTGTCGCCCCCGGACACGGTATATCTGTCCTTAAAGGTTGCATTGTCGATCACCCCAACGGTGCTGGCGAAATTCCAAAAAAATTCATCTGTCGACTTTTTGGTTCGCATCTGAAGCACACCGCCGCCAAACTCGCCTGGGTATGCAGCGGAGTACGTTTTCTGCACTAGCACGCTTTCTAGTATGCCAGTTGGAAACAAATCCATGGGAACAACGCGATTAAGTGGCTCGGGGCTTGGCAAGATTGCGCCGTTTAGTAAGGTAGTTGCATAACGCTCGCCGAGGCCTCGGACGTAAACGTATTTGCCGGCCACCGTGCTCAGTCCAGATACCCTTTTCAGGCTTTCTGCGATATTAGAGTCCCCTGATCTTGTGAATTGCTCCTCACCTACGACATTAGAAATTTGATCAGTTCCGCGCTTTTCGTCTGGCACGAACTGGCCAATCACCGAAATTTCTTCGATGAGCGGGGACTGCTGCGCAGCCGCAACAGCACTGACGGCTGCAGTGATCGACGCTAGGACCAATTTTCTGCTAAACATTTAGGGCTCCGGAATTTTTCAGAGAGAAACAAAACTAATGGGATTGGGAAAAAGATGACGTCAGTTTATTGCTAATATGTGACACTGATATTGCAATACTGTTCTCCGAAAGCTGGACATAAAAAAGGCGCCCTAGGCGCCTTTTTTATTTATTGCCTCAGATTAGGTGGTTATTTGTAACCCGTGAAGCTCCACCCTTTAGTCCAGTCAGATGAATCGTCCTTAACCGCGCCGATGTAATCGACTTTATCAAAGAAGGCATCGGCAGGGATGTTAGCCGGCAGTGCATTCAATGCTGAGCCGTTTGCCCAACCATTGGTTCCTCCCAGATCTACTGTGCCTATTGAACTATTGGTCTGCGCGCCGAACCAATCAGACGCATTCCAAGGACCATTGGCTGGCTTCGAAAGCGAAACAGAACCACCCTCGAGATTCTCAGCGCATTGCGTGGTAATGCGGCTATCTCTCATTTCAAGGGTGCCGTTAAGAGTAGCTATGCTTTCCCCTGACTGGGTGAACGTATCGGTACCTGCTATGCGGATACAGCCTTCGTTACCTGCTGGGAAGGTGCCGCCTAACACGCTGTTGGAGAGCTTCATACCAGTACCTGCTTTCAATTCGAAAGCATGACCAGAACCAGACATCCCCGAAGACCCTACGCAGGTTAAATTCGAGATCGTGGGCATAGAGCGAGGTGTCGCCGTTGGATTAGCGCCCAAATTGTCAGCTTCGATACAATTATCGCCAGCAGTAGTTTGATCAATCAATAAGTGCTGAATTCTGCCGCTGTAACCGAGCACCCAGTCAAGTGCGTCATCATCTGTACCCGTGATGAGCAGGTGCTTCGCGTCCACAGTGCCACCGTAAAGCTCGATCCCATCATCCGCGCCGTTGTGAGTCTGCACATAGTCAACGACAGTGCCGGAGCCAACACCCGATAGCGCAAGGCTGTTCAGTTCGTTTGTCGGCGAGAATGCATAACCCGCATATTTAATCTGGAGGTAAGTAAGCGAGCCACTGCTATCGTCGTCGCGAGGCGCAGCGCCGCCGCCATAGGTGTCACCGACACCTTCGTTCACTCCGAATCCGTCTGCACTGTTCAGTGTGGCGCTACCGCTTACCACGAGCCCACCCCACTTTCCGCGGGTGTTTAGAGCATCTATGCCCTCAACGTCGAGCTCAGAGGTCATAATCACGGGATGATCCTTAGTGCCATTCGCAAAGATCATACCGCCACGTCTAACTGTGAGTGCCGCTGCACCCTCAGTTGCGAAGATAGTCGTACCCGCATCGATAGTCAGCTTCACCTTATCTGCTACGGCAGTGTCTTCGTCAGCGCCTATAAATACGTTTCCGTCGAAGAAATAAGAAAAGTTATTAGTCAGGTGCGTATCTGTCAGAATCGGGTCGCCGGAAGGAAGTTGACATACCGATTTACCCGCGAAAGTCACACCAGATAGCGCAGTGGTGTTGGTTGGGCATGTATCTGCTGCCTTCTCGGCAATTTTCATCTCCATCGGTGCAGCAGTGTAAGTAATAGTCGATAAGGGATTGTCACCGGTGTAGTAACCCACATAGGCTTTGATTGTAAGGCCGGCCAAAGAAGTATCGTTACCAATCAAGTCGTCCAACACAGAAACTGACTCTGACTCTGTCAGTGTTTTAGTTACCGTTGGGAGGATAGATGCGCCATCCCACGGCACCCAGATGCCACCTGATAACTTAGTGAAAAATCCAAGGTTACCGACCTCGGCGATTACAACAATACCGCCCTTCTTGCCGACATCGGCAGCCGCAGGGGTGATGGTCGCAACAAGATCAGCTGCTACTTCGGCTGGCACTTCCGCAAGATAGCTCGCACCGCCGTTTACTGTGGCACCTCCAGAAAATGTAGCGGTTGTCGCAGCACCAGCTGTTGCCAGGCTAGGCTGCGTAGCGGCGTGAGAACTCATTGATGCCAGGGCAAGTGCTACCCCGGTTGCGAGCGCGCTAGTTTTGAGTAATTCTTTTTTCATTGTAGCTCCTGATTTGTTTAGCCAAGAAATTTGTCCTTGGGCCGACTATACGGAGCAAATATTTCAGTAATGCGACCTTTCTATTGCACTTTTATTACAGAAAATAGCGGGCCTTCGAGCGACATGAATAGATGACGAGATTGTCATTTGACTGTCATATTTATTCGCTAAGTTAAGTTATGGATAACAAAACTTATGCAATAAAAGTCAAAGCCCAACCCTTGGCCCTCTTCGAAACGCCAATCGGTTTTGGCGAGTTGAGCAATGCAGAAACATTGCTTGATGATTTAGCTGCCTCGATAAATAACAAGAAGGCTTCGAGTGCCGGAATAAAGCGCTCTAATGAAGGGGGATGGCATTCCTCAACAGACATGCTCGAGTGGGGCGGTGCCGCCGCACAAAAAGTTGCCGAGACGGCAATTAGTGTTGCGAAGCGTATGAGCCATTTCGAAGAAGCGTCTGTCGATCACTTTGAATGGATAGCCACAATGTGGGCGAATGTAACGCCTGCAAAGGGACTCAACGCGCTGCATTCACATCCGGGCAATTTATGGGCCGCAGTGCTCTATATCGACATGGGAGAGGAATTCGCAGGCAGCACTCACACCGGCGGGAATTTCTATTTAGAAGACCCGCGCTTTCCGATGGCCGCGATGCATAACACGGGCTTTCGAATGAGAGGAGGCGACGGCTTACCTCAAAAATATCAGGTTGAATTGAAGCTTGCGCGAGGAAACCTGATCGTTTTCCCTGCCTGGTTGCGACACGGGGTGAGGGCTTATCTCGGCAATCGCGAGAGGGTATCTGTGGCTCTAAACATCGACGCGCTGCCGCGTCGATGAATGGATAGAGCTTAGTATCGCTGCGATGTAGCGCGACGGAAGCGGTAGTTATTGATCGGATTAAAGAGTCGAGCAAGGCCGCTCGTAAAGGTCAGTGGGCTGTCGAGCACAGCAAAGCAGAGACATCCTTCCTCCGTTGAAGGTTGATGCTGGTCGCGCCTGTCGCGCACAACAAAATCTGACGGACCATAGTGGCCGAACTCATCCTCGAACCCGCCATCTAAGACCAGTGTTATTTCATTGCCCTGATGCCTGTGCACTGGCACCTGACTACCCGGCGTCATATACAGAAATTCACACTGCGTTTCGTTGTCGATTTGCACCTGGGCCTGATTAATGCCACCTGCAAGTTTGTGCCAAACCAAGCCTTTAGAGGCAGCCTTAGCAAGCACCCGCGGAAGCGTGATGCTGTGATCCAGCATATGGATTTCCGACACCAAAGGCGCAGGTTCCCTGTCAGGCTCGACCACGGCTTCTCCGGTCATCTGAGGCTGGCTGGTAATTAAATCGAGCATGCCCGAGAAATCAGGCGAGGCGCTTGGCTGCATTTGATCGGCCTGAAGCCAGGCAACAATTTCCCGCGATTCCAATTCGCTGCTTCTCTGGCGACAGCTCTGGCAGAGTTCAATGTGCGCCGAGAGCGCAACGCTCATCCCAGTAGAAAGCCTGCCCTGAGCGAAGTCCGATAGGACTTCATCACTAGGATGATGATTAGCAGATGTCATTCTTCAACCCCGATTAATACTCTTAACTTCGCCACACCAAGCCGCAGTCTGGACTTGAGTGTACCGAGAGGTATCTCAAGCTCCGCCGCTGCTTCTTCGTGCGTGCGATCAAAAATGTAGATTTGTTCTATTACTGCCTGTTGTGCGACTGGCAATTCTGTGTAGAAACGCTCAATTTGCGCAATTTCTACCGCCTGCGAGCCTTGCTCTTCGTGCACGAACGACATTTCCGCATCACCTTCCTGCGGCCATATGTCGTCTGAGCTAATTGTTTGTGGCTGCCGTTTTTTCTTGCGCAGCATATCGAAACAGCGATTACGCGTTAGCGTAAAAATCCAACTCTGCGCCGTTCCGCGATCTAAGTCGTAGAGAGGCGCTTTAGTCCAGACTGTCATTAATGCTTCTTGAACGAGATCATGGGCTAGCTGCTCATTACGCGTCAATTTCATGCCCATCGCAAAGATTTTCTTCGAGAAGCGCTGAAATAAAGTATTGAATGCCTGTCGGTCTTGTGAAACGCCTACGGCGAGCAAAAGTTCCTCGTCTGTCGGCCCTGCACTTATCTCGCGTTCGGCTTGCTCCATCTCG
>JAFMKB010000030.1 GCA_017853205.1 Gammaproteobacteria bacterium
GGGGGTAATCTGGAGCTTCTGCGCGTAACTAGCTAAGATTGAAAAGAGCCGAGAGTGAAAAGGAAGAAGAGTGGCAAGCATAATCCTTCTCAACAAACCCTTCGGAATCCTGTCTCAATTTAGTGGCGACGACCCATCCTCAACCCTTACTCCGCTGGTAACTAAGCCCAAATTCTACCCAGCAGGTCGATTAGATAAAGACAGCGAAGGTCTTTTGCTTCTGACCGATGATGGCATTCTTCAGCATCAAATTAGCGACCCACGCTTCGATAAAGAAAAAACCTATTGGGCTCAGGTCGAGGGCGAGATCAGCGAGGTGGCACTGCGAGCCTTGCGCAGTGGCCTCACTTTAAAAGACGGACCCACCAAGCCCGCTAAAGCAAGACGGCTACGAGAGCCTGACCTGTGGTCGCGACACCCCCCGATTAGAGAGCGAAAAGCGATACCGACGAGTTGGTTAGAACTCATTATTAGCGAGGGGAGGAACCGCCAAGTCAGGCGGATGACCGCCGCTGTTGGATATCCAACCCTCAGGCTTATCCGCATGAGGATTGGAGAATGGGAGCTCGGGACGCTCCAGCCCGGCGAAAGCAAGCTGATTTCCCTTTAGCAGCTTTTATTGCAGGCTTCAGTTTCAGACTTAAAAGCTTTCGGTTTTCGGTGTTTGCCATCGAGCTATCGCAGACTCGTCCGACTCTCGACTATCCACCCAGCTCTCTCCTTCACTCGTTGTTTGCTTCTTCCAAAAGGGGGCTCGTGATTTTAAATAATCCATCATAAATTGTGCAGCCTCGAACGCTGCATGACGATGCGCGCTTGCGGCGGCAACAAGGACAATTTGCTCTTGAGTCGTCATAGTGCCTACACGATGGACGATTCGAGTAGCAAGCAGTGGCCAGCGATTCCTTGCTTGCGCCTCGATTTCCGCAAGTGCTTTTTCAGTCATGCCCGGATAATGCTCAAGCATGAGACACGACACCGTATGGGTGTCGTCGGATTGGTGAAATTCGCGAACAAGTCCAGTAAACGTCACTATGGCGCCTGCATCCCCCGCCTCGCGCCTGACTTCGTCAACTTCCTGTTGCAGTGAAAAATCTTCTTCTTGTACGCGAACGCTCATAGCTAGCCGCCCGTCATCGGAGGGAAGAGCGCAACTTCATCGTCAGCGCTCAAACCTGTGGCGCTGCTGACAACGCTCTGATTGACTGCGACAAGAAGTCTGTCGAAAAGCGCTTGATCGAGCATAGAAAGCGGCCCAGCTCTCAAGGCGCTCAGAAGCACTTTCGTATCAGCATTGTCAGGCAACTCAATCAGGTCACTAGACTCTCCCCGCGCCTCACGGACACTCGCAAAATACTGAACCGTAATTAGCATCGTTAATATGCTCCGCGAACATAGTGACCACTGCGGCCGCCCTGTTTCTCAAGAAGCTTTATCTCGCCAATGACCATGTCTTTATCGACCGCTTTGCACATATCGTATATCGTCAAGCAGGCGACGGACACGGCGGTGAGTGCCTCCATCTCGATACCTGTCTGGCCTTGCACCTTGCATGTGGCGCTCACATGCACGGCCGCGGACTCAACGGTCACTTCGAGGGAGACAGAGGTGAGCATTAGCGGGTGGCAAAGTGGGATAAGCTGCGAGCATTGCTTAGCGCCTTGAATACCGGCAATACGAGCGATAGCCACAACATCACCCTTCTTATGCCCACCGTCGCTTATTAATCGAGCGGTGGCTTCAGACATAGTGATACGCCCTTCGGCGACTGCGATACGCTGCGTGCTGTCTTTGTCCCCGACATCGACCATGCGCGCATTCCCTTGCGCATCCAAATGCGTTAGCGGTTGCTCAGAACTCAAAATGCGTCTTTCCTTTTAGTTAACTCGGTAGTAACAATAACGCGATAATAGCGAGGTTTTACCCTATTAGCCAAGACGCGCTTACGTAGCGCCCACCGATGAGAATAAGACTTTGACACAGGAAAACGAACGAAAATCGGCGATCTTTACTCGCCAATCCATGGAACTACCTCACTTAACCGTCGCCGTAGTCGTTGAACATGAAGGGAAGTTTCTCGTCGTTGAAGAAGAAGACAATGGTGAGATCGTTTATAATCAACCCGCCGGACATGTTGAAAGCAACGAAACCGTCACTGAGGCAGCGCTAAGGGAGGCGCTCGAAGAGACAGGCTGGGAGGTGAACCTCGACAGCCTCGTCGGCATTTACCACCACACCGCCCAGAGTAATGGTGTGAGATATGTAAGAGTGTGCTTTGCCGCCAGTGCAGTATGCCTGACTGACTCTTCGCTAGATCCCGATATTCGAGGAACGCATTGGTTTACGCTGGATGAACTTAGTCAACTTACCCTTCGCAGCCCTCTGGTTCTGAAGGTGCTCGAAGACTACCTGGCAGGCGCCAGGTACCCATTAACACTGATACAGCCCTAAACCGAGACACCAGTGAGAAAAATCCGTGCCATCACGCAACAAGCCTTTCCCAGTGAACAATAACGCTGACCCAGCTACCGAACAGACAGTCATCGTAGGCATGTCTGGCGGTGTTGACTCGTCCGTCGCCGCATATCTACTGATCGAAGCCGGTTATCGAGTCGAAGGGCTATTCATGAAAAACTGGGACGAAGATGACGGCACAGAATACTGCACGGCAAAAGAAGACTTAGCAGATGCTCAGTCGGTGTGCGACAAGCTAGGCATCACTCTGCACACTGCAAATTTTGCTGCCGAATACTGGGACAACGTGTTTGAGCACTTTCTACTCGAATACAAAGCTGGCCGTACCCCAAACCCAGACGTACTTTGTAATCGAGAGATTAAATTCAAAGCCTTCTTAGATTACGCAACCGATCTCGGTGCCGACAAAATTGCGACCGGGCATTATGTCCGCTCAGTCGAAAGAGCAGGTACCACACACCTTCTTAAAGGCCTAGATGGTAATAAGGATCAGAGTTATTTTCTTTGTGAGGTAAGCGGTGAGAGCCTCGCACAATCCCTCTTCCCGGTGGGCGAACTTGAAAAAAGCGAAGTGCGCTCGTTAGCCCAAAAGCTAGGCCTAAGTACCCATGACAAAAAAGACAGCACGGGTATCTGTTTTATTGGTGAGCGTAAGTTCAAAGATTTTCTCGAGCAATATCTCCCCGCGCAGCCTGGCCTAATCCAGACCGAGAACGGTGTCACTATAGGCGAGCATGCAGGACTTATGTACTACACCATCGGTCAGCGACAGGGCCTGCATATTGGCGGGCTTAGGGATTTTGACGAAGCCCCATGGTTCGTTGCCGGAAAAGATCTCGAGAACAATATTCTCATCGCTGTGCAGGGAGTAGATAACCCCCTGCTCTTCGCGCGATCACTCCGCACTGGCGCTGTGAATTGGATAAACGATGAATCGCCTACTTTCCCCTTTCGCTGTCACGTTAAAATTCGTTACCGTCAGGAAGATCAAGCCTGCACACTCAACACCGACGGCGGCGGCTTGTTAGTGGACTTTGACGAGCCACAGCGTGCCATCACCCCCGGACAGCATTTAGTCATTTACCAAGGCGAACGATGCCTCGGGGGTGCGGTAATCGAAAGCGCGTTGTGAGAACCATTTACCTCAGTTCTTATCTACCTGCTCAAACCAGCTTTAAACGACGCCGAAATAGCAAAACTCTTTAGAGGAAATGTCATGAACACCGATTCTGGCAGCGACCATAGCCCCACCCTCAGCAACTGGGAATACCGCGTTTTGGCCGTCGGTTTTACTCTTCAATGCGCGCAACAGATCGACAAACTTGCAAGAGAAGGCTTAACAGACCAAGCAACTGTTGCTGCGCTGCAGGAGCCGCTTTTCGTCCTCAATCCAAAAAGCTACTCCTCTGTCTTCCCAAAACCAAATCTGCTGGTTCCGGGCCTCACACTCATCGAATCATTTTCTCGCGGCGGTTCCCTCAGAAGCATCCAGATGATTGTCCAGTATGCTATTGGCATGCTCAGACTGGCAGACGGCGTTTTGGCGAACCCACAGCTCGCAAGCCAAATCCGACATGGAATCGAAGCCATCGATAGGAACGCACCGGCGAATGCTAACGACATAAACATCTCTGAACAGACTCGAGCGATAGCTACGATCTACAAAGCCACATTGAGCAAATTCCCGCGCCCAATCCAGATACAAGGCTCGGCCGCGATGCTTAGCAATGAAGACAACGCCGCGACGATTAGATCCCTTTTGCTCGCGGGTGTTCGCGCCGCACTCTTTTGGCGCCAGTTAGGAGGTCGACGCTGGCAGCTTTTTCTCTACCGTAAGCGCCTTGCGACTACTGCAGCCGAACTTAAGAAACACGTAATTAGGCAGCTGCATTAGCTCACCAAAATTTCTCTTGGCGACTCACATTTAAGCACTAAGACCAAAATGGAATATGACGGCCCATACTGCGATAATGCAGCCCTTAGCGGCTCTTAACGAGAATGCGCCCTCTCTACACAAAGGAACACTCAGAAATGACAAATCAGGTTTCTAATCAGCTAACCGCCGTCTCGCCACTCGATGGTCGCTACGCCTCAAAATGTGGTTCGTTATCGCCTTTTTTCAGCGAATATGGACTGATGAAATATCGAGTGCTCGTTGAAATTCGATGGCTGCAGGCACTAGCCGCCCATCCACAAATTACAGAGCTGGCCTCTCTGAGTGACTCAGCAGCCACCTATTTAGATTGTGTAGCAAGCGACTTCTCGCTCGATGATGCCGCACGCGTCAAAGAAATAGAATCAACGACAAACCATGATGTAAAGGCTATTGAGTATTTCATCAAAGAGAAGCTTGCGAGCAACTCGGAACTCACTGAGCACTCCGAATTCGTCCACTTCGCCTGCACCTCGGAAGACATCAACAATCTCGCTTACGCATTGATGCTCAAAGCCGGACGTGACGAAGTAGTCTTGCCCGAAATGCGTATTCTCGCTTCCAAAGTCCGCGAGATCGCATTAAGCAATGCCGAACAGCCACTCCTCTCTCGCACCCACGGTCAACCAGCCTCACCCACAACACTCGGTAAAGAGTTTGCGAATGTTTATCGCAGGATGCAGCGCCAGATCAAGTCGTTAGAGGAAACTGAGATTCTCGGTAAGATTAACGGTGCCGTAGGAAATTATAACGCCCACATCTCTGCCTATCCTTCAGTAGATTGGCAAGGCTTCGCCGAGCAGTTTGTCACAAGTTTAGGCCTGACTTGGAATCCTTACACAACACAGATAGAACCTCACGATTACGTCGCCGAGGTTTTTGCCGCCAGCGCCCGTTTCAACACCATACTAATCGATCTTAACCGCGACATTTGGTCCTATATCTCGATTGGCTATTTCAAGCAGCGCACTATCGCTGGTGAGATTGGATCGTCCACGATGCCGCATAAAGTAAACCCGATCGATTTTGAAAACTCGGAAGGCAATCTTGGTTTAGCAAACGCAATGCTCAATCATCTAGCTGAAAAACTACCTATTTCACGCTGGCAGCGTGACCTAACAGATTCCACAGTGCTGAGGAACATGGGCGTAGGGCTAGCTTACAGCATGATCGCTTATAGCTCGGCAATAAAAGGCTTAAACAAACTTGAAGTAAATGCTACCGCTATCGATGCTGACATCAACGCTTGTTGGGAAATTCTTGCCGAACCTATCCAAACTGTCATGCGCCGCTATCGAATCGAGCAACCCTACGAAAAGCTAAAGGAACTAACGCGAGGCAAGCAAATCAATCAAGAGTCGATACAAGCGTTTATCGAGACCCTCGAGATGCCAAGACAAGCGAAGGACGAACTTCTTGCCTTAACCCCCCGAACTTACCTGGGTAACGCAGCAATACAGGCGAAAAACGCTTGAGCATAAACAGCCTCTCAGCCGACTTTAATCGCCGAGAATTCTTGGAGCGATACTGGCAGAAGGAACCGCTACTGATTCGTCAGCTTGTTCCGCAATTAGTGGATCCGCTGACCCCCGAGGAGTTAGCGGGATGCGCCTGCGAGGAGCTTGTTGAGAGCCGTGTCATTACCGAATTCGAGACTGAAAACTACGCGTTAAGAAATGGTCCCTTCGAAGAAAACGATTTTACAAGTCTCCCCTCTACTCGCTGGACACTCCTCGTTCAAGCCATGGATCAATGGTTTGATGAAGTCGCGGACCTCAGGAAACAATTCGACTTTATTCCTAGTTGGCGTGTTGACGATGTGATGATCTCCTTCGCCTGCAAGAACGGCGGCGTTGGCCCTCACTTCGATAACTATGACGTATTTCTATTGCAGGGCCAGGGGCAGCGCAAATGGCGGCTTGGACAGCGTTGCGATGACGCAACGCCTCTGCGCAAGTCAACCGAGTTGCGTTTACTGGAATCATTTGAAACTACCGAGGAGTTTATTCTTAATCCGGGCGATGCTCTCTATGTCCCACCTCGAATTGCTCACTGGGGAATATCACTAGACGACAGTCTCTGCTACTCCATTGGTTTCCGTGCTCCTTCGCACAGCGAGATGATAGAAGGGTTTAGCGATTTTCTAATTCAGCGCTCGGCGAGCAGTGAGCGCTTTGAAGACCCAATCACATCACCACCCGAAGACCCAGCAAAGATACCAACATCATCTCTAACCGCTAGCTTTCACGCGCTCCGCGCCAAGCTCGATAATGAACCGTTATTTCGACAGTGGTTCGGCTGCCATGTCACTCAGCCCAAATACCCAGAGCTCATCGCGCGCATAGACCGAAGTTCAGAGAAGCGGGTCGATAAAATACTAAAACTCGCAGAAAACGTCCGCCAAAACCCTTCATCGCGATTCGCCTATATGGTCAATGGAGATAGTGCAACCGACTCGGTGCGCAATTCAAAAACTCGACTAGACATAACCGGAAAGCGTTCAGAAACCGCTCTAAGTATCACTCTATTTGTGGACGGGAACGCTGCTGTTTTCGACTTAAAAAATCTATCTATGATCAGTCGCCTTTGCGAGCCGAAGCCTCTGGAGAGGCGCGAGCTTGAATCTATGCTCGCGCACAAACCTATAAGAGAGTTACTCAAACAACTTATAGTCCAGGGTAGCCTGATACTTGAGTAGGACCTGAGCGAGCATTGGGAGCCTGGCTCGAACCCATCCTTGTAAAACGCGCCCTAGAGCGGAGAAATATCCCTCACACTCGCCTTGCAGAATTCCTGCCGTAGATCGGCGTAATCGGTAACGGCTGGATATTGCGGAAACTCCTCAATAACTCTGTCAGGCGCTCGAAATAAGATTCCAGCGTCCGCCTCTTCGAGCATACTCACGTCATTATAGGAATCACCGGAAGCAATCACTCGGAAGTTGAGGCCATGCAATGCTTTAACAGACGCTCTCTTAGGATCGGGTTGCCGCAATTTATAATCAACTATTTTGCCACGGTCATCGCATATCAGCTTGTGACAAAACAGTGTAGGAAAATCAAGCTGACGCATTAACGGATACGAGAATTCATAAAAAGTATCCGACAAAATGATTAGTTGAAAGTTCGACTTCAACCATTTAACGAATTCTTGCGCACCGGGTAGCGGCTCCATTGTAGCAATAACTTCCTGAATATCTGGAAGACCAAGATCGTGGTCATTGAGTATACGTAGCCTTTGCTGCATTAATTCGTCGTAATCTGGGACCTCGCGCGTAGTGGCGCGCAACTCGTCGATTCCCGTTTTTTCAGCGAAGCCAATCCAAATTTCAGGGACTAGAACTCCCTCTAAATCTAGGCATGCTATTTCCATCTTATTTCTCTCTGCATTGTGACGCTGGCATTTTACCGTCGTCGAAGTTCCTCTGACGAGAACGATGCGTGGAGTGCATCAGCTCTTTATTATTACGAATTGCAATCTAGCAGATATGCGGTAGTCCGAATAGCGGACTTTACCCTTCGTTGCATTTACCGGAAAATGACCTATTTGGCTGGGCAGTAATATAAAGTTAAGCGCCCATATTTTTTACGCCCACTCATTTCACGAGGTTAGACTGCATCATGAACGCACAAGACATAGAAGCACTCAACGAGACACTGCAGCAACTAAGCCCACGCGAAATTCTGGCAACGCTTTTACCATCGCTCGGTCGCACTGCTCTTTCGTTCAGCGGCGCCGAAGACGTGGTACTTATCGATCACTTTGTGAAGGCAAAAAAACTCGCCGAGCAAAGCGGCACTGACAGCGACATAAGTCTCTACCCTTTCACGTTAGATACAGGGAGATTGCCCGCTGCCACGTATCGATACCTTGAGCGGGTCCGCAACCACTACTCGCTCGAGCTCAATGTTTTGATGCCAAGTGCAGAAGCGGTCAATTCACTCGTGCGCGAGAAAGGATTGTTTAGCTTCTATAAGGACGGCCACAAAGAGTGTTGCGAGATACGAAAAGTCGCACCGTTACGTTCGCACTTAGCGAATTTCGATGCGTGGATAACTGGTCAACGTCGCGACCAAAGCCCCACCCGCATGGAGGTCCCATTTATCGAGATCGATACTACTTTTTCAACTCCCGAGCGGCAGCTAATCAAAGTAAATCCCCTAGCAAAAACGAGCTCCGCCGAAGTTTGGCAGCTCATTCGCATGCTCGATATTCCCTATAACGAATTACATGACCAGGGGTTTTTAAGCCTAGGGTGCGAACCCTGCACGAGACCGGTCGGGCCGGGCCAACATGAACGCGAAGGGCGCTGGTGGTGGGAGGAATCAACAAAAAAAGAATGCGGTCTGCATATCGCTACCGACCAGCACTCATCATAAATCAGGCAAACTAACATCGGCGTAATGCGCCTCAATCTCTTGCTGCGTGTTTTCGCGTAATTGACGCTGAAACGTAGCAGCTTTGATATGTGGAGCAAAAATTTCTATAAACCCAGCCATGTAGCCACGCAGATGACTCCCTCGCCGAAACGCGATTTTAGTAACGCTCGGCTCAAACAAATGTGCCGCATCGATCGCGACTAGGTCGCTGTCTTGTTTTTCGTCTACCGCCATGCGCGCCACGATGCCGACACCGAGATCTAGCCGTACATAAGTTTTAATGACATCGGCATCGGCGGCGGTAAACACAACGTTGGCAGTGAGCGCTTCACGTTTAAAAGCCTCGTCGAGTTTCGAGCGCCCGGTAAAACCAAAGTTATAAGTCACGAGCGGATATTGGCTAAGTTTTTCAAGAGACAGCCGTTTAACTGAAGCAAGCGGATGAGTCTTGGGTACAATCACAGCGCGATTCCAACGGTAGCATGGGAGCATTGTCAGCTCCTCAAAGAGCTCTAATGCCTCGGTTGCAATTGCAATATCCGCGGTCCCATCTGCGGCGGCTTGTGCTATTTGCAGGGGCGTGCCTTGGTGCAGATGCAAAGATACGCTCGGGTAACAAGCACGGAAGGTTTTTATTACGTCTGGCAGTACATAGCGGCACTGAGTATGGGTCGTCGCGATCGAGAGAGACCCTTTACTCTCATCGCGCAGCTCGTCTGCAATAGACTTTATGTTCTGTATTCGGTTTAGTACATCTCCGCTCGCTTCAAGTATCTTCTGTCCAGCATCAGTCACCGCAACCAACTGTTTGCCCCGACGCTCGAATATCTGTACGCCTAGCTCGTCTTCGAGTGCTCTGATCTGCTTGCTGACACCTGGCTGCGACGTGAACAGGGCATTCGCCGCCTCCGAGACATTTAACCCCTGTCTATTAACTTCCAAAATATACCGCAGCTGCTGTAATTTCATCGTGTAAACACCTGATGCTCTTACCGTGAATGTTATAACCAAAATGAATAAAACTATACCGAAAAATTACTTCTAAGAATATAGAGGTCAGTTTATTCTCCACACTGAACAACGAGTCGACCAATAAAGAGTCGCGATTAAACCCGCAAGATCGCGCACCGCTTGCTTTTCTCCAAGGATAAAATATGGACATCGCAAGCTACGCAAACGGATCAAACACCCTGCTAGATTCGATAGTAGGTGCAGCAATGGCAATTGACGTCAGCATCGCGCTAACCCACGTTGCTGCAGGTGGTTTTGTCGGGTTTGCGATCGGCGCAACCGGTGTCGGTGGAGGATCATTGATGACTCCCATACTCCTCCTATTTGGTTACGCGCCGGCAGTCGCAATAGGCACCGACTTACTCTATGCGGCGATCACTAAAACCGGTGGTGTAATCTCGCACCATAACCAGCAATCGATAGATTGGCTAATTGTGAGGACACTTGCAGCGGGCAGTCTACCAGCGGCGTCTGCAACTCATCTGGCGCTGTCTGGGGGTTATTTAGCAGGCATTCAACAAAGCGATGTGCTGCTCACCTCGAGTCTCGGGATTATGCTCATTCTCACTGCGGTGATGCTCTCGGTAAGAAGCAAACTCCGCGCTTATGCCGCTCTCGGCAAGCCTAGTTTCATCATGGGTGTGATTCACAAAAACCGAACAAAGACGACATTTATGCTGGGGATTATCCTCGGCGTCAGCGTCACCTTATCGTCTGTCGGTGCCGGTGCGTTCGCTGCAGCAATATTGATGACTCTCTATGCCAACACAAAAAGCGTCAGAATCGTCGGAACGGATATCGCTCATGCGGTACCGCTAACGCTGGTGGCAGGACTTGGCTACCTCTTCGCCGGAGAAGTCGATCTGGCTTTGCTCACCGGCCTGCTGATTGGGTCGTTACCGGCTATCCAGCTTGGCGCAAAAATTGCGCACAAAATGCCTGAGCGCTTCTTACGAGGAATATTAATAGTTTTATTAGGCAGCCTTGGCGCCGGCTATCTCATAAGCGGCGCTTGCTAATGACACGCCCTTCGCGCGATTAGTCAGGAAAACGATGCTATTCTTCGCTATTTGCAACACCAGAGGGCACATGCCCAGTCGCTACGTGATTTCGAGCGGAGTCGCAGTGCCCCTGTTGGTCGTCAAAGAAAACATCTGCATCGAAGGCTCGCAGAAACTCTCCTTTATCCAACCCGCCCAAAAACAATGATTCGTCGATGCGAATATTCCAATGTCTCAGGGTCTTAACGACGCGCTCATGCGCAGGCGCTGCACGCGCGGTGACTAAACAGGTCCGCAACGGCGACTCACCAATAGGAAAGGCCATTTGGATTTGTTGCAGTGCCGCTAAAACTGGCTTAAACGGCCCACCGCTTAGCGGCTCATCAACAGCGGCAACCTCGTTACGCGTAAACGCTTCAAGTCCATCGCTTTTGTAGATACGTTCGGAATCATCCGAAAACAGCACAGCGTCGCCATCGAAGGCGATTTTAAGCGTAGCAGTGTCTGCAGCTGCTTTCTTAGACGGCAAAATAGTCGCGGCGGCGACACCAGACTCCAGCGCGCGCCTTACATCTGCACCATCGGTAGAGAGGAACAGGTGACTATTGAATGCTGATATGTAGCGGTAGGGACTTTCCCCTCCGCTAAAGGCAGCGCGACTTATGTCTAGCCCATAATGCTTAATTGAGTTAAAAATGCGCAGACCTGTATCGGCGCTATTGCGCGAGAGCAAAATCACCTGCACAGGTGATTCATCAAGTTGCTCATTAAGCCGCAATAGTTTTTGCACAAGGCTAAAAGCGTCACCTGGAAGTAGCGGTTCATTCTCCCGAGCTATTTGATACTGCTGGTAGGCGGCAAGCCCCTTGTCCTCATAAACTTGATGGCTTTCTGCTAGATCGAATAGCGCTCGAGATGAAATAGCGATAACCAAAGGATCAATCGACGGTTGTTTGGCATTGTGTGGCACTGTCACTCTTCACTCCCCAAATTCGAGACCCTGAGGCCCTATTTCGCTAGTCGGGCCTATAGCAAGCGCCAGTGCCTGCGAGCCCGCAATAGCCATTAGGGTTTTTCGCAAGATATTGCTGATGGTAGTCGTCGGCATAATAAAATGTGTCGAGCGGCGCAATCTCAGTAGTGATCTGAGAATACCCCCGCTCCTCAAGCGCTAGCTGAAACACGCGCGCCGCCGACTTCGCCTGCTCCAACTGCTCGGCGTCGAACGTATAAATTGCCGATCTGTACTGCGTTCCAACGTCGTTACCTTGCCGCATCCCTTGCGTTGGGTCATGCGCCTCCCAAAACGCACTGAGTAATTGTCGGTAACTGATACGCGAGGGATCGAAGAAGACAATAACAACCTCGGCATGCCCCGTGCGTCCGCTACAAACATCTTCGTAGCTAGGATTGGCGGTTATGCCACCCGCATACCCAACGGCAGTACTGTAAACTCCCTCAAGTTGCCAAAACAGTCGCTCAGCGCCCCAAAAGCAGCCGAGACCAAAGACTGCGCTCGACAGATGTTCAGGTAGTGGCTGTGCGATACGATGCCCAGACACGAAGTGAAAAGGATTAAAAACTGCCGCTTCCTGCCGATCGGGAAGCGCATTCTGCGCAGTCGGAAGCTCTAAACTCCGCGTCGATACGCCACCTAAACTAAACAGCATAGCCCCTCCTTCCATTCGCTATTAGACATTTTCGCGCTGGCCTTTTTTTGGCCTTAGCACGCCTGAAATCGCAATTTGAATGATACACTTTACTGCGGCATGATTTATAGACCTTTGCTCGCACGATAAATCAGTAAACAAGACACAGAATCGATATCCAAAAGAACGAATCAACCTCACGACCAGACTGCCCGGACACTCAGGAACACGCAATGAATTCTGCCTCACAGCACGGCTCTGCACTCATGGATAATTATGGATCACCGACCCTCGAATTCGAATCGGGTCGGGGTTCCGAGTTATTCACAGCGGATGGCACGCGCTATCTCGATTTCGCGATGGGTATCGCCGTTAATTGTCTAGGGCATAGCAATCCCAAACTCATTGATGCCTTGACTGAACAAGCGCAGACCGTTTGGCACACCTCGAATCTCTACCGAATCAAACAAGCAGAAAAACTTGGCCAGCGGCTTGTCGATAACACCTTCGCAGACAAAGTGTTTTTCTGTAATTCAGGAGCAGAGGCTGTCGAGGCAGGATACAAAGTTATTCGTCGCTATTTTTTCGCCCGCGGCGAAAGCCACAAACACCGAATTATATCGCTACGCAACTCTTTTCACGGACGCACACTGGGTGCGATTGCGTCGGCCTTTAATCCCATGCACTGTGATGGATTTATTATCGGCGACGCGGGCTTCGATCAAGTAGAGTTCGGCGATCTTGAAGCGCTTAAGGCTACGATAACCACGAACACCGCCGGCATAGTTTTAGAGCCCGTGCAAGGTGAAGGCGGTATACGCCCCATACCTAAGGGTTATCTCGCGTCCATACGCGCTCTCTGCGATGAACACGAACTCCTTCTAATGTTCGATGAGGTGCAAAGTGGCGTTGGCAGAACAGGCTCTCTTTTCGCTTATCAGCAACTTGGCGTGACCCCTGACCTCCTAGCTAGCGCAAAGGGGCTTGGCGGTGGAATCCCAATAGGTGCCTGTCTCGCCACTGACAAAGTAGCCGCAGCAATGACTGCGGGAAGTCACGGCAGCACTTTTGGAGGAAATCCGCTGGCCACAGCTGTCGGTAATGCTGTGCTAGACGAGCTGTTACGAGAAGGTTTCTTGCTTGACGTGCAGCTCGCAGGTGGACACTTGCGCAGTGGCTTGCAAGACCTCGTTGACCAATATCCCGCACTGCTTAGTCAAGTGACTGGATTGGGGTTGATGCTAGGACTCCGCTGCCACACTGACGCGGCGACCCTAATCGCTAAACTTCAGACCGCGGGATTACTCGTTGTAAAAGCCGGCGGCAATAGCATTCGTTTTCTTCCAGCACTAAACGTCACGCATAAAGAAATCAATGAAGCGCTTTCAATACTCGAAAATGTGTTGAACGACTACCCGGAGCAACCATGAAAATAATCACTACATTCGCGCTTGTAGTTATGTCGACTATTGGCGCCGAATTCGCTTTAGCCCAAGCCAGTTCGAACACCTCTATAAACATGGGAGAGACACTCGTGGAGCCCTTCAAAATAGCGATTGACGAGGAAGCGATAGACGATCTTAAGAGACGACTTGCAAGCACGCGTCTCCCTGACCAACTCGACGGGGTAAGCTGGGAATACGGCACTGACTTAAGCGCGCTAACTGAACTGATCGACTATTGGCGCGAGGACTTCGATTGGCGCGCACAAGAAGCGAAGCTCAACCGCTTCGATCAGGTTTTAGTTGATGTAGATGGACATCAGATTCATACAATCCACCATCGTTCGAAGAATGCTAACGCAATCCCACTAATGCTTGTGCACGGCTGGCCAGGTTCGGTAGCCGAATTTCATAAAATCATTGGCCCCCTGACCGATCCAGAGGCATATGGAGGCTCAAACGTCGATAGCTACCACGTGATCGCACCATCACTTCCCGGTTTCGGTTTTTCTCAGGCACCAAGAGAGCCCGGCATGAACCCTGAGAAAATCGCACTTTTGCTAGCAGGGTTGATGCGAAAGCTTGGTTACGAGCGGTATGCGATCGCGGGTGGCGATTGGGGTGCGGTAATCAACAGTCATCACGCCAACCATTTCCCCGAAAGGCTTATAGGTCTGCACTCGAATATGATTCTCGCAGGACCACCCGAGGATATAGCCCAGCGAGAGCGAGTCACCGCAAGCGAAGCTGCACTTCGAGAGAGCCGCGGCAACTATATGCGCGGCGAGCTTGCCTACCAACAAATCCAAGGAACAAAGCCACAGAGCCTGGGTTACGCGCTCAACGATTCGCCCGCTGGACTGGCAGCGTGGATACTCGAGAAATTTCACGGCTGGACAGACATGCCGCAAGGCGCAGAAGGTAATCTAGATGATTACTTCAGCAAAGATGAACTTCTCACCAATATATCAATTTATTGGTTTACCGAATCGATAACCTCATCTATGCGTATCTATTACGAAAATAGGGCAGTTCCACCGATCAAACCGATGACTTATATCGATGTACCCACCGGTGTTGCGCTATTCCCCGCCGAAATCTATATCACGCCACGCGCTTGGGCCGAAGCCGCTTATGATATTCGGCACTGGGCTGCGCTAGAACAAGGCGGTCATTTTGCAGCCCTTGAGCAACCCGACACGTATCTATCCGAGCTCAATACGTTTTTCCGTATGCTTCGGTAGCCGTTCGCCAAGCAACGTGAATGAGACAATTCAAGACAGCACCTTTAGTGATAAGCCACAGAAGAGGAATTCAGAGATGAACACAAGCACTACACGCGCCGATGGCCTATTGGGCTGGATTGAACGATCGGGCAATAAACTCCCCGACCCTGTGTTCATTTTTGTTTATTGTATTCTTGGCGTTATCGCTGCAAGCGTGGTTGCCGCATTCTTCGGTGTGACAGCAGAGCACCCTGTGTCTGTTGATACTGAGGGCAATGCACTTATTGTAAGTGCCGAATCGCTTCTTTCCAGTGACAATATTCGCCGGCTGCTAGTGAGCATGCCTGCGACATTTACGTCGTTCCATCCTCTGGGGTACGTACTGGTGGTCATGCTTGGCGCGGGTGTCGCCGAGCGCTCCGGATTTTTCGGGGCGGCTATGAGCGGCGCTATGTCTAAGGCACCTACCTTTCTTCTAACGCCTGCCGTTGCGCTCATTGGGATGCTCGGCAATCTCGCAACCGATGCGGCCTATGTCGTACTTATTCCTCTTGCGGGGGTCGTGTTTGCCGCAGCCGGCCGCCATCCTATCGCTGGCATTGCGGCGGCCTTCGCTGGCGTCTCAGGCGGTTTCTCAGCAAATCTGTTTCCTGGACAGCTCGATGCGCTCTTGTTTGGCATCACAGAGTCTGCTGCCGAAACGATACTACCTACTTGGGATGCCAATATCGCAGGCAACGCATTTTTTATTATTGCGATGACTTTCGTCTTCTTACCGGTTATTTGGTACGTGACCGACCGCATTGTTGAACCTAGACTTAATCCCGTGGTGTCTGGCGGTGGAACTCTTTCGATAGACCTCAAAGAACCTAACACCGAACTCACAGTACAGGAGAAACGAGGCCTCGCGTATGCGGGCTACGCATGCCTCTCTGTGATCGCAATTTGGCTGTTTTTAACTATAGGCCCCGGGACGCCGCTTATAGATGAATCTGCTAAAGAGGAGGCTAAGCTAACGCCTTTTTTCCAATCACTCGTTGCTGGTTTTTTCATCCTCTTCCTAGCAGCCGGCTGGGCTTACGGCAAAGGTGCTGGCGTAGTTAAAGACCATCGCGATATCGTTAAGATGATGAGCGAGGCGATGGCTGATTTAGGTTATTACCTGGTGCTCGCGTTCGCGGCGGCGCATTTTGTTGCTATGTTCAATTGGTCGAATCTGGGGCTGATTTTCGCCATAAATGGCGCTGAGATCCTTGAGAGTTCGAGTCTGCCAGACCCACTTTTACTCACCGTCATTATAGTCTTGTGCGCATTCATCAACCTCTTTGTTGGCTCGGCTAGTGCCAAGTGGGCATTGCTAGCACCTGTCGTAGTTCCTATGCTTATGTTGGTCGGCATCAGTCCCGAAATGAGCACTGCCGCTTATCGTGTTGGCGATGGTGCAACTAATATAATCACGCCGCTTATGCCCTATTTTCCGCTAATACTTATTTTTTGCCAGCGCTGGCAGCGAGAGTTTGGACTAGGAAGCCTTGCTGCGACCATGCTGCCCTACTCTGCGCTATTGCTGCTTTCAGGCATTATTCTAACGATATTCTGGGTAGTTCTCGGTTTACCACTTGGCCCCGGCGCTGGGGTGGAATTCAACCTGTAAACGCTAACAAAAGCATCTGCGAAACTACGAATCCAAATAAAAGTTCGCGAACATAAATTTTAAGTAAGGAGACGAACGCTTAATGAATACCATGGCCAACAAGATGAAACTGAGAAGCATGAAAAAGGCAATCATCTTAACCCTTAGCATGTTCACGTTATCAGCCCTGTCTCAGTCTCTCTACTCGCAGGAAATTGAATATCCTGAGGAGTTTGCTACGCCCATCCCGCTGATGGAGGAAATACTTGGTGACTTCCATTTTCCGATCTCCTCGGACTCGGCTATCGCTCAGGCGTTTTTCGATCAGGGCATGCAAATGATGTATGCCTTTGCAAAGCTAGAATCCGCGCGCTCGTTTCGTGAAGCTCAAATCGCTGACCCGAATTGTGCTATTTGCTTTTGGGGGGAAGCGTGGAGTTGGGGCAGTTACCTAAACGGTGCAATGACTACAGCTGAAGCGCCTCGCGCGCTTGCCGCGCTTAACAAAGCACTCGCGCTGATTGATAACGCAAGTGATAAAGAAGTAGACCTCATTCGCTCATTGCAATCGCGTTATGTCGAGAATTATGATCCCGCGACGCGCCGCGTTCAGGATCAAGCCTACGCGGATACCATGGCAGAGTTGGCGCGAAAATATCCTGATGACCTAAATATTGCCACGTTCTACGCAGACGCATTGTTCCTTCTAGAGGAACGACGTGGTTATCGCAGGCTAGAGGATCCAAATGTCATCAGACTCCATGGCGTACTAGAAAGTGTCCTCGAACGCGACATTACGCATCCCGGCGCCTGTCACCTCTATGTTCATGCAACCGAATCAACTCCAACACCCGAGCTTGCGGCGCCTTGCGCTGAGCTTCTAGGCACTTCAATCCCGGGAGCCAGTCATATCAATCATATGCCCAGTCATACATGGAACGAGATGGGTCTTTGGGAGAAAGCTGTTAGGGCCAATACTATCGCGTGGCATTCCGATCAGAAGGCTGCTATCGGACGCGGCGTTGCAATCTATCCGACTCATAACCTCACGATGCTCTACTATGCAGCAGCAATGGGTGGCGCGAGCGCGTCCTCGATTCAGGCAGCAAAAGATCTTGCAAAGCTTAACGGAAATAGTGCGATGCATGCGATGAGTCTGGTACGTTTCGGACGCTATGAAGAGGCGCTCGAGCTAGATAATGAGCCCAGTGGCGATGTAAATCGCAGCATGTATTCGTTCTCTCAAGCCTATTCGGCACTTAAGCAGGGTGATACCGCGCGAGCACGCGAAATGCTCGCCGAACTGCTTGATCTTACCGAAACCACCACTGCGCGCTTTCGATTTCACGACGGCAAAAATATTATTGGTGCACTGGCAGGCATACTCGAGGGTCAGTTAGAGTGGGACGCAGGTAACTTAGAAGGAGCTGCGGAAGCCTTCCGGCGAGCAACGCGATACTACGACAGTCTCAATTACGATGAGCCAGAGCCACTCCCCTTCTCTCCTCGGCATTGGTTAGGCGCTGCCTATATAGCACTTGGTGCCTATGATTCGGCTCTCGTGGAATACGAACTCGATATGGACGACCACCCAAACAACGTATGGTCACTTCACGGAGCGGCGACGGCGCTGGAATACTTAGGCAGGGACACCACAGAGGTAAACAAGGCACTGCAGTCAGCAATGGAATTTGCAGATGTCTGGCTTCTCGATTCTCGCTTGTAAACGCTGTTCCTAGTCGAAGAGCCATCTGCTAACAGTCTAACGCAGCAGATGGCTCAATACTTTAAAAGCGCTAGGCAGAATTACGAGAGGCGTTCACGTTGCCAAACAGACTTCGCATGACCATCTTCTCGTAAAGCTTATAGAGTGCCGCTTCTTCCGACTCATCCGAAGCACTCTCCGCAACTACACCCTCAAGTTCCTGCGCGCGCGTCAACGCGTACTGTTGAATAACGAGCAACGGCAGAACCAACTTCTGCCGTAAAGCGATACTCAACCTACTCGTAGGGTTATCCTCAAGAAGTATAGATTGACTAGATATTTTAAGCGCCATCTCCACGCTTAATTCGAATTCTGCATGGACCTGTTGCCAGAACTCTCCAAACCTAGGATGCCTGCCCATATAGGCAGTAAGCTCAAAATTAGACTTACTCATGCTCTGCATACTGTTGTCTACGAGTGCTTTAAAGAACTTCGAATTCTGATAAAGAGCTTTGCACTCGTCTAATCGACCCGCATTTTCGAGTTCCCGTAAGGCACTACCGAGACCATAATAACCAGGCACATTCTGTTTCAACTGCGCCCAAGCGCCGACGAAAGGAATGGCTCGAAGATCCTCAAACTTAAGTCCTTCTGCTCCGCCTCGCTTGGTCGGGCGGCTGCCAATATTCGTGCGTCCATAGTATTTAAGCGTACTCATCTCTTCGAGATAGGGAATAAAGAGAGGATGAGATTTGAATGCCTTGTAACGGTCGTAGCTGATGCTCGCAAGTTCTTGCATCAAGTGCCGTTGTGCTTCATTGAGTTCTCGTTCGGGTCTGTCATAGAGATTATTTTCAAGACCTGCGGCGAGTAGCTGCCGAAGGTTGTGCGTCGCAGCCTCGGAATTTCCATAGTAAGAGCTGACAGTCTGACCCTGTACAGTCAATTGAATCTGGTTACTTTCGATACTTTTGCCCAGGGCTGCATAAAACTCGTAAGTGCTGCCACCGCCTCGTGCTGGCGGACCACCACGGCCATCAAAGAAGGCAACCTCTAGACCCACAGCGCGCGATACCGCTGTCAGATCTTCTTTAGCCCGATAGATAGCCCAGTTAGCCATGAGATAACCGCCGTCCTTCGTGCCATCTGAAAAACCAAGCATGACAGTTTGTCGATCACTACGCCTCGTCAAATGCGCTCGGTAGTCGGTGAATGAATACAGACTTGTCATACCTGGACCTGACTGCGCAAGGTCGTCGATGGTCTCGAATAATGGCACGATATCCACGCTATGATTTTCAGCCTTCCAGCCAACCAAATGCGACAAAGCCTTAACACGCGCGATATCGATTGCACCACGGCAATTACTAATAATGTAACGATGACATCCTGTTTCGCCGTTGCGCTGTTGTATCGTTGCCATAGCGCGGAGAGATTCTAACGTATCGAGTTCGAGGGTATCCGGCACCAGGGATTCATTAAACTCTAAGGAGGTCTCAGGCGTTTTCGTTGCCAGCAAGACAGCAATTTGCGAGGCTTCGTCTAGCGTATCGAAATCAGCCGGGAAAAAGTCTGGATAGAGCGAACGCGCGGTATTAAAACTACGATGGATTACACGAGAATCTTGCCGAATATCTAGATTTGCGAAATGAAATCCAAAGGCGCTCACTTTGTGCTTGAAAGATTCTAGCTGGTCAATATAGAGCCCTTGATAGGCGTCTTTAACCGTTTGCTCAATTGTATTTATCGTCTCGATCATACCTGCGAGCGTTAAGTCGGTAGCACAGGGCTTAGTAATTTCGCGATAGAGCTTTCTCTCCAGCTCATCCAACCGCTTGTAGACTCCTTTAAAGCTAAGCCTTCGCTTGAGCTCGCGCACATCACTGTGATAACAGCTCATAATTAATGAACGAAGCTTATCGGCAACTTGTAGTGTCACACCGACATTGACGAAGGGATTGCCATCTCGGTCTCCGCCAGGCCAGAAACCGACGCTTAAGAGCTGATTAGGGGAATCAACACGATCGGCAAGCTGCGGACCGATGCTATCCATGATACTGCCAATCGCATCATAGAAAATATTAGCCAGATACCAACTGAGGTTAGTAGCCTCATCAAAAGGCGTTGGTTTTTCGTTATTAAAAAAAGGTGTATTACCTAACTGCTGTAGAAGATCTCGAGAGGTAGCGATATCCTGCTTCTTAATGGCTGCGGCAAGGTCTGTAATAATTGCCAGCACCTGTCCAGGATAAAACTGAGTCGGGTGAGCCGTTAGAATGACTTTACTGCCAAAATTCTCAAGCACTTTATCAAACTGGTCTTGGAGACCATCCGCCTTAACGCGTTCTAGTAATTGCCTAAGCACATTTTTAGTTTCTGTTTTATGCACAACCGAATAGGCAGCGTCCTCAAGCGCATCGACCAGAACAACCTGCCTTTCGACATATTTAATTACTCTGAAAAGAAAGTGAATTCTGCTTTTTTCGTCAAGATGCGGCCTGTGCGTAGCAAAAAAATCATCAAGAATCCCCGCTGGATCTTCACCTTGGCTCAAGCCTTTTTGTGCCCGCGCTTCGAGCAGCGGCAGCAGCAGCCCTGTTTGCTCGATTTCATCGAGAGGGAGGGTCAAAAAAAGCCCGTTGTAAAGCTGATAATTAAGATCAACAAGATTCTCGTAGTCTTTGTTACTCGGTATCTTGGCTGAAAAAACCAATCCCTTGTTACTGCTCATACTGCTCCATTGCATCTTTCGTATTTTAATATTCAAACACAGACTTGAAGACGACTTTGCGTTCGAAGCCTCTGCTGGGGTACGCTTCGTTCATCTTATTTTTGCTGCATCTATTTTCTGTCAAGAGACCTTCTATGCTCAAGATCGATTCTTTAATACCAATAGTCGGACTAGCTACTGCACTTGTTGCCCTACCCGCGTTTGGCGCCGAGCAAACCCCGATACCACTATGGCATACAGTGATGCTTATCATAGTCTTTCTCACACTCACCTCGAGCGCGGCATTATCCTTTGCAGCCTGGCGCCAATGGCGCAATGGTTGGCGACTCGTCGCTGCCTTCCCGATTGCCTTGCTTGTACTATGGATAGGCTGGATTGTTGGTGCCCGCACTATTGACCCTGAGTCTCATACGCTATGGTCTTTTGAACTCTTTGCCTGGTCGCTTCTAAATTTGCTTTACATGGTTACCGTGCTAACTGCCAAACGCGCTTTCGAAAAAGCAGACCAACCATCTTAGACAGTAACCTTGTCATAAAAGGTTTCATACCCTCCGTCTATACTAAATGCCGCTTCAAACCCTTGCTCCGCTAAGTAGGCAGCGGCACTTTGGCTCGAATTTCCGTGATAACAATACACGAGCACAGGCTTCGTTTGGTCGGCGCTTTGCACGAAGCTCGCTACGTTACTGCCGCTGAGATGTATCGCGTTCTCAACATGACCAGCCTCGTAAGATTGCTCATCACGCACGTCGACAATATACACTCCATCTGCACCGTATTCTGAAAGCATGGTTTGGAACTCATGCCACCCCATGCGATTAAAATTCATCATAATTAAAGCCCTCTACAGCCCTTTAGAGCAAGATCAATCCGCTAGCGAAAAAAGCCACTGCTGCTAAGCCCGCGCTCAATAATGCGTAAGGCAGTTGCGTGCGCACATGATCGATATGATCTGTAGCCGCGGCCATCGAAGCGACAACCGTGGTGTCGCTAATCGGAGAGGCATGATCTCCAAAAACAGCGCCGGAAAGCACTGCAGCGAGAAACACAGAACTGTTCACCTCTAAGGCACCGACAATCTGCATAGCCAAAGGAATCATGATAGCGAAGGTGCCCCAACTTGAGCCTATAGAGAAAGCGATAAACGCTGATAACAAAAATAAGAGCGGCAACAAAATCGAACTCGGAATAGTTTCTTGAGCTAGTTGCGCAACGTAAACACCCGTGCCGAGCTCATTCGCAACATCTCCAAGCGCCAGAGAGAAGAGTAGGATCATCGCTACAGGTAACAATCCACCAGCGCCCTTGAGGAAAAGTTGCATAAGCGTTTCGAGCGTTGCGCGCTGGCTAACCAGGGCGATTGTCCAGGCTACAGCTAGGGAGACGAGTACCGCCCAAAGAACCGAAGTAGACCCAGAGCCAGCAGTCAGATCGCCTCCGCCGGTAATAAAAAGCCCCAGAGGCATGCTTAAGACGAGTGCTAGCACTGGAATAATCATGAGCGCCGCCGAGTCCCCGGGCTGCCTTGTTTGCTCTGCTTCTATCAGACTTGGATCCACCATCGGTGTGGCATTTGGCCAAAGTAATTCCCCTGTCGCTGTTCGCTGCTGCGCGCTCCGCATCGGCCCAATATCGACTCCAAAAAAGATGACAACTGCGCATACGAGCACTGCGGAAATAGCGTAAAAATTTAAAAATATCGCGCCTATGAACACATCAATTGGGCTCTCAACGCCGCTAGAAGTAAGCAGACTGACGATAACAGCCCCCCAAGCGTTAAGCGGAATCAATACACAAATAGGCGCTGACGTCGCATCGATAATGTAAGCGAGCTTCTCTCTTGAAACGCGATACCGATCGAAAAGTGGCCTTGAGATAGCACCGGCAATCAAAAGCGTAATGTTAGATTCGATAAACACGACAACGCCCGTGGCGAAGGCAAGCCACTGTGCTCTTCCGGGGCCTGTAACCCAGTTTTTTTGCTGCAATAGTGCGATAAACCCTCTCACGCCGCCCAACTTTTCAATTGTCGCAATAAGACCACCAATGACCAATGTAAATACCAAGACGCGAGTATCACCAGGATCAGTAAATACGTTGATAACGGAGTCGATAGCTGGAGAGACCGCAGCGAGCGGATTGCTCGTACCGAGAAGCCACGCACCCATCCAAATGCCTACGCTTAAAGAAAGAATCACCTGCCGCGTTACTATCGCGAGTCCAATCGCCAACAAAGGCGGTATAACAGACGTCCAGACCGGATCTTGCATTGCTATTCCTTTTTTCCAAGACGCAAAAGATAGCACGGTTTCAATAAGCTGTCAGAAGACCTAAAGTCGCGCTAAACACCCGTCTGCAAAAGAAATCTGGTCTGGATACACTCGCGGGCAGCGCTGTCGTTCGTGGTTGGTCATTCTCTGAGCTTGTGTGATACTGCTTTCTCGCGTCTGTCTAAAAACAAGGGAGCATACCCGCATGACTGAAGCTGCAACCAAGATCGATAAGGTCAATGAGCTACGCCGCGAAAGCACAATCGCCTCCTATTCAAAGCCCTTCTATCGTTACCTTGTTCTGGGCATCCTCACAACAGTCTATATTTCTAACTTCGTAGACAGGCAGGTTATCAATGTCTTGGCTGCTTATATTATTGAGGACCTGCAATTAAGCGATGGTCAGTTCGGCGCACTCTCAGGTATCGCTTTCGCCCTCATTTACACAGTCTTGGGAATCCCCATCGCTCGCCTGGCAGACCTCAGTAATCGCCGTAACGTAATCGCCATCTCGGTCGCGACATGGAGTTTAATGACAGCCGCCTGCGGCCTAGCGCAAAATTTTGGGCAGCTGTTTTTGGCGCGGGTGGGGGTCGGAATCGGCGAAGCCGGTGGCTCTCCTCCAGCACACTCCATCGTGTCAGACATTTTTCCCGCTGCTCAGCGTGCTACTGCGTTGTCAATTTATTCACTCGGCGTCTACGGCGGCATTCTTGTCGGCACCGTGGGTGGGGCCTATTTGGTTCAATATTTCGACTGGCGCACGGCGTTTGTCGTTGTGGGGCTGCCAGGGCTATTCCTCGCTTTCATTGTCCGCTTCGTGATTAAAGAACCGCCTCGCGGTATGTCAGAAAACCGACGTGACATTGCGCCCCCTGGATTCTTTCGGGTGATGAAGATCCTTGCTTCGCGCAAATCATTCAGACACCTAAGCTTCGCCTGTGCACTACATGCCTTTGTCACTTACGGTATGGGCAATTTCATGCCGCTGTTTCTTGGGCGCATTCATGAGATGCCGATCATCGATATTGGCCTTTATTACGGACTCATTGCCGGCATCGGCGGGCTCGCTGGCACTTTCTTCGGCGGCTGGTATTCCGACAGAAAATCTAACAAGCACAACGATATGCGCTGGTATTTGTGGATTCCATTCATCTCAACGGTGGCTGCAATCCCGCTAGCACTGATTACATTTATCGTCATGCCCGACGGCTACAGTGCTGTATTCTTTTACTTTCTACCCGTGTTTTTCGGTGGCTTTTATCTCGCACCCTGCATCGCAGCTACGCATTTTCTAGTCGGAATACGAATGCGCGCGATGGCGTCGGCCATCCTTCTATTTGTCTTGAACCTAATCGGACTCGGGCTTGGCCCGATGGTTACTGGCTTTGTGAGTGACTGGCTAACACCGACCTTCGGCACCGATGCACTCCGCTATGCGATGTCACTGACTGTCTTAGTGAATATCTGGTGTGCCCTTCATTATTATTGCGCGATCAAAACTATTCGAGACGACATAGCGCTCGCTGCAGAGTAGCCAAAAAACAACCCATGAGTTTGCAAGCAAGAATAAAGAGAGCGAGAGTATTAGCATGAGCAACACTACAGAAAATCAATTGCCTGGCCGTCTCGGTGATTCATCGATGAGCCTTGGAACCGATCCTCGCACAGACCCGCGACTCGCCGCAGCATTAGGGCAGTTAGGTCTCGCAGATCAAGCAGCCGAGCCTCCGATCAATGCTGACAGCGATGTGGCAGACTGTATCGCCTACTCCACAGCAGCCGAACAAGCATGGCAAACGCTATTCGCGATGCTAGTTAGCCAAGGCGAACCGTCAAATCCGGTCGATGTGCGCGAAGAAATCATCAAAGGTCGTGATGGCAATGAGATTAAACTCTACATTCATTGCCCGGCAGGTCATACCTGCGACAGCGCTCCTCTCCCTTGCCTTGTTCATACACATGGTGGCGGCATGGTCATCCTGACTGCGGCCGATGCGAACTACAGCCGCTGGCGCAGCGAACTCGCCGCGACTGGTTTAGTCGTCGTAGGTGTCGAATTTCGCAATGCCGCTGGCGCACTCGGAAATCATCCCTTTCCTGCAGGATTACACGACTGTGCGGACGCGGCTAAATGGATTGCCTCTAGCCGTGAAGCGCTTGGCATCTCAACATTGATCATGACAGGCGAATCTGGTGGAGGAAACCTGTCGCTAGCGACAACGATGCTCGCGAAGAAAGAAGGCTGGCTTGAGGAAATCGCGGGCGTCTACGCGCAGTGCCCCTACATTTCTGGACTCTATGCTGAGAAGCCAAAAGAGCTCCCCTCTTTGATCGAAAACGACGCTTATTTCCTCGACATGAAGACCATGGGCGCAATGGTCAAACCCTACGATCCAACCGGTGAAAACGCGAGCAACCCCCTCACTTGGCCCTATCATGCGACCCTAGAAGACCTTACCGGATTGCCTCCACATGTGATTTCGGTGAACGAATTGGATCCGTTGAGAGACGAAGGGCTTGCGCATTATCGCAAGCTACTTAAAGCAGGTGTACCGACTATTGGGCGTACTGTGCACGGAACATGCCATGCAGCTGACTGTTCGTTTGTAGGCGTTATTCCTGATGTCTATTTTGCCACGGTCCGCGACATCTCAGCTTTCGCCCATTCGCTATCTTAAATTATCCGTAAGCGGATTTTACATGGAGGAGTATCAATGCTAAACAACGACCTACGGCTATTGTCTTTGAGTAGAATAAAATCAACCCTATTCGCTGCCCTTGTTTTAATCGTCAGCACAGCAATTAGCGCCAGCGCAGGGGCACAGTCCTTACCCCGATCAAGCCCAGCCAGCGTCGGAATGTCGAGTGAACGACTCGAGCGCTTACCTGCAGCCATGCAGCGGTATATCGATGCCAACCAGCTCGCCGGAACTGTCACGCTTATCGCTCGCGATGGTAAGGTCGTTCATGTTGAGTCCCGTGGCTGGCGCGATAAAGAAAGCGACACCCCCATGAGCGAAGACACTATTTTCTTCATCATGTCGATGACCAAGCCTATCGTTTCCACCGCGCTTATGATGCTCTACGAAGAAGGGCTGTTTTTGCTTACCGATCCGGTAAGCAAATGGATCCCCGAAATCGCCGACAAACAAGTGCTCGTACAAGACGACGCCGGGGTTCATCGAATGACACCCAGACAACCAATCACTGTGCGCGATGTATTGGCACACACCACTGGACTAGATCCGGCACGCGAGTTACTCACCGAAGACGAACAAAAACTCCTTGGCCGCGAAAGCAGTCTAGAGGCGACATTGATCAAGCGCGCGCCCCTTCCTCTTGCCTTCCACCCAAGCGAAGACTGGCAATACGGCAGCTCCACCGATTATGTAGCGCTTTTAGTCGAGCGAATTTCAGGCGAGCCGCTACAAAATTTTTTACAGGAACGAATCTTTGACCCCCTTGGGATGAATGACACCTCCTATGTGGTACCGGCAGAGAAACGAGACCGCGTGGCTACCGTCTACTCACCAACGGGCCCTAACAAAACTATCGAGGTATTCCGAACGCCAGACTACAGCAGCGTGCCATTTTTCGGCAGTGACTATTACGGTGGAGTGGCTGGATTATTCTCGACAGCTAGCGACTACTGGCGTTTTAGTCAGATGCTGCTTAACGGCGGGAAGCTAGGTCGGACTCAGATACTAAGTCCTAAAACGATAAATCTCATGATCTCAAATCACAGTAAGGATCATGATATTTACATTCGCGGGCCGGGATACAATTTTGGGCTAGGCTTTGGGATTCTAAATGACGCAGGCATTGCGCGAGACCCCATTACGCCAGGCTCTTTTACTTGGGGTGGCGCATGGGGAACAATTTTCTGGGTAGACCCCATCGAAAATATGATCGGGATAATGATGACTCAGATCAGCTCTTATTCGCATCTCAATGTAAGACAGGATGTCGGCGTAACCGCGGTGCAAGCTATCGTCGAGAGTTATAGCAACAAACCCTATTCTGTGCAGGGCTATTCGGTACTAAACCCACAGTAGACACGCCTGCCTAGTAAAGCGCTTTGAGTCCAGACTTGAAGCGCTTGGCGTTCTCAACATAGTGTGTTGCTGAATCGATGAGGGCCTGCTTGCGCGCCTCATCTAATTCGCCGCGGATTTTCCCTGGCGCTCCCATCACAACGGAGCCGTCGGGCACCACCATGCCTTCTGTGATTAGCGCATTGGCAGCGATAAGACACCCCTTACCTATGACTGCTCCGTTCAACACAACAGCATTAATACCTATAAGGCTACCAGCGCCAATCGTGCAGCCATGCAACATGACTTTATGCCCAATCGTAACATCGCTGCCTACGACTAACGGAAAGCCCTTGTCTGCATGTAACACAGAGCAATCCTGTACGTTGCTGCGCTCGCCGATCGTTATCGTCTCGGTATCACCACGTATCACTGCGCCGAACCACACGCTAGCGTCTTTCTCCAAGGTCACATTGCCAATCACTGCTGCCGAATCCGCGACGTAGAAATCTTCGCCGTGAGTTTGGGGTGAAACATTATCAAGACTGTAAAGCAAGAGCGTGTCCTCTTCCGAATTAAAGTGGCTAGTGCGGTCAATAAAGTGTACCCAATGGCTGACCAATTGCGAAGTCAGAACTTCCTAGCGAACGAGACGTTGAATCAAATAGACTCGAGGCCATGGGTAGACAATTAGCGTCAAACCTACTATTTTCGAGAGTAAGCTTTGAGTAACGTTACGACAGCATACTGCACGTAATCTCGTAATTAGCACATGACAGAGACCCGATCGCGAGCAAAGAAAATCAAAAAGATAAAGAGAGCAACGACCCCATGAATAGCAGACGCGAATTTCTAAAGTATTTAGCCGCAAGCCCACTCCTAACCGAATATTCAGCCTTTGCGCAGGAAGTCGAGGAAACGCTTGGTGCGCGTCTCACAGACCCTTCCGAAGTGATAAACGTTTTCGAAATGGAAGCGCTCGCGCGAGAGAAAATCCCGCCCGCTCACTTTGGCTACCTTCAGACAGGTGTTGATAGCGATGCAACCTTGCGTGCCAACCGTGCAGGTTTTACTCGTTTTCAAATCCGCCCGCGCAGGCTCGTCGATGTCAGTTCACCAGACCTTAGCATAGATGTTTTGGGCACACAGGCGAAGTCGCCCATCATCATCTGCCCTGTAGGAAGCCAAGGCGCTTATCATGCTGAAGCTGAACTTGGTACTGCGCGCGCCGCGAAAGCCGTCGGCCATCACATGATTCTATCCACGCAGTCATCTACACCTATTGAGGAGGTAGCAGAAGCGCGCGACGAACCAATCTGGTTTCAGCTCTATCCCACTAACCGCTGGGCGAATACCGTCGCGATGCTGCAACGCGCCGAGGCCGCAGGCTGTACCGCGGTTTGCCTGACAATCGATCTACCTGGAGGGCGCAATACAGAGACCCAGTCGCTGCTCATGCGCGAAGACGACCGCGACTGCAGCGTGTGCCACAAAGGACAAGCTAAGCCCATCTTCAAGGGGCTCGACATGAAAGGCGTCATGCTTAATGACTCCTCTCTAACGTGGAGCGTCATTGGCCGCATGAAAGAAGTCACCAACATGAAGGTGCTCATTAAAGGGATCGAAGTAGGCGCTGACGCGGCGCTTGCCGTCCAACATGGAGCGGACGGAATCGTTGTGTCCAATCACGGTGGCCGCGCAGTAGAAACCGAGCGATCGACCATCGAGTGTCTGCCAGAAATCGTTGCCGCCGTTAACGGCCGAATCCCTATTATTGTTGACGGAGGGTTCCGCCGTGGAACGGATATTTATAAAGCGCTATCGCTAGGAGCAACTGCCGTGGGAATTGGTCGCCCTTATTGTTGGGGACTGGGCGCCTTTGGCCAAGCTGGCGTGGAGCGCGTGCTAAACCTTCTTAACCGCGAACTCACGATCGCCATGATGGGCAGTGGCACGCCGACCATTG
>JAFMKB010000031.1 GCA_017853205.1 Gammaproteobacteria bacterium
AGCTCGCTAGAAGCGGGAGCGATAGGATCGACGGCGAAGAGTAAGTCCGAGGCCGGTCAGGTTAACCAGCAGCTTTCGGCACAGCGTGGTGAACAGTTCGCCGTATCGGCAGCGTCAATCAATGCCCAATCAACTGAGAAAGCTCAGCGACAAAGCAAGATGTTAAGAAGCTCGCTAGAAGCGGGAGCGATAGGATCGACGGCGAAGAGTAAGTCCGAGGCCGCTACCGCAGCGCTCAAACAGCAGGTTTCAAACGTTGTGCTAAATGGAATCAGCACCGCGTCAGGCAGTGTAACAGCGTCATCGCAGACTAATCCATTGGGAGTCGCTTTTTCGCCTGTCATAAATCAAGCCAAACAAGCACGTGATAATTTGCCTCTCACGCAGAAAACTGAGTCAGAGATTACTCTGCAGGAGCTCGAACTCGGCGTTAGCCAAGGCGCTAACACTAGGGCTAACGAGGCTGCAAACGAGCGCGTGTCAATAGCGAACCTGCCACAGGGTATCGCTTCTAGAATTAATCCACACTTAGCTCGAGGGTTAGGTAGTGGTCCGACTAAGATATCTATCAGCTTATTTCCAGAAAATTACGGGCAGGTTGATGTAGAGTTCGTTTACTCAGAAGAAGCTGGCCTTCGAATTAGCATGAGCAGCGAGAACGCCGAAACGACTCGCCTCCTGCAATCGAATTCGGGTGGACTTCGAGAGGCTTTATTGGGTAACTCAATTGCCGACGTAAGCGTAGACGTCAACGCGCACGGTCGAAGCAAACATGAAGGTAGCGCGGCAAACGAACAGAATAAAGCGTCAACCAAACAGGTCGCTACTGAGTCTGCCATGGAGACCAACCCTTCAAAGGCAAAAGCCAGCAGCGACAATTCAGATGGCTTAGATACCTACGTTTGAGCCAAAATAGAAAACAAAATTAGAGTAAGGAGTTTACTATGAGTGAAGAGGTAGCAGCCGAAGGCGAAGCTAAGGCTAAAAAGCCCTGGTTACTCATCATAGGCATTATTTTCGGGGTCATCATTCTTACCGTTGGCACAGTGATCGGCACGCTATTTGCGACAGGATTCTTTAGCCAAGAAGATCAGCTGCAAGCCGAGTTAGCGCAGATCGAAGAAGGTGAGGCAGAAGGCGAGGGAGAAGCGGAGGCGGTGGTCCCTGAGCTGCTTGAGACACCTAATCCCTCGCGATTAGAAACGCTTTATTATCAGATGCCAGCGGCGTTTACAGCCAATCTCGCAAACTCACGAAAGGTTATGCAGATTTCGATTACAGTGATGACTCATTATGACCAGCTCGTTATAGATAATGTGACTAAGCATGAGCCATCTATTCGCGCAGCGATTCTAGCTAGGCTTTCGCTCGTCGATGAACAGCAATCAATGGCACCAGACTTTCGCGCCACAATGGCTGAAGAACTTCGTCTCGTGATCAACTCAGAGCTTGAAGAGGCGGAAGATTTCGGTGGCATCGAGAAAGTCCTGTTTACAGAATTTTTGATGCAGTAACTTCACTGCATCACTAACCGTAGTTTAAATGAGCAAGACCCATGGTTGAAGAAACACTTGGACTAACAGAAGAAGAGCTCGATGCGATCGCAGAGACGAGTCTCGATGGCAATAATGTGCCAATCAACGCAAGTTCACGCGATACACAGGTGATTGCCCACGATCTCGCGAGTGAAGACAGTTCTCTCGGATTTAATCAGGGCGCCATTGATCTCGTGAATGAGCGATTCGCTCGTCAGCTTCGCATGGGCCTTATTGATGTGCTGCGGACGACGCCAAAGATCGCGCCCGAGAAGGTAGAAATTACTACCTTTAAGAAAAGCATCGCCAATATGGCAGCGCCTTTATCGATTAACACAGTCAAAATGGATCCGCTGCGCGGTATGTCACTTATTGTCATTGAGCCGAAGATTATATTCTCAGCGCTTGACAGCTTTTTTGGTGGTTTTGGCAAAGGAATCGATAACATCACGCCGACGCGGATCTTTACGCCAACTGAGGCGTCAATTATTGATCTTTTGATGAATATCGTCTTCGCGGCCTTAAAAGATGCCTGGTCGCCAATTATGCAGGTGAATTTTCAGCGGGTGAGTTCTGAGGTAAATCCTCAGTTTGCTCAAATTGCCGACGACGACGAGCTGATGCTCGTCAGCAAGTTTAATTTCTCGCTCGCAAACGATGTCGAAGGCTATCTACAGATCATTCAGCCTTTTTCACTACTCAAACCCGCGCGAGATCTGCTTAGAAGCCGAGTTCAAACGAGTGATGACGAAGACGAGCAAGACTCAGCGTGGGAGAGACAATTAAACGACGCAGCACTCGATGTGCCCCTCCTACTTAGAGCTAAGATTGCCGAACTGTCTTTAACCTACGGGCAACTCACAAACCTTCGCGAAGGCCAGATGCTACCGATCGAAGTGTTCGAAGAAGCATCGGTGAGCATAGACAATATAGAAGTCTTTACGGCCGCCACGGGCGAGGTGGCAGGCAAGGTGGCGCTGCAGATCAATAGAATGAGCAGACTCAATAAAAAAGAGTAATTTATCCGCTGAGACAAGTTAGTCTCGCGAAGGAAGCGAAAATGAGTAATGAAGAGAGTACAAGCAGCGCCGATGACGTGTTGTTAAACACAGGTGTTGATCCTGAAATAGGCAAATCATCTGGCGAGGAATTAGGCATTAGTCTTGATTCAGAGCTACTGAAAAATATTCCAGTGACGATATCTATTGAAGTCGGGAGGACTTCTCTCAAGATTCGTGACCTAATGCGTCTCACCCAAGGCTCAGTGGTTGAGCTCGATCGCTTAGCCGGTGAACCTTTAGATCTACTAGTGAATGACACGCTGGTCGCTCAGGGCGAAATAGTCTTGGTAAATGACCGCTACGGTATGCGTCTTACGCAGGTAGTGCCAAAAAGCGAGAGGCTTAAATCGTTGTAAACTACAGGCTGCGTACTAAAGCAGCGCAAATTCATGTTCCGGGCACTGCGAGGCGGTCGTTGCGGAGCTGATACTCGAAAAAGGGTGCACTGTGGAAATTGTCGGGTTTGGCCGCGTATTGGGTTCTTTAGTCTTTGTCCTGGTACTCTTCTTCCTCTTTATCTTTCTACTCAAGCGATATCGCAATCCCCTCACGCATGGGACGTCTGGCAAAATTAAACTGGTCGACCAACTTACCCTTGAGCTGGGTCGACGCGCAGTATTGCTTGAAGCAGAGGGAAGGCTGAGTCTCATAGTACTGTCGAAAGAGGGTGCCGAGCATATCTGGACGCGAGATGACGATCAGCAAACGGATTTAACCCAATGAACTTTTTCAAGTTAAGCCGGTTAAGCAATAGGTCGCTAAAGCCTTTAACTCTGATCGCTATGGCGCTCTGCGGTTTCGCGATAGCCTTCTCAAGCTCTGCTGTTGCCCAGACCGGACTTCCGCTTGTCAACGTAAGCTCGGATCCTAACGGCGCGACCGAATACAGCTTAACGCTGCAAGTTCTAATTCTGATGACGGTGCTTACACTGTTGCCGTCCATTCTTATTATGATGACGTCCTTTGTGCGCATCATTATCGTTATGTCGCTGTTGCGGCAGGCTATCGGTACCGCCCAGACTCCACCAAATACCGTGCTAGTCGGTATAGCTCTATTCCTTACTTTCTTCATTATGGCGCCGGTGTTCGAGACGCTTTATGAGGATGCCTTCGTGCCTTATGTTGCGGAGGAAATTTCCGCCCAAGCTGCATTAGATGCGGCGATTATTCCCGTGCGCAGCTTTATGCTTACGCAAACTCGCGAAGCAGACCTTATGGTATTTTCGGATATAGCAGATTTTGATTATACGGAAGACGAGGCGGAGATCCCTCTGAGCATACTGATTCCGTCGTTTATGACCTCGGAGCTAAAGACAGCGTTTACTATTGGTTTTCTTATCTACATCCCGTTTGTAATTATAGATCTCGTAGTCGCGAGCGTGCTCATGTCTATGGGCATGATGATGTTGTCACCGATGATGATCTCAATGCCATTTAAGCTCATGCTGTTTGTCTTAGCCGATGGCTGGATACTTATTATGCAGTCTCTCACCGCGAGTTTCTCAATATGATTATCAGTGATGTAGTGACACTCGGCCAAGAAGCGCTCTGGGTTACTGCGCTCATCGCAGGGCCCTTGCTTCTCGGGATTCTGGTTGTGGGTGTTGTCGTTGGCATTCTTCAAGCCGCGACGTCAGTTCAGGAAATGACTCTGAGCTTTATTCCAAAACTCATAGTGCTAGTGCTTTTACTGTTATTCGTTGGAAACTGGCAAATCGGTCTGTTGATAGACCATTTTCAAACGCTAATGCTCACGATTCCGTCGTTAATTCAATAATGAATTTTCTAGTATCAGAAGTCGTTACCTACCTTAGTCTTTTTGTATTGCCTTTCGCGCGCGTGTCTGCATTTATGCTCGCAGCACCGATTTTTTCTTTGCAAGCCTTTAACGTACGCTTTCGAGTGCTATTTAGCGCGATACTAACTTTTGCGGTAGTTGAATCGATAACATTCGATACTCAGGGTCTCGCTTTTGTTGAGCTAATGACGCTTGTCATAATGCAAATATTTGTAGGCTTATTTGCTGGATTCCTTCTTCAGATAGTTAACGGTGCGGTCGCCGTGGGTGGTCAGGCGATTTCAAACTCGATGGGTTTGGGTATGGCGAGCTTGGTCGATCCAAGCCTCGGTAACGTGCCAGTAATATCGCAGTTTCTTATTATTCTCTCGACGTTTATCTTTATCGCAGTAGATGGCCATCTCATTCTTGTTCAACTTCTCTTGCAAAGCTTTCAAACCATTCCTGTTGATGAGACTTTCTCGTTAGCACTTATTTATCGTGTATTCATCGAATGGTCGCCTCTACTCTTTTTAGGCGGACTCGTGGTCGCTTTGCCGATACTTATTTCAGTTCTGCTAATTAACGCAGGATTAGGCATGATCACGCGCTCTGCTCCGTCGCTGAATATTATCTCGGTTGGTTTCCCGGCAATTCTCGTTGCAGGCACCGTTTTGCTGATGCTAGCTATTCCCGGAATCATTCAGCGGATTGGCATTTTTTGGCAAGACGGATTTGCTTTATTAGCTACGCTGTGGGGGCTGTGACAGATGGCAGATGATGACAGCAAAACTGAAGAACCAACCCAGAAGAAATTAGATAAGACACGCGAAGAAGGTCAATTTGCGCGTTCGCAAGATCTTAGCGTCGCTCTGCTAATGATTGCAGTAGCGGCAATATTTCTGATTATCGGCGATACAATCTCGAGCAATCTTCTTTCGGCCTTGCAAACTGCGTTTGTATTTGACGCCTCAGTAATAAGTGATTCAGGCCAGGTTGGCGCCTACTTTTTCGAGTTGCTAATACGCTGCCTCACAATTGCGTCGCCAATTTTCGTTGTGACAATATTGCTCGCGTTCGCGGGCGCATTCTTCGTTGGCGGGATAGGTTTTTCCATAAAGGGATTTATGCCAAAGGCCTCAAAACTTAATCCAATCCAAGGGCTTGGACGGATGTTTGGCGTAAAGAGCCTTGTCGAACTCACTAAGGGGTTGCTCAAGCTTGGTCTGATAGGCGGCATTATCTTTTTAGTTGTGTCCTACTATTTCGACGAAATATTTACCCTGAGTATTCTTCCGCCGTCAGCGGCGTCAGCCGAAGGTTTAGGGATTCTTGTAACTGGCATCTTTGCAATTTCGCTTTCACTCTTGATCATTGCCGCGATCGACGTTCCTTATCAAATGATCTCTTTTCGCAACAAGCTTAAAATGTCGATTCAGGAAATTAAAGACGAGTACAAAGATTCAGAGGGTCGGCCTGAGGTTAAGAGTAGGATACGGCAGAAGCAGCGTGAGATCGCAATGTCTCACATGATGGATGCGATAAAGGATGCTGACGTTGTCGTCACTAACCCGACTCATTTCGCCGTCGCCTTGTCTTATGCAGTGGGAAGCCAAGAAGCACCGCGGGTTGTGGCTAAAGGGGCCGACCTGACAGCTCAGCGTATTCGAGAGCGGGCCGAAAAAGAAGGTGTGATGCTATTCGAAGAACCGATGCTTGCTCGCGCATTGTTCTTTACCACAGAGATAGATCAAGATATTCCGCGGCCACTATTCGAAGCAGTCGCAGAGGTTATTGCTTACGTATTCCACCTAAATTCGTTTGGGCGCAATGGTCGCGCAGCAAAGAAACCACGAGTGAGCTTGCCAGCGGAAATGAAGTTCGATTTCGATGGACGGAAAATAGATGAGTGATCAGAGCAAAGCATCCAGCGAAAGTGTCGTCAGTTCGGATCAGCCGCGCGTCTCCGAGCAGACACGTGTGCGCGCAGAACAGCTGAAACAACAATTTGAGCTAAGGCAGCGACCCGAGGGCTTCTATCTAAGCGATGGCCATTTTGAGAGGGTAAACGAGGCTGTAGAGGCGCTAAAGGCGTCAAAATCTCTAGTCTTTGTTTCACAACATTATGAGATGGCTAAGTATTACAAAGAGCTTTGTATTGCGCGACTTCGGGATGATCCTTCGATAAGACTTCTAAGCTTCGATCCGCTGTCCGGGCCAGATCTCTTGTCGATAATCAACGTTCAGCTAAAAGAGACGCCTCTCGAAGAGATTCTCTCGCCAGATCGCGCCCAGTCAATGAGCAAATCAGAACTGCCTTGCAGTGTGCTGATAGTTGATAACGAAGACCTTGTCGCCGAAACGGATTGGCATCTCATTGCTACGCTCGCCTCACAGTTGGCGAATGCGACTATTGGCGTACTGAGACTCGAACCAAGAGATCGTTTCTCGGCGCGTCCCAATAGTGCAGATCTGTCTTCCTCCCTCTCGATCGAGTTCGACTTGCCCAGTGAGAGAGAGTTACAGATTTTGGAGGCGCTCTCAAAACATAGTCCGAAGGGCGAAGAGGTGCTGCGTCTAATCGATGAGATGGAGTTCGCTAGATCAACGCCTAAATTATCGAATCAAGATTCGACGCCGCAGTTAGCAAATGAAGAGTCTGCCGAATTTAATGCCAATAGCCCAACGTCTTCTTCTAATTTTGTGTCGGAAATGGAAGAAAATAAGTCTATTGATCAGAATGTTACTAGCTCTAACGAGGTTGCTCATCTTTCGTTTCGGCTTTTTCTTGGCTTGATCATAGTCGAGGCTTTCTTGATCGCAGCGTATTTTAATCAATGATTCGCTTATGATTATTCGAGGTTTTTCTTGCTGTTAGAGAGTCTCAACGAAAATAGAGTTTCGCTGATTCTGAGATCCTTTGGTGCACTATTGAAATCTAGATAAAGTGAGATCGCTAAAATCGATATAATCGCTCTGTTTTAAGAATAGCAGTACGCTAGAAACAGTAGAATCTTCAGCTCTAAAGCCAAAAAAGATAAGTTAGCATCGAAGTTAGTATTCACTATCTTTCTTAATCTTATTTCTAGGCCGTTCGAAATACGCCGAATAATAATCATCGGGCAGCTCGCCAACAATCTCGTCGAGAGACGTACGGTAGATGACTTTAATCTTAGCAAGCAGCTCGAGATCTAAATGACAACCGTAGTTACGAATCGTCTCGATGTCCTCAAGCTGCTTGCGGGACACGCCGAGAAGTCGGGCGCCCTCATTCATCGAATAGCCAGCATCGATGCGCAACTTTTTGATAGTTCGCTTTACCAGAACGGTGATTGGAGAAAACTTGGTAAATTGTGAGTGATTCATAGTTGGTCGCCTAGTGTTATTTTGATCAGCCATCGGCTTTTATGTTCGTGGCGCTGAGTTATCGATTGCATCGCCACGGGCAGCAGAAGTCCCACTTGCCCCCTCTTTGATTCAGAACAGCCGCTCGTCGCCAGTATTCCTTGGCAAGGAGTGGCAGCAGCCGGGTGCTCATATGTGCCGTTTAGGTGACCGTCAAGGTGAGCAAAGATGCTCAGCCTGTTCAAAATAAGCCACAGCGTTGAAATTTTGGCTTCAGACAACGTAGGGCCCGTGTTGTCAGCTGTTGTAATCTGGCTACAGAAGGTGCGTGTAACACGATGTCACACTTTTGATACATTTGCATCAATACTGGCAAAAAGTGCATAAATCACCCCCTATGGCAGCTAAGATCGAGGAAAAGTGGATAATAGTGCAGGCATCGGCATGGGCGCGGCGTGAGAAGCTTAAGTCAACTTGTTCAGACATAACTCTCGCAGACGCGTTTTGTTTCTCTGCGAAACCGAGAGAGTGTCTGCTAAACTCCCAGCAAATTTCTCTCCAACAAATCGCTTCAGTAAGGGCTTGCATGGGAGGGAGGGAGAGGTAACACCGATAAAAACGAGGATCACATCTTTTGACCAGTGTAGACACGAGCAACGCCCCTGACAGTAACGCTGATCAGGACAAGACCGCCGACGCAGCCACCACAATAGCCCTGAATAAGGTGGTGAGTTTTCATTACAAATTGGCAGAGGTAGCGCCGGACGGCAGCCACGGCGACTGGATGGAAGAGTCTAGCGGCGGCGAACCGCTTTTCTACTTACATGGTTTTCACAATGTGGTCGTCGGCCTCGAGCGCGCGCTCGAGGGCAAAGCTGTGGGCGAAAGTATCGAAATCACCCTAAAGCCCGAAGAGGCCTATGGCCCTCGCCGATCAGACGCGATGCAGCGTGTACCAATTAAGCACCTGCAATTACCGCAAGGCGTCACCAAGCTCAAACCCGGCATGGTGGCAGCAGTAAAAACCGACAGAGGCGTGAGGAATGTAGTGGTCGCAAAGGTGGGTAAATTCAATGCCGATGTCGACTTTAACCATCCGCTTGCAGGGCGCACTCTTTACTATGAGATAGTGGTTGTCGGCATCCGTGATGCAAGTGCAGAAGAGATTGCGCACGGGCATGTGCATGGCCCCGGCGGGCATCATCACTAAGGTTTGGCAGACACTGTCAACTGTTGTTAAATGGCGAACCAACGCGAAAATAAAGCAGGTATAAAAATAAGACCATTATTCAGGAGAGAATCAATGAGCAACGATGGCAGCAATAACAATAAAGACGAGCGTACTGAGGCTAACCTCTCGCACCTGCCCGACGCAGGTTCGACGATTAACAGACGCTCGCTGCTAAAAGGCGCCGCGGGCATTATGGGTGCTGCCGGAGCTGCCTCGCTTCCTAGTTTCGTTTTTCCTGCGCTCGCGCAGGGCGAACGTCTTGTTCCTTTTACCGATGTGCCAGATACCTTTAAGGTGGGCCCGGTGCGACCTAACGCAGTGCACTATCTCGACACGCGCGAAATTGATTCCTATTTTACCGATAACGACGACTTCTACCTCGTTCAGCATTACGGACAGCCTGAAATAGATAACGATTCATATCGCCTGCGTGTGACCGGCATGGTCGACAAGGAGCTCGATTTATCTCTGTCAGATCTAATGGCGCGTGATGTATTTGAGCAACAGGTTGGTTTCGAATGCGGAGGAAACGGCCGCAGATTATTTAATGGGTTGGTCGGTAACGCCTACTGGCGTGGTGTCACTCTGCACCGCCTTCTCGAAGAAGCGGGCATTCAACCGGGTGCGAAAGAGATCGTGTTTTTTGGAGCAGACATACAAACCCAAGAAGTTCCTGCTCGTGGCGTCGAGGTTGAGAAGGCCTTCGCGCGCAGCCTATCTATCGAAGACGCCATGCGTCCGGAGAATATGCTCGCTTACGAGATGAATGGCGAACCCTTACCGCATTACCACGGCAAGCCGGTGCGTCTCCTTGTCCCTGGTTGGTACGGTGTCGCAAACGTAAAGTGGCTAACGCAGATCCACGTGCAAGATACACGTTACATGGGCCGTTTTATGGGCCGTGACTACGTGACGCTCAAAAAGGAAAACGTAGGCGGAGTTGAGCGTTGGGTTGAAAATTCTGTCGCAGAGATGAACCTCAAGTCGACAATAGTGAGAGTTGTCGAGAACGGGGGTCAGTACACCATACAAGGCTTCGCGCTTAACGACGGCACGCCGCTTGAGTCGATTGAAGTAAAAATCGATGACGGCCCATGGCGCCGTGCTCAGATCAATCCGCGCTCCACTAAATACGCGTGGAAACTCTTTAGCTTCGATTGGACTGATGCAACGCCGGGAGAGCATACGATTGTTTCGCGCGTTACGGATATCAACGGTAATGTTCAACTGACAGAAGCCGAAATGCCCGAAAAACCGGCGTCAAGCTACTGGGAAGACTTCGCACAATTCCCGCGCACGGTCACAATCTAATCATCAGCGAGTGGGAGAGAGCCGCGGTGCAACCAGGAGTCGCGCCCGGCTTCATCCTCTCGCGCCAGTCTAGCGATACCAAAACAGGCATAAGGCTTACCTATTGGCTCGCAACGGAGAAAGGCCCACGCTGCCTCCTATTCGAAGAGCAAGAGGCCGTCTGCTTTTTTCCTGCAAGGCAGCTCGCTCTGCTTGAATCAACCTTGGGTCTTTCTAGCCCCCACCAGCGTCCCTCAATATACTCCAGTGCAGGCCTAGCCGAGAAGGCAGGCATCTCGATATCTCCTTCAAACGCCGGCGGGTTGCTTTCTCGGCGCAGCACATCGGCGTGGCGCGTCGCAGAAACTAAGCTTAGAAATTTTTCCCACGAGCAGGTTCTAGCGCTGTATGTTAAGACAACTAAAGCGATGGGGGAGATACGCCGAAAGCTAATTGCTGCAGGTGTTGAGCTATCGGAAGCCGACGTACGCGCACCAGATAGATTTTTGATGGAACGTTTTATAACCGGGTCACTGGCATTTGAATGCGAGACCGGATTGCTAAAGACTGCGGAATCTACAAAGGCACAATCGTCCACTTGTGAGCCCCTTTTAAATCCTAGGGTCAAGTCAGCCGAATTTAGGCCAACCCTTAGCGCGCTCTCCTTCGATATTGAAACCGATATGAAGGCCGAAAAGCTCTATTCCATTGCTGCTTACTCAACACAGGCCTCGAAGGTATTTATGCTTGGTGATGCAGAGTGGCGCGAAAAGCTCAATGCCCGCGCGGGCGCCGATGCCCCGCTTCATATCGAGGTGCTACCAAGCGAACGTGCTGTCATCTCGGCGTTTCTTGATCATGTCGCCGAGGTAGATCCGGATGTAATGATTGGATGGAATGTAGTGAACTTCGATCTGCGTTGTCTGCAGAGAATCTGCGACAGACTGAAGATGAAGTTGACTCTTGGGCGTTCCGCTAGTGGTGAGCCACACACTGTCGTATGGCGCGAATCGCGTGAAAGAGGGAGCGCGAAGAAAGCGGAGCGTTACTATGCGACGATTCCGGGACGCTGCGCATTAGATGGCATTGAACTGATGCGTTCGGCCACCTATGCCTTTGAGGATTTTTCGTTGGAAACCGTGTCGCGTGAAGTGCTTGGGCGTGGCAAGCTGGTTGAGGATGTCGAGCAGCGTGGGGCAGAAATAAGCACTCTGTTTGAGCAGGACAAAGAGGCGCTCGCGCGTTACAACCTCGAAGACTGTAAATTGGTCTGGGATATCTTTACTAAGGAAAAGCTGCTCGAATTTGCAATTGAGAAAAGTTTGTTAACCGGACTCGCTCTCGATCGCTACGGCGGCTCAGTCGCCGCACTCGATTTTCTTTACCTTCCTCGGCTCCACCGTAAGGGCTTTGTGGCGCCCGCCCTTGGCAGCGGTGATACAACGAATGTAAGTCCTGGCGGGTACGTGCTCGATTCTGACCCAGGTATTTTTGACAATGTGGTGGTGTTGGACTTCAAAAGCCTTTATCCGAGTATTATTCGCACCTTTCATGTCGACCCATTAGCCCTTGCTCTTGCCAACGATGAGCCGAAGCCTATCGAGGGATTCGACGGTGGCAGGTTTGCGCGTGAGGGGGCAATTCTTCCTGAGTTGATCGCAACCCTCTGGGCCGCGAGGGATAGAGCAAAGCGTGCGGGCGACGCGATCATGTCGCAGGCGATTAAGATTATTATGAATTCGTTTTATGGCGTTCTCGGTACGAGCGGCTGTAGATTCTTGGACACTCGTCTAGTTAGTTCAATCACCAAACGTGGTCATCAGATAATTCTCGACAGTAAGCGGTTTATCGAAGAACAGGGCTTTCGTGTGATTTATGGCGATACGGACTCGGTGTTTGTATTAATTCCCGAAAAAGCAATTGATGTTGAGTCATGCGACAGTCACTTGCCTGTAGTGCGCGCACAGGCTGTTGAACGAATAAGCGAGCGGCTAGCAACTAGCATGACTGACTGGTGGCGAGACCGAATAATGACGGAGCAGGGTGTCGACAGCTATCTTGAGATGGAATTCGAAACACACTTTACGAAATTTCTTATGCCTACTATTCGCGGTTCAGAGGCGGGCAGTAAGAAGCGCTACGCGGGTATGGTCAGAATACCCGACACGCGTGGTAACAATTTTCGAACTGCTAACGGAGACGACTCCGATCTCGCATTAGATGACACTGAAATGGCTGATCGATACAGACTGGTGTTCAAAGGGCTTGAGTCCGTGAGGACTGACTGGTCGCCACTGGCACGGGAATTCCAGCGAGAACTCTACCGTCGTATTTTTCTAGGCGAAGAGTATGCGGAGTATTTGTATCGCCTCGTCGACGATCTGCGTGCTGGGCGTATTGATGACAAATTGGTTTTTCGTAAGCGGCTGAGGCGTCGTTTAGACGACTATGTAAAAAATGTGCCTCCTCACATTCAGGCTGCGCGTAAGGCGCAGAGAGCAATCGCGGAGCAAGGGCTTGGTGTAAGCGAGGGCGAGTTGGGGTGGATTGAATACATTATGACGTGCACTGGCGCAGAGCCGATTCGGTTCACTACACAAAGGCCCGACTATGAGTTTTATATTGAGAGGCAAATAGAACCGATCGCAGATGCGATACTTGGTTTTGTTGGTGACTCGATGGAACAACTTTTTGGGCGACAAATTGGGTTATTCTGATTAGGCCTAATCGCTGTAGACCAAACTAACTAACCCTTTCGCTTAGTTTGGCTTGCGCATAACATACGCTTTAATGACTCAACTGGAACGACTCTACATTATGAATACATACCTAATACTCACCGTTATTGCCGACGACCGGCCGGGCCTTGTCGACTCCTTAGCCGCAACAATTGGTGAACATGCAGGCAACTGGCTCGAAAGTAATATGTCTCAGTTGGCGGGCAAATTTGCGGGCATACTTCGTATAGGTGTTGCTGCCGATGCGGCAGAATCGCTCGTCGGGGCGCTTCACGCGCTCACCGCCGGTGACAGTTCGTTCAAGTTAGTCGTCGAGAGAGTGGATGCTCAGGGCGATGTGATCGGTGAGGCGTTGGATGAGTCTGCTGCCGCTAGGCAACACCTTGAAATAGAGCTCGTCGCTAATGATCGACCTGGCATCATCAGCGAAATATCTCGTGTGCTCGCGAGCCTGTCTGTAAACGTCGAGTATTTAACGACGCTTTGCGAGCCTGCGCCCATGTCTGGCGAACCGCTGTTCCGTGCTCACGCTGAGCTGAGCATGCCCAGCACGTTGCTACGCAGCGAATTGTCTGAAAAGCTCGAACAGCTCGCCGACGACCTTATGGTTGAGATTCTGGATTAGCCCCGCAGGCTTCGTATTTCCCACCCACGCGCCTCTGCCTCTGCGGCTAGGCGCGGGTCCGGATCTACCGCGACTGCGGTTGTCACGGCGCTGAGGAGAGGCAAGTCGTTAAACGAGTCGCTGTAGAGAATGCTGTCGGCAAGTGACGCTAGCGGTTCGTCCTGTAGGGCATTCGTGGCTCTTTCTTCGAGCCAGGCGGTTAGCTTGGTGATTTTCCCCTGTTGGTAACAAGGCGTGCCCGAGATTGCGCCGGTGTAGCGGCGTGCGTCGCCCTCACCAGTCTGCTCAAGCCCAGTTGCGATGAGATGTTCGACGCCGAACGCCGCTGCGATAGGCTGTGTTATGAACTCATTTGTCGCCGTTATAATAACGCACAGATCACCGGCGTCACGGTGACTGTTCACGAGTTCAATAGCCCGAGGCAGCATGATTGACGCGACCCTGCTCGTGACAAACTCTTGCCTGAGTGCTTCCAACTCAGTAGGAGCGAGACCTAGTATCGGCGCAAGCGTGAACGCTACATAGCCATGAATGTCGAGCTCACCTTGCAGGTATTGCTCGTAGAACGCGTCGTTCTGAGCTCTGTGTTTCGCCTCATCGACGAGCCCTTGCTCGATAAGAAACTCTCCCCACGCATGATCGCTATCGCCAGCAAGTAGGGTATTGTCGAGGTCAAACAGCGCGAGTCGAGGTGCGGCGAGAGCCATATGAAATCCTATGGGTTTTAAGACGTGTCAAATTCGGGTTTTTGAGGCGCAGTATTATAACGCCGCGGCCTCTAACTTCAAGCTATCTAATTGTATTTGTTGATTAATTTTATAGCACGCCGCGTGGCATGATTGATCTATCGCCTCTATCTGTGAAACAATGCTTGCCCCGTGTTCTAGTTAAGGTAGCGCTAACGTGATTGATTCCGACGGCTTCCGACTCAATGTCGGCATCGTAATTTGTAACCCGAAAGGGCAGCTGCTTTGGGCTAAGCGCATTGGACAAAGTTCTTGGCAATTCCCCCAGGGCGGAATCAAAGAGAATGAGACTGCCGAGGACGCACTCTACCGCGAACTCGAAGAAGAGGTCGGCCTCGAGCAGCAGCATGTTTGCCTGCTGCATCAGACCGAAGATTGGCTACGTTACCGGCTGCCAGAGAATTATATTCGCCGTCATAAAGATCCTCTTTGCATTGGGCAAAAGCAAAAGTGGTTTTTGCTCGGTCTAGAGAGTGATGAAAACGCAATTGTGTTGAGTAAGTCCGGCACGCCTGAGTTCGACGACTGGCGCTGGGTTAATTATTGGTATCCGGTCGAGCAGGTCATCGAGTTCAAACGTGATGTCTATCGCTCAGCGCTAGAGCAACTTCAGTCGCCACTCGAGCGTTATGTATCGCTCAATAAGCGGTAACCTAAAGCTCAACTCAAGTAGGGAAGAGCGTTGTTCCTATTTTCTAGCCGCCTAGCCTTGCTGCGCTAGGTTTATCGAGAGGAGTCGCTTCAAGTATGCTCGGCCAATTGCGCAGCATTGTACAAGAAGTAAATTCAGCTCGAGATTTACAATCTGCGCTGGATATCATCGTGACTCGGGTACGCAGTGTGCTCAATACCCAGGTGTGTTCAGTTTATTTGCTCGACTCCAACATCAACAGCCACGTTCTCATGGCATCTCAAGGTCTCAAGGCTGAAGCAGTTGGCCGCGTCAGTCTACAAACCGGCGAAGGACTCGTTGGCCTGGTTGCGAAACATGCCGAACCTATAAACCTAAGTGACGCCTCAAAACACCCGAGCTATTTTTACCTGCAGGATACCGGCGAGGAAGAATTCAACTCTTTTCTTGGTGTGCCTATAATTCACCACCGCGCTGTGCTTGGTGTGCTGGTGATTCAACAGCGCGAAAGTCGCCGTTTTGATGAAGGCGAGGAAGCATTTCTAATTACACTCTCGGCTCAACTTTCCGGCGTTATTGCGCACGCTAAGGCAACAGGGGCGATTCAGGGGCTAAGTCCTTCGGGCCAGAAAACCGAAGATACAGTTTTCCCCGGTGTCTCCGGATCGTCAGGTGTAGCGATCGGGCGCGCCGTCGTGGTATTTCCCCATGCCGACCTTAGTCAGATTCCGCAGCGTCCTGCGAAGGATATTGAGCACGAAGTCGCCTTCTTTAAAAGCTGTATTGATGCAGTGCGGCGAGATATGAACGATCTCTACGAAAAGATCGCTGGGCAGGTTGCTGAGGAAGAGCGTCAATTATTTAGTGTTTATGCACGCATGCTCGACGACAATGCGCTAGGTAACGAGGTAGTTTCACGGATCCGACAGGGAATCTGGGCGCAGGGTGCGCTTGCCTATGTCGCGAATGAGCACGTGCGAGCCTTCGAAGCGATGAGCGACGACTATTTACGTGAACGAGCGGTTGATATTAGAGATCTTTGCAGCCGCGTGCTCTTCTATTTACAAGCGCGCGAACCAGTTGAGATCGAGTACCAGGACAACACAATTCTAGTCAGCGAAGAGCTGACGCCATCGATGCTTGCCGAAGCGCCAAAGGATAAGCTCAAGGGGCTTATCTCTGTCAAAGGATCGGGTAACTCTCACGTTGCCATTCTTGCTCGTACGATGGGTATTCCGACAGTCATGGGGACGGTAGACCTTCCCTATGCCCAACTCGAAGGGCGCAGTCTAGTAGTAGATGGCTACCGCGGCGAGGTGATCGCAAGTCCTTCAAAAGCGCTTCGGTTGCGTTACCGTGAAATCATCAAAGAGCAAGAGCAACTAATCGCGGGTCTCGATGGGATTAAAGAGGAGCCGTGCGAGACGCAGGATGGACAACGTGTCCAGCTGTGGGTAAATACGGGTCTTATGTCTGATGTGATGCAGTCGCTCGATCAAGGTGCCGAAGGCATTGGCTTGTTCCGAACGGAGGTTCCTTTTTTGCTAAGCGAACGATTTCCAAGCGAGCAAGAACAGTACACCATCTACCGAGAGCAGCTTGAGGCATTCGCCCCTAAAAAAGTAACGATGCGCACCCTAGATATTGGCGGCGACAAATCGCTTCCCTACTTTCCGATCGAAGAAGCAAACCCCTTTTTGGGTTGGCGTGGAATACGTGTGACGCTCGATCACCCGGAAATTTTTATGGCACAGATTCGCGCGATGCTGCGCGCGAGTGTCGGTTTGAACAATCTGCAAATTATGTTGCCGATGATCAGCAATGTTAATGAAGTGGCGATGGCGCAACAGCTGATAAAAAAGGCATATCGTGAGCTTGTTCAAGAAGGCGTCGATGTACTTTATCCGCCGATTGGCGTAATGATCGAATTGCCTGCGGCTGTCTACCAGACGTCAGTGCTGGCTAGGATGGTTGACTTTGTCTCCGTAGGCAGCAACGACCTAACTCAATATCTACTGGCAGTTGACCGCAACAATCCGCGTGTCGCAAGTCTGTATTCGGCGTTCCATCCTGCGGTTATCGCCGCCTTGCAGCAGGTCGTTACGCTTGCTAAGGCAGAGGGGAAACCGGTGAGCATTTGTGGAGAGATGGCAGGCGACCCCGGCGCGGCGGTACTCCTTATCGCGATGGGATACGACGTACTTTCCATGAATGCCTCGACACTACTAAAAGTTAAGTCAGTAATTCGAAGCGTGTCGATGGATGTAGCGAAAGATTTGCTCGAGCAAGTATCCGAATTGGACGATGCGCAAACCATCCGCAGCGCAGTTGATATGGCGCTATACAATGCGGGAGTCGACAGATTGCTGCGCTCTTCTCGTACACACTGATCAGTCGGCTGTTAAGTGGAAAAAATGACTCTGCGTCGGCCGCCCCTGCGCATCGTAATTGCGTTCATGAAAACGTCTCTCACCCTCGCGGGAAAAGAGTAGCGCAGTGGAGCAGAGCGTGCCGTAGTCTTGAGCGCCGAGAATGTCTCCGCTAGCCTCTTTTTCATTCTGAATAAACGCAGAAGAGAGACGTCGTTCGAGCGCAAGGCTCAGTCCTGTCGACGGCAATTCATGATCGGGCGCTTTCTCTCTGTCGTCCATCAACTCGATAAGCCTGTCGGTCGTTAAACCCGAGGGCCGGCTCGCGAGTTCTTGGAAGCGTTGCTTGCCTTTACTCACCTTAGGCCAAGGTTCGTCGAGAACACCGTTGGATAGTCCATAATAGCCAGGGGATAACTGAGTCGGCGTCGATTGATTGTCGTTAGTGAGATAGTAAAGTGAATTGATATCGCCAATCAGTAGATTGAATCCGGCATAGTCTATGCCTCGCAATGCGATCGTTTGTGCATAATCATGCGCACTCATCGAGCCGCTGAGAAAATTTGCAGTCAGCTCGCCTCGGCTACGCAGACCCTCTTTTGGGGGACCGCCCCGGCGATTTGTGATTGCAGCAAACCGTGAATTTGGCCCGATACCAAGCCAAGTCCCACCGGCGCGTCCATCTTGGCCTGCGATTACGCCATTTCCCCAATGGTGTGCTTGCCGAGTTTCTCTAGCGAAAAACTCGTCACGATTGGCTGCAACAAATAGCGGAAACTCTTGATGGCAGCGATAGCCAATAAATAGAAGACACATAGCGTTAAACGTTCACTTCAATGTTAGGCAGCTCATTCTACCCAATAGGATATCTAGCGCCAGTTTGCTATAAAAGTACTGCGTAAACAGGTAATCTTAGCGCTTAAGAAAAACTGCTCGAGAACGGCATGCTTACCCACCCTCAGTTCGACCCTGTTGCACTTTCTCTAGGTCCTCTCAGTATCCACTGGTATGGGCTCATGTATATTGTTGCCTTTGCGGGTATCTGGCGGCTGGGACTCTACCGCGCACATCGAAACCCCGGGGCTTGGACCGACGAACAAATATCGGACCTCGTTTTCTATGGCGCCATGGGGGCGGTGATAGGCGGTCGGCTTGGCTCGGTTTTCTTTTATAATTTCGACCGCTTTCTGGCAGACCCCATTTGGCTTTTTAGGGTGTGGGAAGGCGGCATGGCGTTTCATGGCGGTTTACTGGGCGTGCTCGCAGCCTTTGCTTGGTACTCGCGCAGGTTAGGTAAACCCTTTTTCGAGACGATGGACTTCGTAGCCCCACTAGTCCCTTTCGGGCTCGGCGCTGGCAGGCTGGGTAACTTTATTGGCGGCGAACTCTGGGGGCGACCAACGGATCTGCCTTGGGGTATGGTTTTCCCGTATGTCGATGCGCTCCCTCGTCACCCTTCGCAGCTGTATCAGTTTGCGCTAGAAGGAGTCGCGCTATTTGGTTTGCTCTGGTGGTTTTCTTCAAAACCGCGTCCGCGCTGCAGTATCACTGGGCTTTTTGGTGTTGGCTACGGTGTGTTCAGATTTTTCGTCGAATTCGCTCGTCAACCCGACGCGGACATCGGCTTCATCGCGTTCGATTGGTTGACCATGGGGCAGTTGCTGTCCTTGCCAATGATTGTCATCGGCGCGGCCATGATGGTCTACGGTTATCGCCGCGACGGTGCTGTCTCGAATGCCAAGCATCAATAATACAAGGTGAATAGTGTATGCATCAGTATCTAGCGCTTTGCCGGCGCATAGTCGATGAGGGCGAATGGGTTGCGAATGAGCGTACTGGAAAGCGTTGCTTAACGGTCATAAACGCCGACCTAGAGTACTCTGTTGAGCGCAATGAATTCCCGATCATTACGACTCGAAAGAGTTACTGGAAAGCCGCCATCGCCGAGCTTTTAGGCTACCTGCGAGGTTACGACAACGCCGCAGATTTTCGCGCACTCGGCACCAAAAGTTGGGATGCTAATGCTAACGAGAATCCGGCATGGCTCGCGAATCCAGTGCGCCGCGGCGAGGATGATATGGGCCGCGTATACGGTGTGCAGGGCAGGGCATGGTCGCGGCCAAGCGGCGAGCCGTTGGATCAGTTGAGTAAGATAGTCGACGACTTAAGCAAAGGCCTAGACGACCGCGGTGAAATACTGACGTTCTATAACCCAGGCGAATTCGAGCTTGGCTGTTTGCGCCCCTGTATGCATACGCATACCTTCTCGCTTCTTGGCGGCAAGCTCCATCTAACGAGTTACCAGCGCTCGTGTGATGTCCCCCTTGGTCTCAACTTCAACCAGATACAGGTATTCACGCTGCTCGCCTTGATGGCGCAGATCACGGGGCATGCCGCAGGAAATGCCTATCATAAAATCGTCAATGCACATATTTACGAAGACCAACTCGAATTGATGCGGGACGTGCAATTGAAACGTAAGCCGTTTCCTGCGCCAAAGTTACACATTAACCCCGACATTAAGAGCCTCAAAGATATCGAAACGTGGGTCACTCTTAATGATTTTTCGGTCGAGGGTTATCAGCACCATGAGCCAATCGCCTACCCTTTTTCGGTTTAGGTGCCGCTCTTAATATTTAGGGTGGACTATCAAAAATGAAACTTTCTTTGATTGTAGCGATGGCTGAGAACCGAACCATCGGTCGAGACAATACACTACCTTGGCATCTGTCTGAGGATCTAAAATATTTCCGTCGAGTGACCACCGGTCATTGCATCATCATGGGGCGCAACACGTGGGAATCAATCGGTAGGCCGTTACCCAATCGTCGCTCAATCGTAGTCAGCTCGAACCCAAACTATATGGCCGACGGTGCAGACGTCGTGACAAGCCTTGAGCAGGCGAAGAGCCTTGCCGAATCGATAAGCAAGGAGCTTGGCGTTGACGAAGCGTTTGTGATCGGCGGTGCGCGTTTATACGCCGACGCGTTGCAGCAAGCTGAGCGTTTTCATCTTACTCGCGTACACGCAAGTGTTGAAGGCGATACTTTTTTACCGGAGTTCGATGAAGGTGAGTGGCAGGAAGTTGAGCGGGAGAACTTCGCCGCTAACGGAGAAAGCGAGCCGGATAATCCCTACGCCTATAGTATATGCAAATTAACGCGTCGATCCCGCTAAGCGAGAAACTTTACACAGATTTTAAGAATATTTTTGACTTGCGCTGTAAATTGTAAAGCGCCTGTCTCTGCTCCGGAAGATCATCGAGTGTTCCCTGCGCGAATCCATGATCGATAAACCAGTGTGCGGTGACAGTCGTTAAAACAAATACTTTCTCTATCCCAAGCCTCTTAGCTTCGGTAGATAAACTTTGCAGAAGTCTCGCGCCTAATCCGCCACGACGGTAGTTTGGATGAGTGGCAATGCAGGCAATCTCAGCGAGCGATTCGCTCGTGCGATAGAGCGCCGCACAGGCGATTATGGCACCCTCTAACTCGATCACTTTAAAGTTTTCGATCTCGGTTTCAAGCCTTTCGCGCGAGCGCTCAACCAGCGTGCCATCGGCTTCGAGCGGTCTAATAAGAGACAGGATCGCAGACACGTCGTCGATCGTAGCCTGTCGCAAGGTATCGAGGCTGTCGTCGCTTATGAGCGAGCCTGCTCCTTCGCGCGTAAATAATTCACGAATGAGCGCGCCGTTGCTCCTGTAGCCGATAAGATGCGCGCGATTTACACCAGCCGCATTCGCTTTTATGCACGCTTTCAATGCGCCGCCGAGAGATTTGTCGATGTCGATGTCACTGGCCGAAAAGCGCTCAGCGGCAAGGGCCGCACTGGCGGGATTGAGCGAGGTGATAAGCTCGCCTTGTTCATCGCAGACACCCTCTTGTGGAACAAGGAAAATTAATTTGTCGGCTTTTATCGCGATCGCTAGCTCTGTGGCGACTTCCTCGGCGGTAAGGTTAAAGATTTCTCCGGTGAGTGAATAGCCGAGATTACTCTGCAGTACGATCGTGCGCTCTTCGAGCCTTTTCGCAATAGCTGCGGCTTTAACCCGACGTACGCGTCCGGTGTGATGAAAGTCGATACCGTTATGCACGCCAATTGGCATAGCAGTAATAAAATTACCGCGACTAAGTGTTAATGCTTCGCTTCCTGCGACAGCCAGAGGCGCGGAGGTAGATGACGTTGTGCCCGCGCTAAAGAGCGCTTCCAAACGAATGGATTCACCACCTACAACGCTTGCGATGACACCAAGAGAGTCTGGATCTGTGACGCGCATTCCTTTATGAAATTCGAGCGGCAGTTTTGCAGCCTTCAGGGCGGCATCGATCTGCGGCCTAGCGCCGTGGACTAAAACTAGCTTAACGCCGAGGCTGTGAAGCAATGTGAGATCGCTGACAAGATTTCGAAGGTGTTCGCTTGCCAGCGCCTCGCCGCTTAGTGCGACGACAAAGGTTTTACCGCGGTGAGCGTTGATGTACTGAGTAGACGCACGAAACCATTCGACAAGGGCGCCTGCGCCGTTAGTGGCGTCGCTTTCCGTGTTCTGAATGTTCGCTGCTTCTGGGAAGCTCTCTGTTGGCGTGCTCATCGATCTAATTCTCGGTTGGCGACTCTTGATTCTCGGCGTTCATCGCAAGGCGCGCGATCGTATCAGTTTTTGCCGCCATGATGAAATCGTTGACATGCAGGCCGTTGATGCGATGGGACCACCAGTAGACTGTCACTTTTCCCCATTCAGTCAGGATCGTCGGGTGGTGGTCCTCACGCTCAGCGATATTTGCTACTTTCGCAGTGAAGGCAAAGGCGTCTTTAAAACCGATGAAGAAAAATTCACGCACGAGTTTCTCTACGCCTTCGTGGAACTGGCGCTTCCACCCCGGTACGCCCAGCACGAGTTCATGGGCTTCTTCCTCGGTGATGACGGGCGAACCCAGTTTGCATGGTTCGCAGTGACGTAGATGCAGTTTCACTTAGATAAATTCCTCGAGCACATTATTCAAGTATCTAAAGCCTCGCGCGGTAGTCGTAATCCAGTCTTCGCCAAACGAAGAAGCGCAGAGTAGCTCGCGTGAGCGCAGGTATTCTACTCGGTTTGCGATTTCGCTAAAAGCGACGCCGGTGTGCGCCTCGAAATGTGCCGGGGAGAAGCCACGGCGGGTTCGCAACGTATTGAGTAGATATTCGATGGTAATTTCGTCGACGGGAATAGGCGTAGACTCGGCCGTATAGCGCTGTACGTTGTGCGTTTCTCGTCGCTCTGAGGCTGCGCGGAGATAATGGTCGGGCTGACGGTGTTTGCGCGTTCGCAGTGGCTGCGTACCATCGGGCAAACTGATTTTACCGTGGGCTCCTGCACCGATACCGAGATAGTCTCCAAATTGCCAGTAATTAAGATTATGACGAGACTGTAGATGATCACCGCGCGCGTAGGCCGAAACCTCGTACTGTTCTAGTCCTCGTGATAGGAGCAGCTCGTGTCCCGCATCCTGCACGCGGGTCAATATAGATTCGCTGGGTAAAGGCGGCGGTTTCGAATAAAACACGGTGTTGGGTTCTATGGTGAGCTGATACCAAGACAGATGGGGAGGCTCAAACGACAGCGCAGCTTCGAGGTCGGATAGCGCAGCGGTTAATGACTGGTCCGGAAGCCCATGCATAATATCGAGATTAAAATTGTCGAATCCAGCGGTACGGGCGCTGTTTATCGCGCGCCTCGCCTGCGCGCTATCGTGTATGCGGCCAAGCTTACTGAGCTGCGCATCTGCAAAACTTTGAACACCGATGGAAAGTCGATTAATCCCTGCGGCGCGAAACTCCGCGAAGCGTCCTGCCTCAAGCGTACCTGGGTTTGCTTCTAGTGTAATTTCTAAATGGGCTGACTCGAGCCAACCTGATGATTGGCTTCGAGCAATGTGTTGTAAAAGCGAATCGAAGGCGCGCGCACTAAAGAGGCTTGGTGTACCTCCTCCGATAAAGATCGAATGAATCGGTCTAGGATTCTCCACCGCGTCGCCGCCGCATGCTAGTGCATAGTCGGCGTCGAAATCGTTGGTCAGCGCAGCAATATAGGCGTCCTCCGGTAGGGACGCGTGCGCGCCAAACTCATGCGAATTGAAGTCGCAGTAGGGGCACTTCTTTACACACCAAGGGATGTGTATATAGAGGCTTAAAGGTGGCTGGGCCAGCATCGACGCAGCTGCTCCAATGCTTGTCCGCGATGACTTATCGCATTCTTAGTGTTGGGATCGAGCAGAGCAGAGGCGCAGTTATGCGAAGGCACGAAGAAGAGAGGATCGTAGCCGAATCCATTATTGCCCTCGGCGGAATTAAGAATCAATCCGTCCCAGGTGCCCTGACAAATCAATGGCGTAGGATCCGCGGCATGCTTAAGGAGTACAATAACACATTGAAACCGCGCGGTGCGTTGAGCTGGCGCGACACCTTCTAAACGCTCGAGCAACAGCGCGTTATTCGCAGCGTCTATTTCATCACGATTAGCAAAACTAGCTCCGAGCGTTGCAGCGAACCTCGCTGAATAGATACCGGGTTCGCCGTTAAGCGCATCGACTTCGATGCCTGAGTCATCTGCGATCGCTGGAAGGCCGGTAATCTCACAGGCATGCCTTGCTTTAATGAGTGCGTTCTCTACGAAAGTCAGCCCCGTTTCGTCGGCGTCATCGACGCCGAGCGCATGCTGTGAAATCAGGTCGACTCCTAGGGTCGACAACATGCTATGTAGTTCGCGGAGCTTGCCTTTGTTACCGCTGGCGAGAACAATTTTTCTTTCTTTCAATAACTTATCTCTTGTTTTGTGAGTGTCCGTAAATGCGATGGTTAGCTGCGGGCGATATGGTAAATAGCAATTTCGCCTAACAGATTGGGTAAAAGCCTCATCGACAGACTTCCCTCATGTTTCAAATCTACAACCGTTCGTTCTAGTATTCGTATGTTTTTTTCTTCGCAGAGTGCATCGAAGTCACGCACGGTGCAAAAATGGATGTTAGGCGTGTCATACCATGCATGTGGCATAAATTTAGACACGGGCATACGACCCTTCGAAGAAAGATAAAGTCTGCTTTTCCAATTGCCGAAATTAGGAAAGGTCACGATGCCGCGTCGACCAACGCGAAGCATCTCGTCTATTAATTGATCGGGATGGCTCAGCGCCTGAAGCGTCTGTGCGAGTAGCACCGTATCAAAACTGTCAGATTGAAAATTCCAAAGGCCGGCATCGAGGTTCTGCTCGATGACATTAATGCCCCGCTCAACGCAGGATTGTATTTTGTCACCATCGATTTCGAGCCCGGTGCCTTTGACTCCTTTGGTTTGCTTGAGGTTTGCGAGCAGACTGCCGTCACCACAGCCGAGATCGAGCACTCGACTATCAGGCTCAATCCAACGCTGTATTATCTCTTGATCAGGACGCATCGGTAACAAGCTCCTTGTAGGCATTATCCAAGAAGCCACGCATCGCATTAATATAACGCGGTATGGGCATAAGGAAGGCATCGTGACCCTGATCTGCGTCGACCTCGAGATACGTCACTTCCCGGCCCGCTTTTAACAGCGTTTCGACGAGTTCACGTGAGCGTTCGGGAGGGAAACGCCAGTCGGTGCTAAAAGACACGAGCAGAAATTTACAATCGCCTTCAGCGAATGCTTTGGAGAGATCATTGCCATAGTCGACTGAAGGGTCGAAATAATCGAGTGCCTTGGTCATCAAAAGGTAAGAGTTGGCGTCGAAGTTTGAACTGAAACGCTCGCCTTGATAATGCAAGTAGCTTTCTACTTCGAAGTCCACATTTAAGCCAAAGCTCAGTGTACCCGAACGCAGATCGCGTCCAAGATTACCGCGCGTCGTATTTTCGAGTTGTGAACCTGCATTGCCAAATTTTGCACGCATCGCGCTATCAGAAAGATAGGTTATATGTCCTACCATTCTTGCGAGCATCAATCCATGTTTAGGGTAGGTGTTGTGCTCGAGATAGCGCCCTGCATGAAAATTGGGGTCGCTAGTAATCGAGTAGCGAGCCACTTCATTAAATGCGATGTTCTGCGCGGAAAGCTTCGGCGCCGATGCAATACAAACCGCGTTCGCTACTCGATCGGGATAGCTTATCGCCCAACGCTGAACCTGCATGCCGCCGAGGCTGCCGCCGATAACTGCTGCCCATTTTTGAATGCCGAGACGATCCATTAGGTGTAGCTGGCTTTTGACCCAGTCGCGGACGGTGACCACAGGGAAGTCGGGGCCATAGGGCTTGCCCGTCTCTGGATTAATGGACGTGGGACCCGTGCTGCCAGCGCAGCCACCCAAATTGTTAAGTGCGACGACAAAGAATTTGGTTGTGTCGATTGCCTTTCCGGGTCCGATCGCGCTATCCCACCACCCCGGTTTGCTGTCATTGGCCGAGTGATAGCCCGCGGCATGGTGGTCGCCGCTCAGGGCGTGACAGATGAGTATCGCGTTGCTACGCCTGGCATTAAGCTCGCCATAGGTTTCGACCATTAGATCGTAGCTCGGGAGCGTTTTGCCACTGCGCAGCTGTAACGGTTCGTCGAAGTGATAGGAGCGAGGCGTTATAATGCCCACCGAATCCGGCGCGTCTATCGGGCTGCGGATAGCAGACGTCTGCGTCTCTTCAAGCTGTGTTGAGTCGATTGCCATAGCGTGTTTGCGTCTTTGTTAGATGCCCAGAATCACGGCGGCCATGCCGGTCGTGATGCCAAATGTTTCGTAGATGGAATTCTGCAGTAATTGAATGCCTAGGAAAATAACAATCGGTGAGAAGTCGAGGCCGCCGATAGCGGGGATGACCGAGCGTATTGGTCCCATCACCGGCTCTGTGAGCTGCCAAACCAGCTGAAGCAAAGGATGAGGCGTCGGGTTGCCACTGAACATCATGACAAACGACATGATTATCGAGCCGATTATCGCGTAGTAATAAATATTGATGACGAATAGCAGATTGCCGACGAACGCCCAGGCGACGAGAGCACCCAGAGACGGGGGACTCGCCCCGTAAAGTGCGATGAGCCCATAGATCGCGCCCAGTTGGACCAATAGGGCGGCGATAAGCGTAGAAAAATCAATGCCACGGTAGCCGGGGATCACGCGTCTGAGCGGCCTCACTAACGGATCGGTAAAGCGCACAATGGCTTGGGACATCGGATTATAAAAATCTGCGCGCGCGATTTGCAGTAAGAATCGCAGCAATAGCATTAGCAGATAGATGCCACCTAAGGTGCTGACTAATGTAATACCTGAGCTGCTCATAAAATCCATTCTCTAATCCCCGTGCAAATCACTCGGTCGAGCGACGAATTGTTTACGCTTGTCCTGATGGTGTTAGTTTGTAGCGAGCCGCCAGCGCAGGAGTTTCGCCTAAAGGGTTACACTTCCCCGGCAAGTTCAATTGACCGTGCGTGTGCCGCTTGCAGTGCGCCGTCTACGAGTTGACGCAGGCCGCCGTCTTCGAAATGGTTAATCGCCCGCTCTGTCGTGCCGTTGGGCGAAGTTACATTGCGCCGAAGCTGCGCGGTTTCTTCGTCGCTTGCGAGCGCGAGCTGTGCTGCGCCCAGCGCAGTCTGGTAAGTAAGCGCCTTTGCGAGTTCGGAACTAAGCCCAAGTTTAACCGCGCTCTCTTGCATCGCCTCCATCATTAAAAAGAAATAGGCGGGGCCGCTTCCCGAGAGCGCGGTAACGCTATCGATGTCTGATTCGGTTTCGACCCAAACACTCAGTCCGACCGCGCCAAGCAGCTGATCAGCGATACTGCGCTGCGCGGCGTTGACAAGGGCGTTAGCGAATAAGCCGCTTGCGCCGCTGCCGACGAGAGCGGGTGTGTTGGGCATGCAGCGCACGAGCGCCGCATCGGGGCCAAACCAGCGCTCGAGCGCCGAGAGGGTAATGCCGGCGGCAATCGAGACTATTAGTGGTCGACGTTCCCCTAAAGACACGGCAAGCTCGGTGCTGACAGCGCTCATGACCTGTGGCTTTACTGCGAGCACGATGACGTCGGCTGTCTGTGCGATGGTCTCGTTGTCTGCAGCGCTCAACCCTGTTTTTGTAGCGAGTGCGTCGAGCTTTTCGGTGTCTAAGTCCGATGCGCTAATTAAGCTGGCCTCGTGGCCTCGATTGATCAGGCCGCCAATGATGCTGCTAGCCATATTGCCAGCGCCGATGAAGCCGATGCGAGTGTCTTGCAAGGTCTGTCTCCAAGCTATCTTTTTTGCCAACCGCGAAGAGCACTTGGCTTATCAGATTAAAAGGGTAAAGTTTACCGATTTGAGCGCCAATGCGCGAACCTCTTAGCTCGGACGGGCGCCGAACAGTGCGGTACCAATTCGCACGAGGGTCGACCCCTCGGCAATCGCCGCATCGTAGTCGCCACTCATGCCTATAGAGAGCGTGTCTAGTGTAGGCATTACTTGGCGCAGGCGCTCGAATTCTTTGCGCAGTGGCGCATAGCATGCGCGCTGCTCGGCAACGCTATCAAGCGGCGCAGGAATGGCCATGAGTCCGCGAAGAGTGAGGTTGGGTAGGCTTGAGACAAGGCCACAGAGGGATTCAGCCTCGGTAAGCGCGACACCCGATTTACTGTCTTCGTTTGAAAGATTTATCTGCACGCAAACATTGAGAGGAGGTAGCGCTGGGCTGCGCTGTGCTGACAGCCGTTCGGCTATCTTGGCGCGATCGACGCTATGAACCCAATCAAACGCATTGGCGATATCGCGCGTCTTATTCGACTGGATCGGTCCGATGAAATGCCAGACTATGTCGAGGTCGGCGAGGGCATCGCGTTTATCCAAAGCCTCTTGCACGTAGTTTTCGCCGAAATCGCGCTGTCCAGCCGCACAGGCGTCGCGCATCGCGTCGGTCGATTGGCGTTTGCTTACCGCAAGCAGCGTAACCGCGTCTGCAGGACGGCCGTGACACGTTGCAGCCGCCTCGATACTCGTGCGGAGCTGGTTGAGGGTTTGACTGATGATCGGCATCGTTAAGAAGTTCCTAGTCGGCAAAACGTTTGGGTTAGGTGAATAGAGCGTCGGAGGTTACCATGCAATCATTGTTAATCAGCAAGTAGACAGCGATCAATGAAAATTGCCGACCTCCTGAGTTTAACCGTCCAACGAGGCGCCTCCGACCTCCACCTGACGGCTGGTCTACCGGCTCTAGTACGCATCGATGGTGAAATATGTCCACTGTTCGATGAACCGGTGGTTGGACTTGGGGGGAGCGGCGAGAATATTTCTCAGGACGAGGTCCTAGCTCTTTTGCATGAGGTGATGCGTGAGGATCAGCGCTACGAATTTGATGACAGGCTCGAAGCGGATTTTTCCTATGAGCTTTCCGGTGTTGCTCGTTTTCGTGTCAATGCCTTCCATCAGAATCGCGGTGCGGCCGCCGTGTTTAGAACCATTCCTGCCAAGGCTATGACAATGGAAGAG
>JAFMKB010000032.1 GCA_017853205.1 Gammaproteobacteria bacterium
CAGTGATCTAACAGTGATCCGCTCTGTGACTTAAACCGTTTAGCTACTTACAGCAACCTTCGATCGAGACACAATCATATACCATGAATAATGCAAAGCACACAGAAACGGATGCCAACGTAGCACTAACGGATTCCTCGCCGTCGGGCGAGCGTAATACCGACCTTGCGGATGCGCTGAAGCTTGCCTACTGCAGCCTCGCGTCGGGTAACACGTCAGAGCTAGGGCCACTTTACAGCGATGACGTCTATTTTGAAGACCCCTCTCACGGCATCCAAGGCAAAGCCGCTTTGATCGAGCGATTTCACCAGCTCTATAGTAAGGTAGACAGCTGCAACTTCAAGTTCCATCAAACACTCGACACCGGCGGTGAGATCTTTCTAGCCTGGACGATGATTCTCCGTCAGCGCGGTCAAAGCGGCGAGGTTATTAGGGTTGAAGGCGCGAGCTTCCTGAAAGTACGGAACAACCGCATCTATTACCACCGCGATTATTTTGACCTCGGCGCATTCGTTTATGAGAATGTGCCAATGCTCGGCTCGATCATCAAGCGCATTAAACAGCGACTTGCCAGCTAGCAATCTTTGCCCAACGCGTTAGAATCCTAGGCAACGCGCTGATCAAGCGCTCGACCAAGGGATAGCGCTATGAGATTCCGCTTAAGAAGAATTGCTCGCTCGCTCGTCACCCCCAACCCCTTCCTGATCGCATTCCTCGTTGCGGCGCTCGCCGGATGCACGCCGGAGCGCAATCCCAACGAGGATTCAGTCAGCAGGCCACAAGCCGGCGAACTCCAAGCCTCAAAGACGCCTGCTAACGAGCCCTCAATTACATCAGGTTCATCATTGTTGGGCGCTCGAGACGGTAATTGGCAAGCGTATGCAGGGGACATCGGGAGTACTAAATACACACCACTGGCCGAGATCGATACCAGCAACGTCGCCTCGCTAGAAATAGCTTGGCGTCGCCCTGCTCTGGATGCTTATTACTCAACCCTCAATCCCAATCAACGATTCTCGAGCAACTATGTGGCTGCACCTGTCGTGATCGACGGTGTAGCCTACATCCCCAACGCAGTCGGTTTAGTTGAGTCATTCGACGCTGCGACCGGAGAGACACTCTGGGTGCAAGAGCCCGTGGATGGCGCTGATGGCTTGCCAGGCGCGCCAACCCGAGGCGTCGCCTATTGGCAAGATTCGAATGGCATAGAAACACCACGCGTTTTGATGCAGCGTGGCACCTTTTTGTATGCGCTTGATGCAGCAACAGGGCAACCTGTAGCGAGCTTCGGCGACCAAGGCCGGGTCGATCTGCAACTCATGCCTGCTGAATTCGAGCGCTTCCGCTGGGGCGGCGTGCCAATGGTGGTGAGAGATGTCATCGTCATTGGACAAGCGATGTCCGACAACTTCTCAAATAAAGAGGCTTATCGAGGCGATGTGCGTGCCTTCGATGTCCGCACTGGCACATTGAGGTGGACCTATCACACGATTCCGCAAGAAGGAGAATTCGGCACCGACTCCTGGCAGGACCGTTCGTGGTCTTATACCGGACACGCCCCAATGTGGGCCTTGTTCACTGCCGATGAGACACTGGGGCTTGTTTATATGCCAATCAGTTCGGCAACCAATGACATGTATGGTGGGCATCGGCTAGGCGACAATCTCTTTAGCCAGAGTCTTGTTGCCGTAAATGCCGAGACCGGCGAGCGTGTATGGCATTACCAGACAGTGCATCACGGCCTTTGGGATTATGATCCGCCCGCCGCACCGATTTTGATGGACATTGTCGTCGATGGTGAGCCAGTTCGTGCAGTGACACAGTTGACCAAGCAAGGGTTTGCCTTTGTCTTCGATCGAGAAACTGGGGAGCCGGTATGGGAGATAGAAGAACGCGCAGTTCCGGCGTCCTCGGTGCCAGGTGAGGTGACGTCACCTACGCAGCCATTCCCAACCAAACCCGCACCTTTCGATCGGCAGGGCGCGACCGTGGACAATCTAATCGACTTCACCCCCGAACTGCGTGCACAGGCGCTTGAAATTTTCGACCGCTATGTCACTGGACCGCTATTTACACCACCGTCGCTGCGAGATGAGTCTCCGGGCGGAACCCTTGGCACGATTCAATTACCGGGCTCGCAGGGCGGCGCTGATCTTCAAGGCGCCTCTTTTGACCCCGAAACAGGCATGCTCTACATACCTTCCATTACCGCACCCTTTGTTGCTGACCTCGAGCCAGGCGACCCCGAGGTGACCAATCTACGTTATGTTAAAGGCGCTCGGCGCTGGCTTGGTGGCCCTCAGGGGCTCCCGCTGTTTAAGCCGCCCTACGGCCGAATAACGGCAATAGACATGAATACAGGCGAACACAAATGGATGGTGCCGAACGGCGTTGGACCGGTCGATAACCCTGCGATAGCACACCTTGGAATAGAAAAGCTCGGCGTGCCCGGTCGTCCTTCGCCTTTGCTCACGAAGACACTGCTGTTCTTGGGCGAGGGACTGACTAATCAGCGCCCAGGAGGCCGAATCCCTGCGGATATGCCCGTTGAGATCGCCACTAACAGCGGCGGCTTTATGTTCCGCGCCTACGACAAGCTGACGGGCGAAATTCACTGGGAGAAGAAGCTTGAGGCTGGCACAACCGGCGCGCCGGTAAGTTATCTCGCCGCAGGGAAACAGTTTATTGTGGTCGCTATTGGCGACCGCGAGCACGAACCCGAACTGGTCGCCTTTGCGCTGCCTGATATCCGCAGCGGCAATTGATCCACCCTTTATTCACGGAGACAGAACGATGCGCAAGTTCAACCCAGAGACTATTATCATCAACAACGCGTGCGCATCGACATCGTCAAGGCGCGAGCTACTCTCAGCAGCCATGGGGCTCGCCGTCATCGCCGGTCTCTCTCGAAGCGAGCCTCTGTTTGCAGCGAGCACGGGGCGAGTAGAGTCGCGACTGGCTGAACTGGGTATCACGCTACCCGCTGCGCCCGCGCCTCTTGCGAACTACGTCGCGTCTGTAGTTGAGGGGAACGTAGCCTACATCGCGGGCCAAATTCCGATGAACGCTGGCGAGCTAATGCACCCAGGCAAGGTCCCTACTCAGGTTACAGTCGAACAGGCCAGAGCTGCTGCGCGTCAATGTGGAATTAACATACTCGCCGCTCTAAAAGGGGCCTGTGGCGGCGATCTCGACAGAGTCAAACGCTGCGTCCGACTACAGGGTTTCGTTGCAAGCGCAGACGACTTTACGGCACAGCCTTCGGTCATCAACGCAGCTTCGGACTTAATGGTCGAAGTATTTGGAGAAGCAGGTAAACATACCCGGCTCGCGCTCGGCAGCAATGTTCTACCGCTTGATTCTTGCGTTGAGATATCGGCGATGTTTGTACTGAAGCCATAGCGAGAAGAACTGGCCAGATCAGTTAAGAATTTCTTATCAGGCTAACTCGAAGGCTCAGTTCCACCCGCCGACAGCATGGGATACACTCGCCCCATGTTACAGCATAGATTCATAGACTCCGCGCGACGGTCTCCCAAAAAAGTCGCCTTTATCGACCGGACAACTGGTCGCGACATAACCTTCAAGCAGGCCCTGTTGGCCGGGTTGATTCTTGCTCGCCGCTTTAGAAAACTCGAGCGCGGCCGCATTGGAATCATGCTGCCGACATCCGGCGGAGGCGCCCTCGCCGTGCTAGGCGCAGTTATGGCAGGCCGCACGCCGGTTATGATCAATTATTCCACCGGTGCTAAGAAGAACTGCCGATACGCTCAGCATCAATGTGACTTTCATACGATAATCACAACCCGTGCGCTGTTAGAAAAGACAGGCTGTCCGCAGCTTGATGACATGTTGTTTATTGAAGACATCCTGGCCACGCTAAATCCGTTCGAAAAAGGCTTCGCTTTTATTAAGACACTGCTACCGACGCCCTTGCTAAAGCGACTCGTCGGACGTAATGATCTCGATACACCGGCTGTTATTCTATTCACCAGCGGCAGCGAGAAAGACCCCAAGGTTGTGCAACTCACACAGCGCAACATCCTATCGAATATCGACTCGTTCTGCTTACACATGGAAATCTATGGCATGGACCGCCTCCTGGCGGTGCTGCCCTACTTCCACGTGTTCGGGCTTACTATTAATCTTTGGACTCCCTTGTGCCTGGGCATGACGTCTATTACCTACGCGAATCCGCTCGAATTCAAAACGGTCGCGAAAATTATTCGCGACACAAAACCTGAGCTGTTAGTTGGTACACCAGTTTTCCTCGAAGGTTACATTAGACAGTCCGAACCAGGTGACTTTGACAGCATAAAGCTCGCAGTCTCTGGCGCCGACAAATGCCCCGACACATTGCGCCAGCTCTATCGTGAAAAGCAGAATCTCGAGATCCATGAAGGCTATGGCACAACAGAAACCTCGCCTGTTATTTCGGCCAATCCACGCAGCGATAACCGTGCGGGGAGCATCGGCGTTCCCATTCCTGGCGTTCAAGTAAAAATCTTAAGCTATGAAACTGGCGAAGAATGCCCAGCAGGTGAGACCGGTAAAATTTTAGTGCGCGGCGACAATGTGATGGGAGGCTATCTCAACGATGTCGAAGAGTCCTCATTAAAGCTCAAGTCTGGTTGGTACGACACCGGCGACCTTGGCTACATGGATGCCGACGGATATCTGTACCACAAAGGACGCCTAAAGCGCTTCGTTAAAATCGGGGGCGAGATGGTGTCACTCGTCGCGGTCGAAGAGTGTTTAAACAATGTGACCGACATGGATTGCGAGTGCTGTGTGGTCGAATTGCCCGACGCAAAACGCGGTTCGAAAATAGTCGCGGTCACGAGCAAAACTGTGGATTCGTCGAAGATTAATAAGCGCTTGTCCGAAGAATTACCCAATATCGCGCTCCCCCGCAAATACGTCACCGTGTCGAGCTTCCCTCGCATGGGCAGCGGTAAAACCGATTTCCGCGGGCTTACCGAACATGTATGGAAGCTGGAGCAGGAAGAGGATTAGGTTGGACGCTCGTTTTGTGCCGCTACTCGTAGAGGTGGCACGCGACTTCGCGATCCAGATCCTTAAGCTTAATAAGCTGCGGCGTCACGCTCTTGCATACCTCCATCACCTTCGGACAACGATTCGCAAAGCGACAGCCCGCAGGCACGTTAACTGGCGAGGGGATCTCGCCCTGAATCGCCGTTGAGGGACGACTACGCTCGAGCTCGGGATCAGGCTCGGGATTTGAGCCGATGAGTACCTCGGTATAGGGATGTTTCGGATCAAAATAAAGCTCGTCAGCGCGACCGACCTCGACCAGTGAACCAAGATACATCACTGCCATCCGATCACTCACATAGCGCACCATTGACAGATCGTGCGCGATGAAGAGCAGCGTAAGCCCCATCGATTCCTTTAGCTCGCCAAGCAGGTTTATAACCTGTGCCTGCACCGAGACATCTAAGGCCGAAATCGGCTCGTCGCACACAACAAAATCTGGCTCGAGTATGAGCGCTCGCGCGATGCCGATTCGCTGACGCTGACCGCCCGAAAATTCGTGCGGGTAGCGAGACATATGATCGGGCTGCAGCCCTACTCTGCCCAACCATTCGGCGACGCGTTCACGCGCCATCGCATTGCTCACGCCAGTATGGAGCCTAAGTCCCTCGGCGACTATCTCCCCGACAGTCATCCTCGGATTCAGGGACGAATACGGGTCTTGAAAAATCATCTGCATGTTGCCCGCGAGCCGCTGGTAATCTGCCGCACGGTATTTCGCCGGTAACACCTCGCCTCTAAACAGCACCTCGCCAGCAGTCTTGTCATGCAGGCCCAAAAGGGTTTTGCCGAAGGTCGATTTCCCCGAGCCGCTTTCGCCAACTAGTCCAACGATTTCGCGTTCGGCCACACTAAGCGAGACGTTATCGACTGCGTGGACACGCCTGCCGCGGCCGACGTCGAAATAACGCGTCAGCCCGCGCACCTCAACCAACGGAGTGGGCCCGTGTGTTTTCATCAAGGACTCGCTCACAAAATTGCTCCCTTCTCGGCTTCCCCGCCGCTTTCGATAAAATGTAGCTCGGCAGGTTTAAACGGAGAGTCTGCGTCGTGCAGCCAGCAGCGGCTGCCATGAGGGCGGCCGGTCTCTGCACTCGATAGTGCGGTCTCTAATGGTTGCTGCTGTTGACAAACTTTCATTGCATGCGGACATCGAGGCGCATAGCCGCAGCCGGGTGGCGGTGAAAACAAATCGGGCGGACTGCCTTCGATAGGCTGCAAGCTCTGTTCACGTGTTGGGTCATTACTGGGCATCGCGGCCTTCAGGCCGAGTGTATAGGGGTGCGCGCTTCGGTAGAAAATATCGTCGACGCTGCCTCGCTCGACAACTTTTCCGGCGTACATTACCGCGACCGAATTTGCCATACGCGCGACAACGCCAAGGTCATGAGTGATGAGAATAATCGCCATCCCTGTCTCGCGCTGAAGCTCTTGTAGCAGATCGAGAATCTGTGCCTGAATCGTGACGTCGAGCGCTGTAGTTGGCTCGTCTGCGATCAAAATTTCGGGCTTGCACGCAATCGCCATCGCGATCATCGCGCGCTGTAACATGCCCCCTGAAAATTCGAATGGATACTGTTTCGCTCTCGTTGCCGCTTCGGGTATGCGCGTGACCTCTAGTAATCTGATCGCTTCTCGTGCTGCTTCTGCTCGGCTCAGCCCTCTGTGAACTTGAAGCGGCTCTGCTATCTGATCACCGATTGTCATCGTTGGATTGAGCGCGGTCATTGGGTCTTGGAAAATCATGCCGATCTGCGCGCCACGAATTTCACGCCCTTGGAGGCGCGACCGACCAAGAATCTCCTGCCCGCGAAGCCTCGCAGAGCCCTGCGTAATTCGTCCCGGCGGCATAGGAATCAGCCCCATCATGCTTTGCACCGTGACTGATTTGCCGCAGCCGGACTCACCTACGATCGCGAGTGTCTCACCCGCGGCCACACTAAAATCAACGCCGCGAACCGCCTGAACGACGCCACCATAAGTATCGAATTCGACATTCAAGTTTTCGACGGTTAATAACTCTGCTGCCTGCGTCATTCTCTGTTCCTCATGCGGGCATCGAGCGCATCGCGCAGCCCATCTCCGAGTAAATTGAATGCAAGCACGGTGATGCTGATAAGCATCGCCGGAAAAATAAGCTCATGCGGCGTGGTAAGCATTGTTTTTATGCCCTCGTTCGACATGGACCCCCACGAGGGTGTGGGCGGTGCCACGCCCATACCGATAAAGGATAAAAACGCCTCGGTGAAAATCGCGCTGGGGATAGCGAACGTCAGGGTGACAAGCACTACGCCGAGGGTATTCGGTAGCATATGCCGTAAGATTAAATAATGCGTTTTGGCACCAAGTAACTGCGACGCGCTGATATACCCCTGTTCCCTGATTTGCAGAATTTGCCCACGAACAAGGCGCGCAGTCGCTGGCCACATAAGCAGCACGAGCGCGACAAGCATCGGCATCACACCACTCTCACCCGGTCCAATACCAAACGCAATCTTAAAAAGAATCATAAAGAGCAAAAAAGGCAGAGCGACCACGAAATCGGCAAACCGCATCATCACCTGATCCGTTTTGCCACCAATAAACCCTGCGACCGAGCCAAAGAACACACCAAATATGACGAAGCACAGAGGTGCGCCAATCCCGATGAACAGCGAAACGCGCGCACCGGCCATGAGCCTTGCAAGCATATCCCGGCCTAGGTAGTCAGTACCCAAAGGGTGCAATGCAAGCTCCACACTATCTCCGGGTGCAAGCGCTGCATCGCTTGCAACGAGCCTCCGCTCGCGCGCCTCGGCGACTGTTGTAACACGCTGCACTTCTACTGTGAGCGAGGAAGTCTCTGACGACAGACTCCCGTCGTCGTTTAATCCGACAAGCGTGTAATAGTAAATGCCAGGCTTAACGTCGAGACGATCCTCAAAGGTAAGTGTCGAATTATCAAAAAACTCAGCGCGCGGAATACCATAGGCACGCTCGGCTCCAACGGGGAAAATATTGCGGTAGACGCGGTGCCCCTGAGCCCCGGGCAGCGCGTCCCACGCCAGTCGCACCGACTGCGTAGTCGCCGGCTCGGCAAGTCTGAAACCAGTGCCCGGAACCTCTCCCGCCAGCCAAGGTGTGTAGGGCGCGACGATAAGTGCAGAACGGTCAACACCCGGAGGTTGACTCACCTGGTCGAGATCTTGCGCCGCCGGATTCACCCGCCACAGCCAAGGACCGACGAGAGTGAATAGCAGCAAACCAATGACAAGAAACAGTGACACTAATGCGCGGCGGTTAGCTTTAAGTCTAAGCCACGCGTCTTGCCAATACGACAAGGAGGGGCGCGACAGAGTTTGCACATCACGCTCTTTCCCAACGGGAGAGAAATCAAGCACGGCCTTAGAATGAGTTGCCATCACTGCATCCTCACGCGAGGATCGATGAAGCCGTAGAGCACATCTACAACGATCACCATAAAGACGAGAAACGCACCGTAGAACACGGTCGTTCCCATTATCACGGTATAGTCGAGCTGCTGTACTGCCTGTACGAAATAGCGCCCCAGGCCTGGGATTGCAAACACCAGTTCAACGACAAAGCCCCCAGTGGTAATAGCCGCGATAGAAGGTCCTAACACAGTGATCACAGGGAGGATCGCGTTACGTAGTTGGTGTTTTGTAAAAATCCGCGCGGCAGGTAGACCTTTAGCTTTTGCTGTGCGCACGTAGTCCGAGCCAATTACCTCAAGCATCGACGAGCGCATAAGGCGCGTCAGGTAGGCCATCGTCCCGAGACCCAACACGAGTGCGGGCAAAAGCATATGCGAGAGCGTGCCCCAACCAGCGACTGGTAACAGTGTCGAGCCAAGCGCTGAATTCACGCCCACCAGCGTAAGCTGGCTAACCGCGGCGATTACGAAGCTCGGCACCGAAATGCCGAGAATAACGAAAAACATGATGAGGTAGTCCGGCATGCGATTCCGGTAAAGTGCGGTAAGCGCCCCCCACAACACCCCGCCTGCCGCAGCGAAGAGCACCGCAAGAATGCCGAGAGTGGCCGACACGGGGAAGTGCTCGCGGATGATGTCATTCACTTCTCGGTTCTCTTGCGTGAAGGAGATACCGAAATCGCCTCGCACTAAGTTGCCAAGGTAAATGACATACTGTTCAGAGATCGGCTTATCGAGACCGTATTTCGCCTCGACATTCGCACGAATTGCAGCGGTCATCGCGCGGTCGTTCAGCAACGGATCGCCGGGAACATTGTGCATCGCAAAAAAGGTCGCGGTGGCGATAAACCAGACCGTGATCACTCCTTGAGCAAGACGCTTGAGGATAAAACTCCACATTATTGATTACTGCCTTTGCTTTGGTCGCCGAGGAATTCCAGACAACTCGTTTTAGACTACTTTTTTATTGACGCGTAAGTGTAGTCGACCTCTGGCCCCACCGTTCGCCTTATCAATCCATCGAGCCGAGGATCAACGACGAAAGACCAGCCGCGCTCATACATGGGCAACACCACAACGTCTTCGTAACTAAGCCGCTGAATCTCGGCGAATGCCTGCATTCTCTTTACGGGATCGAGTTCGGACTGCGCAATGCGAACGTAGCCATCCATTTCTGCACTGTCATAGCGACCTCGATTATTAAGGTTCCAAGAGGAGAAGAGGTCGCCGAAAGTTAGCGCATCATCGTAATCTGGCCCCCAGCCCGACAGAACTATGTCAAATTCTCCGGACGTCATCTTCGCGAGACGTTGTTTAAAAGTTTGAAGATCGATCCGCAACTCAAGGCCTAAATTCCGCTTGAAAAGCTCTTGATAGTATTCCGCCGAGAGCGTTGAGACAGGCGTGTCTCCAGACAACAAGACAATCGGTGGCCACGTATCGAGCCCGAGTTCTATCCGCGCGAGTTCAAGGTGTTCGCGCGCTTTTTCGATATTCATTTGGTGTTTGATAGGCGGGTGCTGCTTACGGAAAAGATCGCCCGCGCCCTGTATCCAGCTAGGAAAGAGACTCTCGGCGGGAATGTAAGCTGCTTCTTTTAGCACTTTATAGACGAGCTCAGAGGGATCTTGTGCAAGTTGCAGTGCTCGACGGAAATTCTTGTTCCGAGTGATGCGGCCCTCGCGGTGATTGAACTCGAGGAAGAACACCGTGCCGTCCATAAATCGATCGATGTGCCAGCGCCGCTCCATCGCCTCAGGCAGCATCGGTGCGACGAGATCGGTATCGGCGATCTGCGCGTCCTTAAAAAGATTCAGCTTGGCGTTCACATCGGTAGTGATGTAGGCCACGTTGATTTCATCAAGGAAGCCCTTCTCATCGTTCCAGTAGTATGGGTTTTTCGTCCAGCGCATAGAAGCGCCGTGCACCCATTCGGTGAGCACATAAGGACCGTTATACAGAAGCATATCTGCATCGGCAGCGTAGCGCCCGTTGGTAGACTTGAAGAAGTCTTCGCGCGCAGGCAAGAAAGTGATGAACGCCACGAGCTTATCGAAATAAGGCGTTGCCTGCTCGAATATGACCTCGAGCTGCGTGTCGCTCGCCGCACTGACCCCCAGCGTGTGAATGGGCAAGTCGCCGTTGGTGATCGCCTCGGCATTTTTTATTGGATAGGTAATAAACGCATACTGCGAGCCGGTTTCCGGATCGACTACTCGGCGCCAGGCGAACACAAAGTCATGCGCCGTAACTGGTTTTCCGTCGCTCCAAAAAGCATTATCACGCAACCAAAAAGTCGCGCCGTCTTCGCGAATTTCCCATCTCTCGGCAACACCGGGAATGAGCCGACCGGCCTTGTCATAGCTTAATAGGCCTTCCATGACATGGCCAAGTACCCCAAAGCTGGCCGCGTCTGTAGACCGGCCAGAGTCCAACTGCGGCGGCTCTTGGCGAAGCGTTATGGTGATGCTGTTATTTTCCACATCGATAGCACCGCCGCTCGCCCCTCCGCCGCTGCCGCTCGCTAAAAATGAAAGCAAGGTCATTAGGCCGGCCAGTACTCCTAGGGCAAGCAGCGCATAGAGCCCCAATTGCTTGCCGGCCGAACGGGTGAAATGGTCATCGCTTAAGACGGGCTTTGTTGTTCCATTCATTGTTAGCTACTTTTTGACGTGTTGATCTACTTCGCTGGCATTGTCGGGACAAAGAGGGTCTTAAAAAGAGAATACCGCAGCCGACGCAGAAGCGGCAACTGATGCCGCGGCACCCCTGACTGAGTTAGATTCAGATTAAAATGCCGTTTGCACAGCGTAAACGAGCCCACCAATCAGCAAGATAACAGTCGGTATATAGCCAGTTAGGAATCCGGGGCCACGCTTCGCAGGGTCTTTTACATAACCAACCAGGAACATCACTCGGCCGACGAGAAAGACAACCCCTAAACCGGCGGCAATAGCCGCATTACCGAAGTAACCGAAGATTAAAATAGCGGGAATGAACACCGTTAGCTGCTCAAGCGTATTCATTTGCACGCGGTAGTAGCGCTCGAATATTGGGTGCCCAGAGATGGCCGGTGCTTTGATCTCATAAGTACCACGCGCCTTGCCTACCAACATACCAAAAACTGAGTATTGCAACAGGGCAAGCGAGATAACGATTGCGACGAGTTCCATAATCAACATTCCTTTTAAGGTTGAAGCGCTCGACAATAGCAAACCGCCTACATGCATGACAGTACTTTGACGTGAATTAACCGCTACTTGGCGTATAATCGGTGAGCTGAAGATTCACTGCCAGCTCGGCAGCGCAGTTGCCCGAGCTACCGAAGGCACCCGAATGACGCTGTAAGGAGCGCCCATGAGCGAAAAAGCCGCAAGCAAAACAAAGGCCACCAAAACCAAGGCAGGCGCAGGATTTGATTTCGAAGGTTCGCTCGAGCAGTTAGAGACGCTTGTTGCCGCCATGGAAGATGGAGAGCTTTCCCTCGAGGAGTCGTTAGAGGCGTTTGAGAAAGGCGTTAAGCTGACTCGCGAATGCCAGACAGCGCTGCGACAGGCCGAGCAAAAAGTTCAGGTGTTGCTAGACGAATCTGGAACAACCGAAGACTTGAATTTAGAAGACGAGCCTGACGAAAGCCCTTTCTAATCAGACGCGTCTACCCAAAAGGCTTATCACTGCAACGAGTAGCATCGGCAGTGTTCTAACAACCGAGCATAGCCGCTAGCGGCTGCCAGACGAGTTCACCATGAGCGCGACCCACAGCTTAGCGTCACCCATGCCCCTGCCCTCGCTGACGATGTCGCAGGAAGGCTTCATGCAGGCCAGCCGTCAGCGAGTCAACGCTCGACTTTGGGCGGCGATCGCAAGCGACGAGGGCAGTGCCAAATTGCAAGACGCTATGATTCACGCCTGTGCCGATGGCGGAAAGCGCATACGGCCACTACTAACCTATGCCAGCGCACTTGCCGTTGGCGGTTCAGTCGAACAGGCTGACGCCGCCGCGACTGCCGTAGAGCTTATTCACTGTTATTCTTTGGTGCACGACGACCTGCCCGCAATGGACGACGATGACCTCCGCCGAGGCAAACCAACGGTACATAAGGCGTTTGACGAAGCAACGGCTATACTCGTTGGCGATGCTCTGCAAGCACTTGCATTCGAGCTTCTATGTGCGGATGGAGTCGGTGTAAGCAGCGAACAGCGCATAGATATGATTGCCTGTCTCGCCTCGGCCGCAGGTGCCCGAGGCATGGTGGGCGGGCAAGCCCTAGACTTTGAAGCCGTCGGTGAGGCGCAAACTCTCGAACAACTGGAGAAAATGCACAGCCTGAAAACCGGCGCGCTGATTCGTGCCGCTATCCGCTTAGGCGCCTTAAGCCACGATTTATGCAGCGCCGAAGCGCTTGCGAGCCTTGACGTCTATGCCTCAAAACTCGGACTTGCTTTTCAGGTGCGCGACGACATACTCGACGAAATCAGCGATACCGCAACTCTTGGCAAGCCACAGGGCTCAGACAGCGGAGCCAACAAGCCCACCTATTTGTCACTGCTCGGACTAGAAGTTGCACGCACCAAGGCCGAGGAACTTGCCGGCGAGGCGATAAAGGCACTAGAGCATTTTGATGAGAAGGCCGAGCCGCTAAGAAGACTCGCCGACTATATAGTTGAGCGACTTAACTGAGAGCAAGGTTATCGCCAGAGCAACAAGGATTTACTGTAGATGTTAGACGCTATACCCACTGAGCGCCCCGATACCCCGCTGCTCGATTTGATCGATGAACCCGAACAGCTGCGTGCGCTCGAGGTGACTCAACTCGATGCGCTGGCGCGCGAACTGCGAGAATTTCTCCTTTATTCTGTAGGTAAGACCGGTGGCCATTTTGGAGCGGGGTTAGGCGTCGTGGAACTCACCATTGCCCTGCACTATGTCTTTAATACACCTAAAGACAGCCTTGTCTGGGACGTGGGACACCAAGCTTATCCCCATAAAATATTAACCGGTCGCCGCGAGCGCATGCTCACCATGCGCCAGCCTAATGGTCTCGCAGCCTTTCCGACACGCAGCGAAAGCATTTACGACACGTTCGGTGTCGGCCATTCGAGCACCTCGATCAGTGCGGCGCTCGGCATGATGGTTGCCAAACGGCAGCAGGGGCGCGCAAAAGACAGTCACACAATCGCCGTAATAGGCGATGGTGCAATGACCGCGGGAATGGCATTCGAGGCGCTCAATCACGCGGGCGCTCTCGATGACAACGTGCTAGTTATTCTCAACGACAATAATATGTCGATCTCGAATAATGTCGGCGGCTTGTCTAGCTATTTTGCGCGCATGTGGGCGAGCAAGCCGTATAATTTTATCCGTAGCGGCAGCAAACGCATGCTGTCGAAAGTGCCCCCTGCCCTCAAGGCCGTCCACCGCGCAGAAGAATATATGAAAGGTATGGTGTCGCCCGGGACACTGTTCGAGGAGATTGGCTTTAACTACATTGGCCTCGTCGACGGTCATGACACCGAAGGGCTTGTTGAGATCCTCAGCAATATCAAGACACTGCGCGGACCTCAGCTTCTTCACGTCGTCACTCAAAAAGGCAAAGGTTATAGCGAGTCCGAGAACGATCCTTTTGGCATGCATGCGTTAAGTAAGATCACCCCCGCCTCTCCCAAGCCCGAGGTCGCCGCAGTCGCGCCAACCTATTCACAGGTGTTTGGCGACTGGCTTTGCGACATAGCTGATACCGATGAAAAGGTTGTAGGCATCACCCCAGCTATGGGCGAAGGTTCAGGCATGCGCGAATTTGCCAAGCGCTTTCCAGACCGTTTCTTTGACGTAGCCATTGCCGAACAGCATGCGGTTACCTTTGCGGCCGGCATGGCGTGCGAGGGTACAAAGCCTGTCATCGCAATTTATTCGACTTTCCTCCAGCGCGCCTACGACCAGCTAATTCACGACGTCGCCCTGCAGAATTTAGACGTACTTTTTGCGATCGATCGCGCGGGGCTAGTCGGCGAAGACGGTCCTACTCACGCAGGCAGCTTCGACATTAGCTACCTTCGCTGCATTCCCAACATGATCGTGATGACCCCAAGTGATGAAGCAGAGGCACGTCTCATGCTTAGCACAGGCTATCACTATCAAGGCCCTGCCGCAGTTCGTTATCCGCGCGGGAAAGGCCCCGGCGCGGCGCTGAGCAAAAGCTTAGACACGCTTCCCATCGGCAAAGGCGTGATTAGGCGCAAGGGTAAAAAAGTCGCTCTCCTCGCCTTTGGTAGTCTCACCACGGCTGCGCTTACTGCCGCCGAAACTCTCGATGCCACCGTTGCCGATATGCGCTTTGTAAAACCCCTAGATGCTGCTCTGATCGCTGAACTAGCCAATAGCCACGACCTGCTCGTGACGATTGAAGAGAATGCAATTATGGGCGGCGCAGGTTCTGCCGTCGGCGAGCATCTAGCAGCCACAAATTGTAAAACGTCTATTCTAAATCTCGGTCTAAGCGATACCTTTATCGAACATGGCAAGGTACCTCAAATGCTTGCAGACGAGGGTCTAGATGCTGACGGCATCATTGGCGCTGTTCGTGCAAGACTTGCGGGCTGACTCTTTTATTCGCACGCGTTGACTCCCTCACTCACTCTCTATAGACTGCCGCAATCTTAGGCCTCGCTTTGTTTTCAACGCGAGACTCGAGGTAGGTCTTCTCGGTGCCAGCAATGCTGGCTAATTGGGAAGTCGGTGAAAATCCGACACTGCCCCCGCAACGGTAACGCGCGCCCAGATTCGTCTGATCGCTCGAAGTCCGATACCAGCCTTTTAGACTTTGTACTTGATGCAGCGGAGGGCTACATCAGTGGCGGAGCCTTGTGCTCTTCTACCTGTCCCCCTCCCTGATGAAAGTTTTTGCCAGAGTCGCCATTTAGGCGTCGGTGAATTTCATTGGGAGTTACACATGTTATTTTCTAAAGGCCCTAGTGGTCTCACTCGCGCGCCATTGTTCGCAGGCACGCTTCTCGCAGGGTCGTTGCTTAGTAGCTTAAGCAATATGAGCCTTGCGCAATCTATTCAGCAACCCACCGCCCAGCGCACGATAAAGGACACCATCGAAGAGCTCGTTGTTGTGGGCAACCGCTTCCCCGTGCCCCGACGTCAGCTGGCAACATCGGTGTCGGTGGTCGACATGCAGCAAATTCGCGACTACGGCAGCTTTACGCTTACCGATATTCTTCGCCAGACGGCTGCCGTGGGTGCATCGAGCAATGGCGGCGTGGGCTCCCTGTCGACGCTGCGAATTCGCGGCGAGCAAGGTTTTCGCACGCTGGCGGTTTTTGACGGCATGCGCCTGTCTGATCCCAGTGGTACGCAGGTAGCAGCGCCAATAGAGCATCTTTTAGCAAGCCAAGTTGGGCGTATCGAAGTGCTGCGCGGGCCACAGGGTTTAAGCTATGGAGCCGACGCTGGCGGCGTGATTAACATCAGCTCTGCGCCAAACCAGAGCGGGTTTAGCGCGGCATTAGACGTCCAAGCCGGCGAGCGTGGCACGCAGCAGCTAAGTACCCAGCTAGGCTTCGGCGGCGAGCGTGTTGATATAAGTCTCGCTGCGTCGGACTTCGGTACCGATGGATTCAATTCGCGACTCTCTGATACGGACTTACGAGACGACGATGGCTACGAAAACACAACTTATCATGCGCGCGCCGGCGTCAAGCTAACCGAGGCGCTCGACCTCGTGCTCGTGCGTCGCGAGACCTCGAGTGAGTCACAGTTCGACGGCTGTTACAGCGGTTTCAATCAGGTCAACGAGTGCCTTTCGGTCTATGATTTTACTGGGAGCCGAGCTGCACTAAATTACCAGTCCGGCAGTGTCACCCAGTCACTCGCCTATGCGTTAACCGAAACCGACCGCGACAATTTGTCAGTTGGCCTAAGTGCCTTTAGCGCAGCGGGTGAGCTTGAGCGCTGGGAATACCAACTTGGCCTGACCGCGCTACCGGGCTTCGATCTACTCGCAGGCGTAGACCTCGAACGCGAAGTAAATGGCACTGATGATCGCGACAACAGTGGCGTCTATGCAGAAGTGCTTAGCGATTTCTCCGACAGCTGGTTCTTAACCCTCGGACTTCGCCAAGACGATAACGAGGACTTCGGCGAATTTACGAGCTATCGTTTTAGCAGCGCTTACCTCATTGATTTCGGCGGTTCCACGCTAAAATTCAAAGGAGCCGTTGGGCGGGGCTTCCGCGCGCCAAGCCTTTATGAGGTTTCCTACAACCAAAGCCCATGGGCGACACCACCCGCCGCCGGCCTTGCGCTAAACGCCGAGCAGAGCAGCGGATTCGAAGTTGGCGTTGAGTACAGTGCAGCGCGCTACGCCATCGAGCTCGTCGCGTTTCAGCAAGACGTTGAAGACGCCATCGATTTTGATCTCGCAGGCTATAGCGGTTATTTGCAGTTAGAGGGCCGCAATCGCTCCGAAGGTGTTGAGCTGATTACCCGCGCTAGCCTTTCCGAGAAGCTCAGCGCGACAGCTAACTTTACACTCAATAAAACCAAACGCGCGAACGGTCTTGCCCGCCTGCGTCGTCCCGAACAGCTAATTAATGTTGGGCTTAGCTACGCAGATCCCGCAGGCAAGATTCGCGTTAATGCGTTCTATCGTCGATCACAGAATGCGATAGATGAACGCATGGGAACACTTTTCGACCTAGATGATTTTGGCGTGCTCGACCTCAATGCAAGTTTCACCGTGCGGGAGGGCGTCGAGTTATATGTGCGTCTCGAAAACTCAATTAACGCGCAGTACCGAGAAGTCGGGGATTTTCGTTCGGCTGACCGAGGCGCCTTCGCGGGCGTCCGCTTAAGCCTGTAACTTAGTAGACTGCAATCACGGATACGAATAAGGAATCTCTAGAATGACCGATCAGGCAAGTAACGAAGAAGTCGCAAGCGAAGCAGCTGCCGAACGCAATGCGCGCCATAAGCGCGCGATGGAGCGAAAGAAAGCCTATATCGACGGCAACATCGCCGCGGCAACAATCGACAAAGGCCTGATGGTTGTTCTCACCGGCAACGGCAAAGGCAAGAGCTCCTCTGCGTTCGGTATGCTCGCTCGCAGCGTTGGTCACGGCCTTCGCTGCGGCGTCGTTCAATTTATAAAAGGCCAATGGGAATGCGGTGAGCAGATGCTGTTTGGCGAACACCCGCTGGTTGAATTTCATGTGATGAATACCGGCTTCACCTGGGATACCCAAGACCGCGAAGCCGACATCGCTGCGGCGGTGAGCACGTGGACGCATGGCGCACGCTTATTGAAAGATCCCAACGTTGACGTAGTGATTCTAGACGAACTCACTTACATGCTGACCTACGGCTATTTAGACAAGGAAGAGGTGCTTGCGGCGCTCGAGAATCGACCGGAGGGACAACACGTCATCGTCACCGGCCGCAATGCGGCGAAAGAACTGATCGAAATCGCCGACACGGTAACCGAACTAGGCGATAATAAACACGCGTTTTACTCTGGCGTAAAAGTACAAAAGGGCATCGACTACTGATTCGCATGATCATTCATCGAATGCACAGAATCGCTTACATGCATAGCCGGTTTGTTCTTGCTCTCACGGTGCCACTTTTTGCGGCCGCTCTATGCGAAGCGGCTGACTCGGCCCCACCGCCGCCCTCAACTATGGCAGCAAGTATTGAGGTGATCGACGACCGCGGGGTTAGCATTCAGCTGGCGCAGCCTGCTGAGCGTATTATTAGCCTCGCTCCTTCGTTAACCGAACTGCTCTATGTCGCCGGCGCAGGCGATAAATTAGTAGGCGTTGTAGAGTACAGCGACTACCCCGAAGAGGCTTTGAGTCTTCCTTTGATCGGCCGCTTCGATCGCTTCGACATCGAGCGTATCCTTGAACTGAAACCCGATCTCGTTGTCGCTTGGCTTACGGGAAACCCGCGGTCGACCATCGAGGGACTCGAGAGACTCGGCCTGACGGTCTATGTTGCCGAGCCCAAGTTTTTAGACTCGATACCAAACCAACTAGAAAAACTCGGCCAACTCGCCGGCACCGAAGGCCAAGCAAGCGAGGCGATCAATGCGTACGCTGAAAAGCTTACGAGTCTCGTCAATCGCTATAGCGCCACGGCACCAGTGCGCGTTTTTTATCAGGTATGGGATCGACCGCTGATGACAGCCGGCGGCGCCGAGCTCACCAACGATCTGATTGAGCTGTGCGGAGGCATCAATATTTTCGGCGAGCTTACGGCGCTGGCGCCCAAGGTGAATCTCGAAGCGGTAGTGCTACGTGATCCCGAGCTTATTGTTGCAAGCGGCATCGACGAGCGACGCCCCGCTTGGCTCGATACGTGGGACGAATGGCCTAGCATGACAGCTGTGGCTAACAGGCAGGTGGTTTTTATCGATCCCGATTTAACCCAGCGGCACAGTCCTCGAGTGCTTCAGGGTGCGGAGATATTGTGCCAACAGATCGCAGCGGCGAGGGCATTACAGCCTGCGGATATCGCCCAATAAACCAAAAAGTCAGATGGGTTTCCGGGTGGGCTAGCTCGAAGGATACTCTGCGGCATTGTGAAAAAGCAGGGTTGCGCTGACCTTCTCTCCTACTACATCGAGCCTCACCCGCGAGAAACTCGCGAATGGAATATGCAACGGAAAACTTCTATTGAGCGGCATGCCGAGCACGGTTGGCAGTACTACTCGCAAAACACCACCGTGCGTAACAACGAGTACATGCCCGCCGTCAGGCTCATCAGTAAGCGCTGACCACGCGCTGAGAATGCGATCTTTGAAGTCGAGATAACGCTCTCCGTTCGGCGGCGCGAGCTTTGACATGTCGCGGCGAAATTCAGCGAACTGCGGCGCTGCAAGCTTTCGCCACTCGTCAATCGGCATGCCGTCCCAGTCCCCGTAATCGATCTCTTGCCAGATATCCTCAATGCGAGGAGTGAGGGCATGCGCAGCGGCGGCGTGTGCGGCAAAATGCTGGCACCGCTCAAGCGGCGAAGAAATAACTTTTGTCCAGCGAGGCGTCAACGGCGTTGAGTTTACTGGTGCGATAACGCCAAGTTCCGCCGCGTAGGCAAGCTCGGGCTCAAGGATAAGACCCGTCGAGGAACTCATCTGGCGCCAGCCCAAGCGCGTGAGCTTCGGGTTAATTCGGCCTCTGAGTATATCCCCACCCTCGGGTTCGCCATGCCTTAGCAAATCGACAATGATGGTTCGTTTAGCATCTGACATAGGCGCGCAGCCTTACGGTAATTTTAAATGCAAGACCGTGCTCGCATCGGTTGCTGGAAAGACTATCGAAATCACTGATAAAAAGGCTGCTAGACGAGCTGATGAAGAGGCGGTTAGATGCGCTGTTAAAAAGCTCATGGAAAGGTCTCTTTAGCTATTTTAGAAGATGCCCCATCTTCGCCACCTTCACCGACAGATAGCCTTCATTGTGCGGATTAGAACCTGTTTGAATAGGGACTATTTCAGACACATCGAATCCCATCGCTTTGAGCGAATCAACCTTCGCAGGATTGTTAGTAAGCAAGCGCAGAGCGCTCACGCCAAGATGCTCGAGCATCGGCTTGCAGATTTCGTACTCGCGCCCGTCTGCTGCGAACCCCAACTGCTCATTTGCCTCAACAGTATCCGCGCCACTGTCTTGTAGTGCATACGCCTTAATCTTGTTGAGCAGGCCAATCCCGCGCCCTTCTTGGCGCAGATAAAGAATCATACCGCGCCCCAGACTGCCCACTTCCTTCATCGCATATTGCAACTGAGGTCCGCAATCGCAGCGCAGGCTAAACAGGCAATCGCCGGTAAGGCATTCACTATGGATCCTACACAACACAGGTTCATCGCCGGATATGTCGCCGCAGACAAGCGCGACATGCTCTTTGCCCGTACTCTCATCTTCGAACCCGTGCAGAGTAAATGGCCCCCACTGCGTGGGAAGTTCGGCGGATGCTACAAACTTTACTGACAAAAGACTAATCCTCTTCCGCTGCATCTTATGCGCGGCTGTAATTCGATAGCTGCAGTGCGGTCATAGGCTCGAGAAGGCATCTGGCCAGCACCGCTTGCTCGCGAGCCTATACAAAAGCGTGGGTGCGGCTACTAGCCGACGAAAAAAACCATGCCCTGCAAGCATAAGCAGGCAAGTATACCCGCTATTACGTCATCAAGCATGATTCCTAATCCCCCTTCAACCTTCTCATCCGCCCATTTGATTGGCCATGGTTTGGCGATATCGAAAACGCGGAAAAGCCCAAAGCCCACGAGCATCCAAATTACGCCCGCCGGTGCCATAAACATCGTTATCCAATAACCGACGAACTCGTCCCAAACTATACCGCCATGATCGTGCACGCCGAGGTCTTTGGACGTGCGTCCGCACAGCCAGATACCAAGCACTGTGGTAACGACGAGCAGCACGCAATAGACCATTGGCGACAAGGGAGGCGCGAGCCAATAAAGCAGCATTGCCGCCAGCGTACCAAAGGTGCCAGGCGCGACAGGTGCAGCGCCACTGCCAAATCCGAAGGCCAGAAAATGGATCGGGTTAGTCCAAATCGACCTTGGTGCTAGGTTGGCCATCTTGATCACGCCTCTTTGTTACTGTGTCTTGTCATTCCCGTCGCTGCTGATTTTTCGTTCTCAGGCGCTGATCAAAAATGACGATAGGCCGGCGAGACCGACTGAATCGGCTCCCCTGCTCTGCGTAGCGAAAGACCCGCTGCGGCACAAATCTCGCCAACAGGCGTAACTGCCAGAGACAGCGACTGCCCGATTGCTTGGACGCTAGCGAGCGACTCAGGTGGTACGGTAAAACATAGCTCATAGTCATCACCACCGCTCAGAGCGGCACGCTCTCGCTGATCGGCGCTTAGCACGGCCTGTAAGGTCTCTGAAAACGGCAGTGCCTCGAGGTCTACTAGCGCACCCACAACGCTCGCATCGAGAATGTGAGCAAGATCGCCAAGCAATCCGTCCGACAGATCGATGCATGCGTTAATTTGTTCACGGGCGCGCAGCGCAAAATTCGTCCTTGGCTGCGGCGTGTAGTATCTGTCCAAAAGTAACTGCTTCTGCGACTCAGACGGCGCTGATGTAAAGGTAAACTGCGGGCCGAGATGCGACTCCCCGCCTAGCAAAAGCAACGCAGTCGCAGCATCGCCTAGCGTACCGGTCACACAGATAATATCGCCAACTCGCGCCGACGATCTCCGCAGCAATGCCTCCGCCTTACCAAAGCCATGAATCTGGATCGTAATGGCAAGCGGCCCGCGTGTCGTGTCGCCACCGACCAGAGGACAGTTAGCGGCCTTGGCACTCTCAAGCAGTCCAGCAGAAAATTCTGCGACCCAGTCGTCATCACTCTGAGGTAGCGTAAGGCCGAGAGTGAAGCACAAGGGCTCGGCGCCCATGGCCGCCATGTCGCTTAAATTTACAGCCAGCGCGCGTCGGGCAACTAATCGAGCCGGAGCCTGTTTGGGGAAATGCACGCCCTCGACGAGAGTGTCTAACGATAGGGCAAGAGACATGCCGTCGGGAGGACACACGACAGCGGCATCGTCGCCTATGCCGAGCGCGACCCCGCTGCGATCAAAGCTAAGTCCTTGATCGATGAAACAACGCCTGATGAGTTCGAACTCAGAATAAGACAAGGGCAGCCTCGATCTAGGCGCGGCTTTTGGTCTCTAGAGGCCGCAGGGTCAGTGCTAATTTATCAAGCACACCGTTAATATATTTATGCCCGTCGGTAGCACCAAAAACCTTGGCCAGTTCAACACATTCGTTTATGACCACTCGGTAAGGAACATCGATGCGGTTTGCAAACTCATAGGTTCCCAAATAAAGCACGGCTTGTTCGATAGGATCGAGCGCCGATGCTTTGCGATCGAGCAGGGGTTCGATATGCGTATCGAGCTCATTTCGATGGGTAACTATGCCGACTAGTATTTCAGTAAAGTATTCCCAGTCAACCTTGCCCGTGTGCTCCTCACGAAACTCCTCTTCAATCGCCCCCGGTGTCGAACCCGACAGCAAGTGCTGATACATCGCCTGTACGACCAAACGACGGGCCTTACGCCGCTGAGCAACCGGCAGTCGAGTCTTAGCGGCTAACGCCCCGGCAGCCGCTTGGCTGGTGAGCGTTGTCATTACGCGTCCAACTGACGAAGTAGGCTAACCATCTCTACTGCTGTAATTGCAGCCTCGGCGCCTTTGTTCCCCGCTTTGGTACCCGAACGCTCTATCGCCTGCTCTATGCTATCGACCGTGAGCACGCCGAATGTCACCGGCTTGCCGGAATCGAGCGAAACTTGACCAAGGCCCTTCACGCATTCACCCGCGACATATTCGAAATGCGGTGTACCACCTCGAATCACTGCGCCCAATGCAATGACCGCATCGCAATCGTCGCGCGCAGCAAGTTTCTTTACCGCGAGAGGAAGCTCAAAGGCTCCAGGTACTCTGACGATCAAAATGTCTTTGTCGGCTACGCCATGACGGCGTAGCGTATCGAGTGCGCCCTCTAATAGGCTCTCGACTACGAAGCCGTTCCAGCGGGCAACCGCGATGATGTAGCGCGCCGATGCGTTAACAAAAGTGCCTTCGATTGTTTTGATTGTGCTCATCTGAATACTCTCTATGTTCGCTCACTATGCTGCCGAGTGAGGAGTTTAAACTTTACTTTTCGAATTCAACAAATTCGACAATGTCGAGGTCGAAGCCTGATATCGCGTTGAATCGAGCCGGATAGCTCAGTAACCGCATCTTGCCAACACCGAGGTCGCGCAAAATTTGCGAGCCCGTGCCGATAGTCACGTCGCTTCCGCTGCGACTGACCGAGCTTGCTTCCTTATCGCGAGCTAGCGCTGAGGCGATATCCTGTTCTAACGGCTGGCCGTAGTCGTCGCCAGATAATAACACGGCGACACCGCTTCCTTCTTCGTTGATTCGCTTCAATGCGCTCGAGAAAGACCAGCTGGTGCGCTCGGCATTATAGACCTCGCAAATATCACGAACGGTATTGGGAATATGCACACGCACGAGCGTCGGCTCTTCAGCCTTTATCTCACCTTTAGTAAAGGCTAGATGCATGCTGCCGCTGATCGAATCGCGATAAGTATGACAGTCAAACTCACCGAACTGAGTCTCAACTTTTTCGGTACCAACAAGCGACACAGTTTGCTCATTTGCAATCCGATAGTGAATAAGATCGACGATGGTGCCGATTTTGAGCCCATGCTTTTCGGCGAATAGTTCGAGATCGGGGCGGCGCGCCATCGTGCCGTCCTCATTCATAATTTCGACAATCGCGGCCGCAGGCATAAACCCTGCTAGTCGGGCAAGATCGCAGCCTGCTTCGGTATGCCCCGCGCGGCGCAGTACACCGCCCGGCTGCGCCATAATAGGAAAAATATGCCCCGGCTGAACGATATCGTTTGGCTGGCTAGCGCGATCAACTGCAACCTGAATAGTTCGCGCCCTGTCCGCGGCAGAAATGCCAGTTGTCACGCCCGAGGCCGCCTCAATAGACACTGTAAAATTCGTGCTATAAGGCGTGTTGTTCTCATCGACCATAAGAGGCAGTTTTAGAAATTCGCAACGCTCGCGCGTGAGCGTGAGACAGATAAGACCACGGGCGTTGGTCGCCATAAAATTTACGTCGGACGTGGTGATACATTCGGCAGCGATAATCAGGTCGCCTTCGTTCTCGCGATCTTCATCATCCATAAGGATGACCATCTTGCCTTGGCGAATGTCCTCGATGATTTCTTCGACAGTATTCAGTTTCATGACTTTGGATTAATTCCCTTCGAGCGAGTTGTTCGCTTTGTTATGTAATTTTAGCGCGGGTCTAAGTTAAGAGCGCGTAGTTTCTAAACGCTGCGTTAAAAATTTCCGCACCTAACAGACGCCACTAATGACGCTATTTATACCCATGCTCGGCGAGGAAGTCGGCGTCGATCCCACCCGTCTTGCTATTCTGGCTATGATCTTTCCAACCATGAGCCTGTGCGGCCTTTTCGCCTAGCATCAAGCGTTCTAAATAACGTGCAACGAGATCCACTTCGAGGTTTACTTTTTGACCCACAACATAGTCGCCTATTATGGTTTCGACCTGCGTGTGTGGGATCACGTTTACCGTGAACTGAGCTCCGTTTACCGCATTAACCGTGAGGCTGGTGCCATCTATGCAAATAGAGCCTTTACCTGCAATGTAGCGCGCGAGCTCCTTGGGTGCTTCATAAACTAGACGGATACTCTGCCCATCGGGCGCAGAGCTAATGAGAGAACCCACACCGTCCACGTGTCCGCTAACAATATGGCCACCAAAACGACTCGTTGCCTGCATCGCTTTCTCGAGATTTACTCGTGAGCCAGTTTTGAGCTGGCCAAGGCTCGTGCAGTTCATCGTCTCGTTAGAGACGTCGGCAGCGAACTGACTCTCGTCAAATTCGACAACTGTAAGGCAGCAACCGTTGACAGCGATGCTGTCTCCGAGCTTCACGTCGGCAAGCGAAAGGCCACCGGCTGCAATGACGAGCCTCCACTCTTCGCGGATCCGCGTGAGGTTAGCAACAGAACCCGTCGCCTCGATAATTCCTGTAAACATGTGCCACCTTAAAAATTACATTTCAGACGCTACTGTTTCTAAGCGTCACTCCGCCTCAGCGAGGCCTCAGCGTTACTTTGATATCTGCACCAATCCGCTCAACCGCGTCGACATCAAAATCAAGCGCATCACTCAATCGATCGAGCCCGCTTATTCCGAGCAGCGGCCGACCGTCTCTGCCCAATAACTTGGGGGCAATATAAACGATCAACTCGTCAACGAGGCCGGCCTCAATAAAACTCGCGCTAAGTGTCGCGCCAGCTTCGATTAAAACTTCGTTACACTCATCTAAACTCGCGAGCGAGTCTAGCACAGAAGGCAGGCTCACTCTTGAATCAGACACATTGGCGCTCGGCGCAAACCGATTTTCGTAGCGCGATGGCGCAGCTGCCGATCCCACCGCCCCGTCAAGCCGATAGGCTAAACAACGGCCGTTTCCTATTACTATTTTTGCAGAGTCACCTAGGCGAGCCTTGCTATCGAGAACAACGCGAATCGGCGGAGTTAAAAAGCGGTGTTCGTTGTACTCAAGTTGCTGCGGGCTAAGCCCCATCTCTGACGGCCTCAGAGTCATCAATGGGTCGTCGGCCAATACGGTCTCGATTCCCGTTACGATTGCGTCGCATTCTGCACGTAGTCGCTGCACATCGCTTCGCGCCGCTTCGCTGGTTATCCACTTGCTTTCACCATTCGCCAACGCAGTACGGCCGTCTAAGCTCATCGCGAGCTTGCATCGCACGAAAGGTCTTTGTCGCTCGAGCCGGCTGAAGAAACCTCTATTCAGACGTCGCGCAGAGTCTTCGAAATCCTGTAGGAAAAAAACCTCGATGCCGGAGGCCTCAAGCGCAGCAATTCCGCCGCCGCTTACCTTCGGATTAGGATCTCGGCTCGCAATGACAACACGTTCTACGCCGGCCTCGATAAGCGCTAAACTGCACGGACCTGTTCGCCCCGTATGACAGCAAGGCTCCAGCGTCACAAAAGCCGTAGCGCCTGCCGGCAAACGTTGTGCTTGCGCGCGCCGCGATTCAATCACTGATGTATCACCACTCGCCTCTGCGGCTCGGCGGTGGGCATCCGCTATCGCGTTTGGCTCGGCGTGCGGCAACCCCGCGCCCTTGTGCCAGCCTTCGCCCAACACCCTGTCACCCGCATGAGCATCCTCTTTCACGATCACGCAACCGACGCGAGGATTTGGCGCGGCGGTAAACACAGACGCTGCGAGTTCGATCGCACGCCGCATATACTGTGGCCACGATGCCTGTTGCCCGTCGAGCTCGGTATTACGTAGGGTTTGCATAAGGGGATGCCTTAGGCGCGAAAAGAATGAAAAAACGATGAAGAATGCGAGGTGTTCGAATTGCAGGGTGGAATTCGATGCGCTAGCAAATTCTACCCCTCAGATTTTTCCTCGTTCGATAACCGATCGATTTCCTGACGAAACTCGTTGAGATCCTTGAAGCTTCGATAGACTGAGGCGAATCTTACAAACGCCACTTCGTCGAGATCCCGCAGCTGACTCATCACAAGTTCACCCACAGTGCGCGAATCGATTTCACGCTCACCCGTTGAGCGCAAACTCGCTTTTATTTTGGTCACTGCCTCTTCGACCCGCTCGATGCTAACTGGCCGCTTTTCCAGCGCTTTCATTAGACCGGCCGTCATTTTATCTTCGTTAAAGGGTTCGCGTATCCCGCCTGCCTTTATTATCCGCGGCATCACGAGCTCTGCCGCCTCGTAGGTCGTGAACCGTTCGGCGCAGGTGATGCATTCTCGGCGCCGACGCACATTATTACCCTCGGCAACGAGCCGTGAGTCAATTACTTTGGTGTCTACGGCACTACAAAAAGGACAATGCATGGCTTACGTTCCGTTCAAGCGAAATATGCTCTCTGTCATTGCTGTCAGATGAGCCTCAGTAATCGAAAAATGGCTTAGCCGTAAACAGGGAAGCGCGAGCACAGCTCGAGCACCTTTGTCTTCACGTCGGCGATGACCGCTTCATCTTCGATGTTATCCAACACGTCACACATCCAAGATGTCAATTCAGCAACCTCTGGCTCTTTAAAGCCCCTCGTGGTTACCGCGGGTGATCCAATACGCAAGCCGCTTGTGACAAACGGCGATTTAGGATCGTTTGGTACAGCATTTTTATTTACAGTAATATTTGCACGCCCAAGCGCTGCGTCTGCGTCTTTACCCGTAATATCCTGTTTAATTAGGCTGAGTAAGAACAGATGATCGTCTGTACCGCCTGAAACCACATCGTAACCACGCGCCATGAATCCCTTGGCCATTTCACGCGCATTAGCAACAACTTGCGCTTGATATGCCTTAAACTCATCGCTCATCGCTTCCTTAAAACAGATCGCCTTGGCAGCGATCACGTGCATAAGCGGCCCGCCTTGGCTTTCGGGGAACACCGCGAAATTAAGCTTCTTTTCGAGTTCGGGATTGGATCGGGCAAGGATAATGCCGCCGCGCGGTCCGCGCAGCGTTTTGTGTGTAGTCGATGTTGTGACATCGGCAATATTTACAGGGCTAGGATAAACACCACCCGCGATAAGGCCTGAAACGTGCGCCATGTCGACAACAAACCACGCGCCAACGGCATCTGCGATATCACGGAAACGTTGCCAGTCGACAATTTTAGAGTAGGCTGAGAAACCCGCCATGATCATCTTCGGTTTATGCTCATGTGCGAGGCGTTCAACTTGATCATAGTCGATCTCGCCCGTTTCAGCATTGAGCCCATATTGCACTGCCTTGTAGATGCGTCCTGAAAAGCTCACGCTTGCACCATGCGTGAGGTGACCGCCATCAGCGAGGCTCATGCCTAACACGGTATCGCCTGGCTCCATCAGCGCCATGTAAACAGCTGCGTTAGCCTGCGAACCGGAGTGAGGCTGTACATTGGCGTAGTCTGCGTTATACAGTTTTTTTGCCCGATCGATCGCGAGCTGCTCAATCACGTCAACGTGTTCGCAGCCACCGTAGTAACGTTTACCCGGGTAGCCCTCGGCGTACTTATTAGTCAGCACAGAGCCCTGCGCTTCCATGATAAAGGGACTAGCATGGTTCTCCGATGCAATCAGTTCAATATGCTCTTCTTGCCGAACGCGCTCGGCCTCCATGGCAACGGCTATTTCGGGATCGAACTCGGCGAGGCTGACATCGGTCTTAAACATCTTCTACTCCGGACAAAGCGACAAATGGGCATAATTTAGCCTGACAATTCTACATGATAGGGCGCCTTTCGGCATCTTTTAGTAGCCGTAAGCGAACCGGAAAAGATCGTTCCGAGCCTATCAGGACAACAAGCTGTCATGATTACTCAGACAGGTGTCACTGCTGGCGCTCGCTACCGGCGATGCAACAATTAATCGAGAAAAAGTTGGCCGCCCCCACTCAGGCTAAAGACAAAGAGGACAAGTTTTGCCTCCAACCCGCGTCACGACGACCGATTTACTATTTCCATGTTGTACAATCGGCACGTATTTTCGGTAAACATCTCTACAGACCAAGTATTTTCGACTATTAAGAGAGCGTTATGGCATCACAATTCGTCTATCATATGAGCCGCGTGGGCAAGGTTGTTCCTCCCA
>JAFMKB010000082.1 GCA_017853205.1 Gammaproteobacteria bacterium
TGGATCCTGTGCTGACTTCATTCTAGTGCAAAGACGTGGAGATACGCTGCTATTAATTGTCCCCTTAAGGCGTCTTTGGCTTTGTTAATTATTTAGAGATCTAAATAAATTTATACTTACTCCTTCTAGAGTTAAAGCTCCCAATCACTTTATTTCTGATATATATTTCTGTTTTTTATATGAAAAATTAAATTTTTATCAAAGCGATAGCGCGCTTCTTTGGGAGAATTTGAGTTTTGGGCTACTAATTTACTTTTACTTCTATATAATAGCGACTTAAATAACAGCACCTATACGCTGCTTGGTAAGGTTATCAAGGTGTGCGGCGCGTCAATTAAGCAGGCTCAAGCAGGCAGTCCTAACTACTGCTGTTTGAAGCTCTGTATTTCAGCAAAGAAAGATAGGAAAGGAGATGTATGTTTGGTAGTCAGTTTCGCAAAAAGCAATTAGGTCTCGCGGTCGCTCTCGCGTCTACGGCCTTCACAGCCCACGCACAAATTGAAGAAGTTCTGGTGACCGCAACGAAGCGTACCGAGAGCATGCAGGACATTCCCGTGGCCGTATCTGCGCTAGGTGAAGAATCCCTAGATCAACTCGGGATTTCGAATTTTGAAGATTATCTCCTCCAGTTACCCAACGTGACCGCCGGTGGCACCGGTCCCGGTCAAAACACAATTTATATCCGCGGCGTTGCGTCTACTACGCCAGGATTGACTGTAGCCGGCGTTGCAGGCCTCGCACCCAACGTTGCACTCTATCTTGACGAGCAGCCTCTTTCCCAGCCCGGTCGGAATCTCGATGTCTATGCCGCTGACTTGGCCCGGGTTGAGGTATTGTCCGGACCACAGGGCACTCTTTTCGGTGCTAGCTCTCAGGCCGGTACGGTTCGACTGATCACCAACAAGCCAGACCCGAGCGGGAATTACGCGAGTATCGATCTTGGCACTGCTTTCACTCATAAAGGAGAAATGAGCAACAACGTTGAGGCGATGGTAAACGTTCCTATCAACGAGAAGCTCACCGTGCGAGGCGTGGTTTATGTCGACAATCAAGGCGGCTATATCGATAACGTCGTCGGACAGCGGAATCTGACCGAGAGCGCGCGTTTCAGGCCTGAAGGGACGGTGCGAAGCAATGGCCTGCCAGTCAGCGCGGGTAGAAAAGGGTTCCAGTCGACAGCAGACCTTAGTGGCGTGAACTTTATCGACGCGGACAATTCAACGCGTGTCGAAGAAGATTTTAATGACACAACGTACTCTGGCGTCCGTCTATCAGCACTTTGGAATATTAACGACGACTGGTCGCTAACCGTTGCTCACACCGAGCAAGAACTCGAAACCGATGGTGTGTTTTTCGCAGACCCCAATCTAGGCGATCTTGAGATTCAGCGCTACGAAGACGATTCCTTAGAAGATGCCTTTAGCAACACAAATTGGACTCTCGCCGGTCGCATTGGTGAATTAGAAGCGATCTACACTGGCGCTTTCACCGATCGTGAAACCGATCAGTTTATTGACTATGCGGACTATATTTTCGTCGGTCAGTATCTGCCTTACTACATCTGTGATGGAAGTGTGACCTACCCGGGCGCGAGTGCGCCGAGCGGAACCTGTCAGGCGCCAAATATGTTTGTAAAGAGTACTTCGCAGACAGAAGTTAGCAGTCATGAAGTGCGCTTTTCGACCGATGCTGAGCGCACGGTGAGCGCAACAGTTGGTGGATTCTATAGCACGCTTGACCTCGCCGAGAAGAATGACTTTACGTACCTAGGGTCGCGGCAGGCGATTGCGTTCAATGGCGAGACAGGCTTCGGACCGAATTTTTCGGCTAAAAACTCAACGAGCGATCAAAGCCAGTGGCCTAACGGCGTTATATTCCGTAACGATGTGCTGCGTACAGATGAGCAGACAGGCATTTTCGGTGAAGCGAAGATTCGTTTAAATGATGAGTTCGCCGTCACAGTAGGAGCGCGTTGGTACGACGTCGAGGTTGATCTTGTAGGCAGCGCAGCCGGTTCTTTCGGTAACTTTGGCGCAACAACAGACAATAATGCGGGAAATAATCTAGATACCTTGTTTGCAGATCCGCGTCCCGATACTGCGTCAACGGATGGTGTGATTACCAAAGCGAGCGTGACTTGGACGCCGAACGACAATCAACTCCTTTATGCGACCTTCTCCGAGGGCTACCGTCCAGGATTGTTGAACCGCCCGGGCGGCGCGACAAATCCCGCAGGCACGTTCACCGTGCCGTATGCGATAGACACGGATGACATGACTAACTATGAATTCGGTTGGAAGACAGACCTGTTAGATTACACGCTTCGCTTCAACGGCAGCGTCTTCTTCGCAGAAATTGAGCGACTACAGACCACCATCTTTGATCCGTCGATTACTAATCTGTTCTTCTCAGACAACGCAGCGGACGCTGAGATAAAAGGTGTTGAAGGTGACTTTATTTGGGCGCCACCTGCGATTTCGGGTTTAACAGTCGTTGGTGCGTTCTCTCTATTAGACACCGAAATTACGCGAGTCATAACGCCTACGAATGACGTGACCCTCGGCGATTCACTAGCCTATGCGCCGGAGCGTCAAGCGAATCTGCGTGCGCGCTATGAATGGAGTGTTGGCTCGGGAATGGTTGCACACGTCATGCCGCAGATTGCCCATTCGGCGTCATCTTACAGTGATATCGTGTCGATAAATCGCGATAAATTGAACAGCTGGACGCTGTTTGGATTCAGCGCTGGTGTTACCTCAGATTCCTGGTCGGCTGAATTCTTTGCCGAGAACCTCAGTGACGAACGTGCCGAAATAGCCCGTTCGTATAACTTCGATAGGGACCGCGTGAACTACGTGAGACCGCGAACGATGGGAGTTAGAGTCTCTTATGACTTCTAGAACTCAGTAGTTCTAGGCATAGAAGTTAGTTGAACGCCCCGCAACAGGGGCGTTCTCGTTCTCGTCTATTACCGACGAGTATCAATTGGGTACTGACAACCCGCAACGGTTATCACAGTAAACAACATGAGAGAGTCACATAGGGCGTCAGAGGCGGAGGAGCCGAAGATCCAAGAGATGAGTGAAATCCGAAATCCGACAGCCTCTGAGCCCGCAGCAGTATCGGCTGCAGGCGATGCGATTGCAGCCGAGTTGACCGCTTCAATCGAAAGGGCTACTCGCGCTATTTCGAACAAAGAGTTCGCAACGACACTCTCTCTGCTGCTGCCACTGCGCTCAGAGCACCCGCGCAACGAAGAGGTGCTTTATCTCATCGCTGTCTCACAGCGCTATTTAGGCGACACAGATAGCGCGCTTGCGACGATCGCTTCGCTTCTCGAGTGTGCTCCCACTCATGGTCGCGCGTATCAAGAAGAGGGGCATAATCATCGGGCACGCGGCGATGCCGAGTCGGCACTCAGAGCCTACAGTTGGGCGTGCCATTACAATCCCGCGTTAGAGGCGAGCTACAAAGGGCAGTTGCAGATGTTGCGGCAACTCGATCGGCCTCAACTCCACGAACAGGTAAGCGCGCAGTTAAAGCAGCTACTGAGTCAGCCTAAACCTCTGGTAGCAGTCGTCGATTTAATCTCGCAGGGTAAGTTACTCAAAGCCGAGGATTTGTGTAGGCAATATCTGTTACGAGATCCTGCTAACGTCGAAGGGATGCGCTTGCTTGCCGATATCGGCAATCGATTGGGCGTGCTTGATGACGCTGAAACGCTACTCGCTAGCGCGCATGATCTCGCGCCAAAGAACATTCCGGTTCACATCGACTACATTCAGACTTTGCGAAAACGTCAGCGTTTTGTCGAGGCACGCACGCAAGCGCAGGCACTTCTCGCAAGTAATCCGAACAACCCCCAATTTATTTCTCTCGCGGCTGTTGAAGCAATGCAGAGCGGCGATTTCGAAGAAGCATTAACGCTTTTCGCACGCGTACTCGATTTCTTGCCGAACGATAGCCTCACACTAACTTCAATTGGTCATGCGCAGAAAACACTGGGTGATTACGATGCAGCGGTTGCATCATATCATCGTGCCCTTGCCAGCAATCCGAGTCATGGTGAAGCTTATTATTCGCTCGCTAATCTTAAGGTTTATCAGTTTACTGATGACGAGGTTTCTTCTATGCAGCAGCAGGTCTCGCACCCCCGCTTAGCGCATAACGATCGCGTCTACATAAATTTTGCTTTAGGCAAGGCTTTCGAAGACAGAAACTCTTTCGCCGAGTCTTTTCACTATTACGCTCAGGGCAATGCGCTCAAAAAGGCACAGAGCCGCTATCGTGCCAGTTCGATGACTGAGGATATTGCCGCGCAAAAAATAGTTTGCACGCGTGAGCTTTTCGAATCCAAGCGGGGCGCGGGCTGCACAGCCCCTGACCCTCTGTTTGTTCTCGGGCTACCACGTGCTGGCTCAACACTTGTCGAGCAAATTCTCGCTTCACATAGTCTCGTGGATGGAACGCTCGAGCTGCCTAACATCCTCGCGCTTTCGCAAAGGCTCCGCAGGCTCGGGCAAGGGCGAGGCGCGGGCAAACTGGCACGTGAGCGAGATGACTACTTAGCCTATCCGGCAAATCTAGCGCAACTATCGCACTCGCAGCTGACAGAATTTGGCGAGGAATTTATTGAGCAGACTAGGATTCATCGTGCTGGTGCACCTTTTTTCATAGACAAGATGCCCAATAACTTTCGTCATATTGGACTCATTAAGCTGATTCTCCCCAATGCCAAAATTATAGACGCAAGGCGCGGGCCAATGGCCTGTTGCTTCAGTGGTTTTAAACAGCTCTTCGCCGAAGGACAGGAATTTACCTATTCGCTCGAAGACATGGGCACCTACTATCGAGACTATGTTGATCTGATGGCACACTGGGACGACGTGCTTCCCGGTTTTGTGCATAGAATTGAGAACGAAAAACTTATCGATGATTTAGAAGGTGAGGTGCGTAAGCTTCTCGATTTCTGTGGGCTGCCATTCGAACAGGCATGCGTTGAGTTTTATCGAAATAAGCGCAGTGTCAGAACACCGAGTTCGGAACAAGTTAGACAGCCGATTAGCAAGAGTGGCGTAGACCAATGGCGCAGCTATAACGAGTTTTTAGCGCCTCTGCGCGACGCACTAGGCTGCCTCAGCCATGAATAAAAAGAAGAACCTGCGTGGATCTGAAGGGTCTCGCAATTCGATCCCGAAATAGGCACGAATCAACCAGGAAATATTATGCTAGACCAAGTAAGGAATAATCTGGATCCCGAGACGCCCGAGGAACCAGAGTCGACCTTGAATAAGCCAGTATTCTTTATTTCTGCTGGTCTTATTATTGCCGTATGCCTCTACGGCGCACTCTTCAGTGAGCACGCGTCGCTTTTATTTTCAGATCTTCAGTCTTGGCTGCTTACCAATCTCGGTTGGCTCTATATGGGCTCTGTCGCCGGCTTTTTTATGCTAGTCATTTATCTCGCGTTCAGCCGATTTGGGCATCTACGACTCGGTGCGGATGACTCGGAACCTGAGTACAGTTACGGCAGTTGGTTTGCAATGTTATTCAGCGCAGGCATGGGAATCGGATTGATGTTTTTTGGCGTTTCCGAGCCGATGACGCATTTTCTAGAGCCTCCCATTGGTGAAGGCGGCACAATAGACGCAGCACGCAATGCGATGCAGGTAACGTTCTTTCACTGGGGACTTCACGCATGGGCTATCTATATCATTATAGGGCTCGCGCTTGCGTATTTTGCGTTTCGTCACGACCTTCCGCTCACTCTGCGTTCGGCACTGTATCCCGTTATTGGCGAAAAGATTCACGGTAAGTTGGGTAACGCAGTCGACATTTTTGCCATTTTAGGCACGATGTTCGGTGTTGCAACCTCGCTGGGAATCGGGGTAATGCAGGTAAATGCAGGTCTCAATTATCTGTTTGGTTTGCCAGTGTCAGTCTTAGTCCAAGTTGCACTGATTGCAGCGATTACCTGTGCGGCAACAGTCTCTGTCGTTGCGGGGTTAGATGCAGGTATTAGGAGGCTAAGCGAGTTGAATTTGCTCTTGGCGTTGCTACTCATGGCGTTCGTCTTATTTGCAGGCCCAACTGTCATGTTACTTAGTAGCTTGATTCAGAATATTGGCATGTACCTTTCGGGTCTCGTCGATATGACGTTTCGGATTTATGCCTATGAGCCGAACGATTGGATTGGGAATTGGACTTTGTTTTATTGGGCCTGGTGGATTTCATGGTCTCCGTTTGTCGGCATGTTTATCGCGCGGATATCTCGGGGACGTACGATTCGAGAATTCATTCTGGGCGTGCTACTCGTTCCTTCAGGTTTTACTTTTCTATGGCTAACAGTATTCGGTAATAGTGGTCTGTGGCTGGAATTACATGAATCGAGCGCGGGCTTGGCGTCGGCTGTGCAAAATAATATGCCCACAGCAATTTTTGTCCTGCTCGAGCAACTGCCTTTAACAGCAATCACGTCGGCACTTGCAACGATGCTGATTGTGACTTTTTTTGTGACCTCTTCAGATTCAGGCTCTCTGGTGATCGATATTATTAGCTCCGGCGGTGCGGAGAATCCTCCCGTGTGGCAAAGAATATTTTGGGCGGTTTCTGAGGGTGCTGTCGCCGCTACGCTCCTTCTTGCAGGCGGACTTGCTGCGTTACAGACAGCAGCCATTAGCAGCGCATTACCGCTGATTATTGTGATGATTTTAGTGTGCTACGGTTTGATGAAAGCGCTTCATGCCGAGCCCTCCGTGCGAGGTGTTCGGCCCATTGCTACATCGAGCGTTCCCGTTGCCGCCGGCGCTAAGGGCTGGCAATCACGTCTCAAAGCGATGCTGGGGCGATTCAAAGAGGGCGAGGCGCAGGCCTATCTGGAAACCACGGCAAAGCAGGCGATGGAGGAAGTTTTAGCGCAGTTGACCACTCAAAATATCTTGCACGCGGCAATCGAAGAAGAAGAGAATTTGATTCGGTTAACGGCGGGTCAGGGCGAAGAGTTCGATTTTCTCTATGAAATTAAACTGCGCGAGTACTCTCTGCCTTCCGTTGCGTTCCCTGAGTTGCCGACAAAAAAATCCGAACGCAATTATTGGCGGGCAGAGGTAACCCTTTTGGAAGGTGCGCAGCAGTACGACGTGGCGGGTTATTCGAAGGAAGAGCTAATGAGCGATATCCTTACCCAGTTTGAGAACCACCTGCACCTTCTTCATACAGACATCTAAGCGCTTCGTTTTGCCTCGATGGCGTCGATAATCGAGTCCAGACTATAGTTCCAATCGGCAAGACGGAGGT
>JAFMKB010000083.1 GCA_017853205.1 Gammaproteobacteria bacterium
GGTAGTTGGCAATGCGATGGGCGTAGATGCGACTGAATCTTTCTCGGTCACAGCTGCGAATAGAAATCTGACGGTAATCGTTGATGGCATCTCGTCGCAGATCAACTTAGAACTTGGCCAGTATTCGATAGGTACATTTACCAAGCACCTGCAAGACAAGATTAACTTGATGGCTGATAGCCTTGGTCGCTCGGTAAGTGGCATCAAGGTTGGGTTTGATGAGGGTAAAGGCGCGCTTACTGTGAAAGGCGCCACGACGGGTGCTGACTCGTTTATTCAGATCACCGGTCATTCAGACTGGGGACTGGAGGATGTCGATGCGGCGTTCGGCAGTACATCTACCTATGTTGAGCTGATGCCGGATACTGAGGGAGCCTCGGACGTTTACGTGGTTCAGAATCAGGATGGTAGCTGGCAAGAGACAACCGACAAGGCAGACTTCGAGGAGAATGACATTCCTTATTGGTCACCCATCTTCCTCGACAAGGGTGAGCTAACCTTCGATACGAGTGGAACACTGGTTTCCCCTCTGAGTGCCTACTCTTTGGAGAGTGACTCGATCACTGGTACTACGGTCAACATCGCTTACACCGCGAGTACGCAGTACAACTCGCCGTTTGCCGTATTAAGTCAGTCACAGAACGGTGCGCCGGAAGGCGACCTGGTAGGCGTAAACATCGGCGATGACGGGCTTGTTGTTGCGAGTTACTCGAACGGATCTCAGAAGTCTCTCGGTAAAATCATCATCGCGAACTTCTCGTCGCCACAGGGTCTTCGTCAGATCGGTGACTCGAGCTTCTTCTCGACATCTGACTCGGGTACGCCGAGTTACGGTGAGCCTGGCTCAGCTGGCTTCGGTACGCTTCGTGCCGGTTCGCGAGAGCGCTCTAATGTGGACCTAACCTCCGAACTGGTTGACTTGATCACCGCGCAACGAAACTTCCAAGCTAATGCCAAAGCGATCGAAACGACGAGCACAATGACGACGGCGATTATTAACATCAGAGGCTAATAAGGCGAATAGCCTGACACTCAGGCCGAGGAACTAAAATGGACAAGCTGATATTTACTGCATTGGGAGCCGCTTCTAACCAGAGCTTTCAGCGCGTACAGCTAACGAATGATCTTGCCAACATTTCGACCGTTGGCTACAAGAGATCGCAATCTTCTCGGCCCGAATCGGCTGCTCTCAACGGCCCAGGATTTCCTACTCGCTTTCAGCCAGTCGTTCCTTCGCGTGTTGAGCGCGTTTTGCTAGATACAGGGACTCGCATGGAGACCGGTAATCCGCTCGATATTGCGATGAACGATGCGACAGTATTGGGTGTGCAAGCCGAAGGTGGCGAGGTGGCGTTTACCCGCCGCGGCGACTTGCATGTCTCAAGTGACGGCTTCTTGGAAACAGGCACAGGTCAATTAGTGCTAGGAGAAGGCGGTGGCGCAATTGCTATCCCTCAAGGCGGGATCGTAAACATAGCGCCGGATGGAACGGTCTTTTTTCAAGACCCGACAGCTGAAGCCGAACCCGCACAACCGATAGGCCAGTTGCTCATTCGCGATGCGTCGGCAGCAACTCTAGTACGAAGAAGCGACGGGCTATTCGAGGCAGAAGGCGCGAACGGAGCGGGGGGCGATATTCCAATCGGCCCGAACACTGCATCGGTAGATTCAGGCTCGCTGGAAGGAAGCAACGTTAGCGCAGTCGAAGTTATGGTGAACTTATTAGATTTTTATCGCTCGTTCGAAACGCAGATGAAAGTAATAAAAAGTTCAGAAGAAATGGATAAAGACGGTTCGCGCCTAATGCGCGCCGGATAAGCTTAGAACTAAGAGGAATCATCGATGGATGCTTCAATGTGGGTAGCAAAGACTGGTCTTTCGGCACAGTCAACTCGAATGACGGTTATTGCGAATAACCTTGCTAACGTAAACACGACCGGTTTTAAGAAAGACCGTGCGATGTTCGAAGACCTTCTCTATCAGCGAATAGTTCAGGCGGGCGCGCAGGCCGACATCAATTCCGAGACACCAACAGGGCTTATGCTTGGAACGGGTACGCGTGTTGTTGCGACCGAGAAAGTACATCGACAAGGCAACATGATCTCGACTGAGAATTCGCTCGATGTTGCTATTGCCGGCTCTGGATTTTTTGCCGTACAGCAAGCTGACGGGACGACAGCCTATACTCGTGACGGGTCGTTAAAACTCTCGAACACAGGTGAAATTGTAACGGCTTCAGGCGAGTCGCTCATCCCAGCGATTACTATCCCTCAGGACGCCGCTAGCGTCACGATCGGACGCGATGGCACGATTACAGTAGAACTTGCAGCCGGAGGTGGCGCTGCCAACGTTGGGCAGTTCCAGCTCACTCGTTTTGTTAACCCAGCGGGTCTCACGCCTTTAGGACGAAATTTGTTCGCCCGTACTAATTCAAGCGGCGATCCTATTGTAGGGATACCTGGCGCACAAGGCGCAGGCATGATTACGCAGGGCGCGCTCGAGGCATCGAACGTGAATGTTGTAGAAGAGATGGTAAACATGATCGAGACACAGCGCGCATACGAGATTAACTCAAAGGCGATTGCTGCAACCGATGGCATGCTTCGATTCCTCAATAACAACCTTTAATAGATAGCGGTTGATTTCGAAAACGGCATTAAGGAAAGAATTATGCATCACTTAAGTAAACTCATTTCAGCTATGTCGATCGCTGGCGTGTTAATTGGGTGCTCGAGTACTGGCCCCTCTTCGTTGGTAGCCAACGACAGCTTCGAATTGACCTATCCTGTCGAGGTTACTGACGTTAAACATAATACGGGATCAATTTTCGATAAAGGAGCAAGACTCTATCCCGCGGGACGCTCTTATGCCGCGGGCAATGTCGAAGTAGGCGACATCATTACGATTATCCTTAATGAGAGCGCGCAAGCATCGCGAGTGACTGGTCTCTCGACAGAGCGAACTACCTCTAACGATGTGATAGGAGATGAGCAACGCAATGCGCTTTTCCCAGCCGGTGAATTTTTCTCAACCATAAATGGCGGCGGCTCTTCATTGAGCAGCAATGGCACTGGCACAGCGGGTCAGTCTGCGTCGCTTAACGGTAGCATCTCGGCGATAGTTGTTGATGTTATGGCTAACGGTAATCTCGTCGTTTTCGGTGAAAAGCAACTCGAGTTAAACGAAGGCAGCGAGTACATCCGCGTACGCGGCGTTATTCGTCCTGAGGATATCCAGCCAAATAATACTGTGCTGTCTCGCCGCCTTGCCAATGCGCAATTCTCCTACAGTGGCGCCGGAGAACTTGCGCGTGCAACGAAGGGTCCTTGGGGCGTTAAAGCGCTTTATGGACTTTGGCCGTTCTAACTAATTGTTCGCTAACAACGTCTCACTTGGCAGAAATTACATGAAAAAGTTTTTACTCATTCTCTTACTCACCTTGCTCTCGCCTAGCGTGAGTTTTGCTGATCGAATCAAGGATCTTGTTGACGTTGCAGGTGTGCGTACCAATCAACTCGTAGGCTTTGGTTTAGTAGCAGGCTTGTCAGGTACAGGCGACGGCAACACGTTTCGCGTAACAGGACAGAGTCTTTCGTCGTTGCTTTCGGGCCTCGGCGTGAGTGTCGACGGTCCCGTGTCGGAATTCGATTTGGGTGATAGTCTGATTAGTCTCGCCACTCAATTTGCACAGCAACCATGGCAGACGGACAACGTCGCGGCGGTGTTGGTCACTGCAGAAGTTCCTGCATTCGCAAAACCCGGACAGCGGATAGACGTCAACATCTCAACTGTTGGAACAGCGGAAAGTCTTCGCGGTGGCAACTTGGTGATGACCGAGCTTCGCGGCATAGATGGTCAGGTCTATGCCCTCGCTCAGGGCTCGCTGACGGTTACTGGAGTCTCCGTTGATGCCGCCGGAAGTAGCGTTGAAATTGGTGTGCCAACCTCGGGTCGGATACCCAATGGGGCTATTCTCGAACGCCTCATCGAAACGCCCTTTGAAAGCGCTGACCACTTTGTTCTTAATGTTCGCGATGCTGATTTTTCGACCGCTAACGCAATTTCTACTGCGATCAACGCTCGATACGGTGAGGGCATGGCGACTGCGATAGACGCCGTGTCGATCGCCGTTCGTGCGCCATCTGAGATGAGCGAGAAGGTTGGCTTTCTCAGCGATATCGAACTAATGGAGGTCGACCCAGGCGAACCGATGGCTCGCGTGGTGATTAATTCACGTACCGGCACCGCGGTGATTAATCGGTCGGTGCGCGTAGGGGCCGCAGCGGTGTCTCATGGTACGTTGATGGTTCGAATCGATGCATTCAACGATGTCAGCCAACCCGGCGCTCTCGCCGACGGCGAGACCGTGGAGGTCACGAACGCCGATATAACAATCGAGGAGCCGCGCAATGAAATGGTGGTTCTCGAACCGGGTGTTGAGCTTCAAGACATTGTTGATGCCGTTAACCAAGTAGGCGCATCGCCCTCGGCACTTATCGCAATTCTCGAAGCGCTCAAGCGCGCGGGAAGTTTAAAAGCACAATTGGTGGTGATCTAAATGGCTGGATTAGGAATGCCTGTAGCGAGCGCCTATGACTTCGCAGGTCTCGCGGCGCTTAAAGGCTCGGCGAGCAAAGCAGGCGTTGATCAGGGGTCGGTTAACAAAAAAGTGGCAGCCGAATTCGAGTCACTTTTCTTAAAGATGATGACCGATTCTATGAAAGCGTCTATTAAGCCAATGCAAAGCGATTTGCTTCGCAGCGATTCAATGGATTTCTTCGACGACATGTTTTACGACGAGGTCTCTAAGGTGATGGCAAGTCGGCAGAGCCTAGGCATCGCCGACTGGCTAGACTCAGTTACAGCAAACCGAGTTGGCAACCCTTTAGACGCGCGAACCGTACCCACAGCACTACCTGCGTCGGGCGCGTCTAACTACAGATCCAAGCGATTTGACTAGTGACGAACAATTACTGAGATCCCTCGCGTTCTGAGACCACGAAATGACTGATTTACTTACCATAGGTGCGACCGCTACCCAGCTTTATAGGCAGGCGCTGTCGACCGTGAGTAACAATATCGCCAACATCAATTCTGACGGCTACTCGCGTCAGGAAGTCAGTATGTCGGAGAATGCGCCAGCGCAGCAAGGCGTTAGCTATGTTGGTACAGGCGCTCGTCTCGTTGGCGTGCAGCGTGCGTATGATGAATTTGCCGAGAGTAGTATTCGTACGTCACAAAGTGCGTTGAGCGCGCAAGAGCCAATGATTAAGTATACCGATCGAGTTATTAATCTTTTAGGCTCAGAAAACGGGGGACTTTCCTCGGCTATCGATCAATTTTTTTCGTCGGCAACAACGTTAAGTACTAACCCGTCTGAACAGACTTATCGTCAAGAATTCCTTGGCTCTGCCAATTTTTTCGCCGCACGCGTGCAAAGTGTAACGAGTGACCTAAGTGCGTTAGAAACTGAAATGATCGGCGAAATAAAGGCAGGTATAGACGAGCTTAATCAACTAGGTGCAAGTCTTGCGCTTGTTAATAGACAACTCGGCAAGAACACAAAACAATCGCTTCAGCCGGCGGCAATTCTTGATCAGCGCGATCACTTGATGCATGAGATGGCCAAACTAGCTAAGCTCGATTTCGATTTCGACAGTGCGGGGCGCGTCAATGTAAAGCTCGCTGGAGCGAGTGATAATACAAAGTTTGTCGATCTAAACAGCGCAACAGCATTGAGTGCTGTGTTTCCAACCGTGCCTGGATCACCTGTCGCTATCATGTTTGATCCCTACGGAAGTAACGTTAATGTAGGAGCCCTGAAAGGCGGTTCACTAGGCGGTTTGCTTAGTTTTCGCGATGACGTTTTTGAGCCGTTACGTGGCGACATCGATTCGTTAATTTTGTCCCTTGCTAACTCGGTAAATACAATACATGCAGGCGGCATGGATCAAAATAATGAAACTGGCCAAGATCTGTTCAATCTCGCAACAACCTATAAGGCCAAGAATAGTGGAGGCACGCCAGACGCAGGAATAACGGCGATAGCCAATGATAATGCAGCGACTGCAGTTGGCCCTTTTAGCGCTCAGTGGAGTGCTAGCGAGGCGACGTGGTTAGTCACTGATTTGGCTACAGGTACGTCTGTTGGGGTAAAGCCTACAGTAGGTAACGGAAGCGTTTTCGAGCATGCTGGAATCACTGTCTCCCTCGGTGAGGCACCCGTGAGTGGTCGGCAATTTACGATCGAGCCGTCGCTACGAGTTTCTGAAAATATTTCAGTCGCAATATCTGATACCAGCCAAATCGCGAGTGCAGGCAGGCTTGTTGTCCAACAAAGCGTGAGTAATTCAAAGCTCGTCGATGTCTCGATTGACTACGGCTACGCTGAGCCGCTTAAACTCGCAACTAAAACACTCGACGCTGGCGTTCGTTCAAATTTTCTCGAAAAAGCAACGGTGACGACCAATACGTCAGAACCGTCACTGCGTATACCCAAGGGCAGCGAGGGGTTTTCGATCACGATTCATCCGTCGCTCACCGAGTCAGAATCGCTGCAACTTTTCACAGCACAGCGTAATCATCTTGCTGGAACTGAGCTTGAAGCCGGTTTTGCGGCAAGTCTTGCGAAAGCGACTACGCTCGAGCCTACCGCCGACTATATTTCAGCTTATACAAATAAGACAGGTGCTGCGGCCTATCTTGACTCAGGGTTAAAACTCGGGGCGTCGGCAGAGGGCTCATTGCTTTCTTTCAGTATCCCTAAACAGACGAATACTTCGGGTAACACGGTCACGCTAATTCCAAACGGTGATCTAACGCTAAACGGCATAGCTCTAGGCGCGCTGGATCTAACGAATGGGTCGACTCTTAGCGCCAAGGACGTGGCAACCTGGGTAAATACAATACGCGCAACGAGCAAGGTTACTGCGACTGCCAGTAACGTTATCACGATAGACCCCGCCAACTTTGATTCGACGCGTCGCCTGACTATCAATGGAACAACGATTATTTCGAACACAGCGCCGGCCGACGCTCAAGCATTAGCAGTATTAGTAAATGCGCAATCGGCGACAACTAAAGTCGAAGGGTTTGTCGACAACCAGGGCAACTTTGTTCTAAGAAACACGGCCGGAAACGAAGGGGCGAACATCACTCTAGGAAGTGATGCGGCAGAGGCAAGCAACTTTTTAGGTCGAACAAACAGCTTGGTCACAGGGCGAGTTTACTATGAAGGTGACGCCATTGAATTCGGCTTTAAAGATTATTGGGCCGGTA
>JAFMKB010000084.1 GCA_017853205.1 Gammaproteobacteria bacterium
CAGTAGCCGTCAGAGGCTGAAATTGGTCCAAATTGACCCCATACCAACGTAAAGTCGACTCAGGTATAGGAGAGGTAGGCTTAGCTCTTATGTCCCAAAATGGACATGATTTGATGCTACAGAGGGCGACTTGTTGCCGCCATGAACCGGGGCAAGCTGAGTCGTAGGTGCAGTCTTTGCAGTTCTGATCGATTTTTTTGCGGAGGCTCATAAGGATGCATCCGTTTTTTTGATTTCGCGGTTGCACCAACGAGTGGTGTTTTCTCCTATCTTTCGGGGCGGCGGAAGCTTGCCTTGCTTGGCCCAACACCAAATCGTCTTGCGAGTGGTGTTGTAATATCGAGCGAGGATTTTGTCTGAGGAGTAGCCTACTCCGTCTGATAGATCTTGAAGTTGTTGTCGTTCGACTTCGGTCGTATTTGCTTTGGACACGAGGTGATTCTCCGTAATGGTTAGTAACGGAGAAAGAAACTACAGAAGAAACGGTTGCTGATGTTTCCGCGGAACTTTATACGAGTTCCGCGGAACTTTTTAACATTTAATCTATTGATTATATTGAAGATAATTTAACAATCGTCATTGGTCTTTTCTAACACATTGTTTGCCTGAGCCAGTATTTTCTTGATTTTTGACGCTGATAATCCTTTCTGCGGATACTTTTCTTTGAAATTATTCTCAATGTAATCACCTAATAGAGCTTGATTATCAAATGGTAGGTGAGGCTTCAATTTTTTATCGCGAAGCATTTTAGCCATCAATGCGATTAACACGAGTCGATTCCGAGCAGTCTCATAGCTCTCGTTGGAGGCCGTAACTTTTGTGTTAATTTGATTATCAGTTCGTAGTGCCTCCAAATTTATAAATTTCCTCTCAATCGCCCAATCTAGCCACGGGATATTAATCGATTTCTTCTGCGCCCATTTTACGCAGTACTCTTTGGTGAAGAACTCTTTGGAGATGCTCGATCGATAGTATTCGTCATTATTAGGCTCATGTTTTGATGCCTGCCAAATTTTGAAATAATCCTCTGCGCGGACTTTGAGCTTTTTAGTAAGATCAGAATCAGGGTGTTGTCTGTGTTCTGAGAGGATTGCGCGTGAGCCGTAGACCCCGTTCTTCTCTGTTCGTATCAACAAAGCAAAAATATGGCAGGCTTCGATTGGAGACCACCAATCTCGGAGTAGCCAATCTCTGAGCAAGGTCCAATGATTGTCTTCTGTCATCACTGCATCTCCCGTTTTTTCAGGCTCATGACAAATTTTTCATATTTAGACATAAGCTTCGTGCGGTGACTGAGTAGTTGGTTGTCTGCGTATGCCGCTCGGGTAGATGCTGTTTCACAATGCTTGAGCGCAAGCTCAGACACATCATCGTTGACTTGTTCTTCCATACACCAAGCTTTAAAAGTTCGTCTGAAACCGTGCGCTACGGCATTGAATCCAAGCGAGTCGGGTAATGATGAGAGGGCGGCATCATACAACTGACCGCCGTTTAGAGTTGAGAAAACACGGCCTTGCTGTTTTGTGAAGCTAGGCTGTGCCTTAAGAATCTTAATTGCAGTAGAGGTTAGTGGTATGTCCCAATCGAGTTTCTTGCTTTTGTACTTGCCTTTGGGCTGATGCCAAATTCTCGCATCAAGGTCGATTTCTGCCCAATCGATCAATCTAGCTTCTTGGGGTCTTGAGGCGGTTAGTATCATGAAGAGAAAGCAGTGAGAGTCAGGCCGAAGTTTTGTTGGGCTGTTTAACTCGATGAGTGCCTTAGCGAAACTAGGTAATTCTTGCCAAGCTATGGCGCGTTGGTGTCTGACTTCAATTTTCTTGAGGTGTTTGTAGCTAGTCTCAAGGTTGTGCTTCCAACCGGCAGGATTCGCCTTATCTCTCAATCCGTCAGAAATAGCCTGTTGCATTATTGCGTCAACGTAGCGTTGGACGCGCATGCCAGTTTCTTTCTTGATAGAACCTATTGGAAGCTTAAAACCCATTATTGGGTCTAAAATATTTTTGATGTCCTGCTTCGTGATGTCTTCAAAGTACATATGCCCTACGTGAGGGAAAACATAGTCTCTGAGTAATTGGTTTAACCGCCGAACTTGAGCTGCGCCTTTATATCCTGCTGATTCTGCCGGAATAAATGTTTTTCTAGTCCATTGTTCAAAGGTTATTTCTTTTGCCTGCTCGGCTCTTAGTTTTGCTGCCTGTGACCGTTTCTCGGTTATTGGGTCTTTACCCGAGTTGATGTCTGCTAGGAACTTTCTGGCGGCGTCTCTTGCATCTTTGGCGGGTATGGAAGGGTAGCCACCGAGGCCAAGCTCCTTGCGCTTATCTCCGACTGTGGCTCGAAGAATCCATTGCCTTGAGCCAACGCTCTCGTTACCGACAGGCGGCATACACTGCAATAAAAGGCCTGTTACGCCACCGACTGCATGCTGTCGCTTGCAAGGTTTGCCGTCCTTAGTTTTACCGTGCCTAAGTCTTCTAATCTGAACATCAGGTAACTCAGGAGTTTTTCTTGGCATATACCCGCCTTAATACCCGCCATAAAGGAAGTTATCCTGATAGTAAGCGAGGTAATGGCAGGTATCAAGTAAGCGCTATTATTATAGAGTTAAGGCTAAAATTTTGTGTTTGAAAGGGATGGGACGTTACTCTGAGATGGTACCAGTGGGCGGACTTGAACCGCCACTCCCGCAAAGGAACCGGATTTTGAATCCGGCGTGTCTACCAATTTCACCACACTGGCACAGAGTCATAAAGACGGGCGTGATTATAGCAGTCTGCCTACGCTTCGCAATGTGATAATGCGCGCTTATGTCGGTTAACTTGCTTCACTGTTCGGGTGGTGATGCGCCAGTTGAGCGCGTAAACTGCGCGCGGACGTTCACTAAGAGCTCAGTATTAAAGGATCCAGCACCCATGCAGCTGTCTGATTTCGATTTCGATTTGCCCGAGCATCTCATCGCGCACTACCCTGCCGAACAGCGCCGCCAGAGCCGCCTTTTGTGTCTCGATACCGAGACAGCAGCAATCACCCATCGAGGTTTTGCCGATCTCCTGTCGCTCGTTAATGAAAAAGATTTGCTGGTGTTTAACGACACGCGGGTAATTCCGGCTCGGCTCTATGCTCACAAGACCTCCGGCGGGCGGGTCGAGGTGATGGTTGAGCGCATGATGGAGGACAATAAGGTGCTTGCTCAGCTGAAAGCGAGCAAATCGCCCAAGCCCGGCACGCTGCTGACTATTGATAACGCTGAACTCCCGCCTATCGAGGTGGTAGGGCGTCAGGGCGATTTCTACCTATTGCAGTTCGAAAACGGCATAGCGCCTGAGGAGATCTTTGTCGAGCATGGCCACATGCCGCTGCCTCCCTATATTAAGCGAGAGGATGAGGCATTCGACGAAGAGCGTTACCAAACTGTGTATGCGCGCGAGAACGGCGCAGTCGCCGCACCGACAGCTGGGCTGCATTTCGATGAGCAAATGCTTGTAGAATTAGCAGAGAAGGGCGTAGATACCGCCTATCTTACTCTGCACGTTGGGGCGGGCACTTTTCAGCCTGTACGCGTAGACAATATCGAAGAGCATAAAATGCATACAGAGCTTATCGACGTTGGTGAAGAGGTTTGTGAGAAGGTTGCTGCCTGTCGGGAGCGCGGCGGTAGAGTGATTGCGGTGGGGACGACTACGGTTCGCAGTCTTGAGTCAGCAGCAGCCGGTGGCGAACTTGCACCAACGCGTGGTGAGACTGATATTTTCATTTATCCGGGTTATGAATTTAAAGTAGTTGACGCTCTGATTACCAATTTTCATTTACCGCAGTCGACGTTATTGATGCTCGTCAGTGCGTTTTGCAATCGCGATATGCTGATGGAGACCTACAGACAGGCAGTCGCAAATGACTATCGCTTTTACAGCTATGGCGATGCGATGCTGCTTGGCAGGGGTGTGTGATTCGCGTTGTCTTGGAAAGAAATTGCGTCTCACTGTGGTAGCAGCGCTAAAAGAGTTTTTTTGCTATGATTCGCTGCTGGATGGTGCAGGTAGCGGTCTAGACATCTAGAACCTTCTAGTAGTAATAAGTAGTTGTACTGGGAGTCCCTCCGAGCACTTGGCACCTAACACTTAATCCCTAATTCCAACCCCCAACAGGAACACAACATGAAAGCACCAGTACGCGTCGCTGTAACCGGAGCAGCAGGCCAAATTAGTTATTCCCTTCTGTTCAGAATCGCCGCGGGTGAGATGCTTGGTGCCGATCAGCCGGTCATCTTGCAACTCTTGGAGATTACGCCTGCACTGGACGCGCTTGCGGGCACGGTAATGGAGATCGAGGACTGCGCTTTTCCATTGGTAGCAGGAATCGTGCAAACCGATGACGCGAGCGTTGCGTTCAAAGACGCAGATTACTGTCTGCTCGTAGGTGCTCGTCCGCGTGGCCCGGGTATGGAGCGTAAGGATCTGCTGGAAGCAAACGCGGCCATCTTCTCGGCGCAGGGCAAGGCGATAAACGACAATGCAAGCAGAGACGTCAAGGTGCTCGTTGTAGGTAATCCTGCTAACACGAACGCGCTTATCGCCTACCGCAACGCGCCGGATCTAAACCCAGGTCAGTTCACCGCCATGACGCGATTGGATCACAACCGTGCGATGGCACAGCTAGCGAACAAGACTGGTAAGCACAGCACAGATGTCGAGAGCATGATCATCTGGGGTAACCACTCAGCGACTCAGTACCCAGACATTCATCACTGCACAGTGGCGGGTGCGGCGGCGACTAGCCTCGTCGATCAAGACTGGATTACGGGTGATTTTATCCCGACTGTACAGCAGCGCGGCGCTGCGATTATCAAAGCGCGCGGTCTATCGAGTGCGGCGTCTGCCGCGAATGCGGCAATCGAACATATGCGCGATTGGGCGCTAGGTACTAACGGTAAGATCGTCAGCATGGGAATCTACAGCGATGGGAGCTACGGTGTCACCGAAGGTCTGATTTATTCGTTCCCTGTAACCTGTGCAAACGGCCAATACAGCATTGTTCAGGATTTAGAGATTAACGCGTTTAGCCAAGATCTTATGGATAAGTCAGAGATCGAATTAAGCGAAGAGCGCGATGCCGTGGCAAGTCTGCTTCCGTAGTGAGGCGATCGTGCCTCACAGTCTACGTGCTGCTAATGGTTAGATTTATTGCTCAATAATTAGTATTTAGTAAAAAAGGCGGCGAAAGTCGCCTTTTTTATTGCTCCCACGGCAAGCGCTTAAGCGAGTGAACTCAGTGTTAGCTTAAAACCATGTGATTAAGCGGCATCTCCGTTTTGCTTACCACTTCTCGCATAATGAAGCTCGAATGGACGTCAGTGACGCCCTCGATTCGTGTGATTTTATTGAGTAGGAAGGCTTGGTACTCCTCCATGTCGGGCACCCTTACTCGAAGTTGATAGTCTGCCGACTGTCCTGTAACGAGCAGGCACTCTACGACCTCGGGGAATTCTGCCACCGTTCTTTCAAACTCCTCAAAACGCTCAGGTGTGTGACGATCCATATTGATATGAATAATCGCAGTTAGTTTGAGGTTGAGCTTTAACGGATTAAGTAGGGTGACAGTGCGGCCTATTACTCCTGTCTCTTCTAGCTGTTTAACGCGCCGCGCGCAGGGCGAGGGAGAGAGTCCGACTTTGTCAGCGAGCTCAAGATTGGTGATGTTGCCGTCGCTCTGGAGTGCTGCGAGGATGCGTCTATCGATCTTATCCATTGCTTTCTTCCTCACTGTGTTATTTCTGTAATTACCACTATTAAACTCATAATGAGCATTATTTACCAAAAAAATAATTTATTTTAGTGTTTTTAGCTAATATTAGTGAATTTTAAGCTGATTAAGAAGTAGAGTCACCCCTGCGAAGTCACTACAATGCAGTCCTCGAGTCTATGAGCGGAACGTTAAACAGACACGAAGCTTGCAAATAGCAATCCCAAAAGGAATGAAGAGATGTTCGATCACACGAAATACAAGCCATTCGCCACTATCGACATTAAAGATCGCACTTGGCCCGATCAGGTGATTTCCGAGGCGCCGAAGTGGTGCAGTGTTGACCTTCGTGATGGCAATCAGGCTCTGATCGAGCCTATGTCAGTCGAGCAAAAGAAGAAGATGTTCGCACTGCTAGTCGAAGTGGGCTTTAAGGAAATTGAGGTCGGCTTCCCAGCTGCCTCGCAGCCGGACTTCGACTTTGTGCGTTACCTCATCGAAGAGAACAAGATCCCCGATGATGTGACCATTCAGGTGCTAACCCAAGCGCGTCCCGAGTTGATTCAGCGCACGTTCGAGTCTCTCAAGGGGGCACGACGAGCAATTCTTCACGTATATAACTCGACGTCGGTTGTGCAGCGCGAAAAAGTATTCAAGACTGATAAGGCAGGAATCATCGCGATTGCCAAAGCGGGCGCTGTCGAGGTGCAGCGCTGCGCGTCGCTGGCGCCGGAGACCGATTGGACATTCCAGTATTCGCCTGAAAGCTTCACAGGAACCGAAATCGATTTTGCTGTTGATGTGTGCGATGCCGTTGCCGAAGTTTGGCAGCCAACGCCCGAAAAGAAGATTATTTTCAATCTGCCTTCAACAGTCGAAGTGTCGACGCCCAACGTGTATGCCGACCAGATAGAATGGTTCTGTCGTCATATAAAAAAGCGTGATTCGATTATTGTGAGCCTGCACACACACAATGATCGCGCCTGCGCTGTCGGTTCCGCGGAACTTGCCGTGATGGCCGGCGCGCAGCGAGTCGAGGGGACGCTGCTCGGAAATGGTGAGCGAACGGGCAACATGGATATCGTTATAATGGCGATGAACCTCTATAGCCAAGGCGTCGATCCCAAACTCGATCTGAGTGATATGGATAAAATTGTCTCGGTAGTAAGGGAATGCACTCAGATCGATGTGCATCCTCGTCAGCCTTACTCTGGTGATCTTGTCTTCACTGCGTTCTCAGGTAGTCATCAAGATGCGATCAAAAAATGCTTGGATGTGTATGAAGAAGGAAGTACTTGGGAAATCGCTTATCTCCCGATTGACCCACGAGATCTAGGCCGCACCTATCAAGATGTTATCAGAGTGAATAGCCAATCGGGCAAGGGCGGTGTCGCCTATGTGCTTGCGAGTAAATTTGGTTTTGAGCTGCCGCGCTGGTTGCAGATCGAATTCAGCCGTGTGGTGCAGAGCGTCAC
>JAFMKB010000033.1 GCA_017853205.1 Gammaproteobacteria bacterium
GGGACGGTAAACTAGCAGATTTTGATTCCCTGTGCATCAATTATTGCCCGTCCTCTTTGAGTGGCGGTCCGAGCAGTGGTGATTCACCGCCGGATGAATCGCGGGCCGGGTTCGAACGCGAAACCGTAGACTTGGGCGGCTAAAATCCTTCACAGTTATTTCCACTGCTAACTGACCTTACAACAAGTACAATATTTGCTCGCTCCTCGCAATACGAATTGATGGAAATCGAATGACTAAGGAACTATCAACGCAAGACAACGTGGCAGAAATTCCGTCCAGCCAACCCCGTGCCGCACTCGCAAGTGTCACGCCTTTTAGGGTGATGAGTGTTATGCAGCGCGCGCACGAGTTGGAGTGTGCCGGAGAGGATGTCGTCCATTTGGAAGTTGGAGAGCCTGACTTTTCTACGGCTCAACCTATCGTGAAGGCGGGCAAGGCCGCGCTGGATGCTGGGCTGACCCAGTATACGGCGGCCACAGGACTTGCAGCGCTTAGGACTAAGATTAGCGAGCGCTACCAAGCGCACCGCGGGCTCGAGATTTCACCAGAAAGAATACTGATCACCCCGGGAGCGAGCGGCGGCTTACTGCTTTTGGCGCATCTCTTGGTCGGGCAGGGTGATGGTATTCTTATCACCGATCCCGCCTATCCTTGTGTGCGTAATTTCATCAAACTGCGCGATGCGTGTCCTCAACTGGTCCCCGTTGTGCGCGCTGCGTCTTATCAGCCAAGCGTTGCAGACTTGATAGCCCATCGGACTGATGTTACCCGGGGTGTGTGGCTAGCCTCACCCAATAATCCCACAGGAACGATATTGAATCGTAGCCAACTCGAGGCTTTGTCGGGATGGACTCGGCGCGAGGGGCTGCATTTCCTAGTCGATGAGATCTATCACGGTCTACACTACGTCGATGACCTGCCTAGCGTGCTCGAAGTTGATGATACGGCGTTTGTGGTCAACAGCTTTTCGAAATATTTCGGTATGACCGGTTGGCGGCTCGGCTGGATAGTTGTCCCAGAGGCGTTCATCGATACCGCGCGAACCCTCGCGCAAAACATGTACATTTCGGCTTCTTCAATTGCGCAACATGCCGCTCTCGCTGCATTCGAACCGGAAACACAAATCATTCTTGAATCTCGTAGAGAGGAGTTTAGACGCCGCCGCGATTACATGGTCGAGGAGTTGACCGCGCTCGGGTTCGTTCTGCCGCAAGAAATCGCCGGCGCGTTTTATGTCTATGCCGATTGTTCTACGTTCTCAGACGACAGCGAAGCGTTCTGCAAAAAAATGCTCGAAGAGCATGGTGTCGCGATGACCCCAGGCACAGATTTCGGCGATGCCTCCGCGCAGACAATGTTGCGGATCTCGTTTACCACGAGCATGGCTCAGCTTCAGATCGCCATCGCTCGACTGCGAGCTGCACTTGCCTAACGATGAGGTGGCTGACAGCAGGAGGCGGAAGTGATTTTTGAGCATCCATTGCAGGAAGCGATTTTACTTAGGCGCTACAAGCGATTCCTTGCCGACGTCAGGCGGCCAGATGGAAGTGAATTCACCCTGCACTGTCCGAATACAGGTGCGATGACTCACTGTCAGGGAGAGGGTTGGCGAGTTTGGTATACCGAATCGCACAACCCGAAACGCAAATATGCGTGCACGTGGCAACTCGTGGAAGATGCCGATGGATGTCTTATTGGAATCAACTCAGCGCTTGCCAATACGCTTGTGGGCGAGGCTCTTGATAGGAGCGAAATAGCGGAGCTTGTTGGCTATTCGTCTCACCGTAGAGAAGTCACTTACGGAGAGCAGAATAGCCGCATAGACTTTTTGCTAACACAGGCGGATAGGGATGAAACCCGCCGAGAATGTCTTGTCGAGGTTAAGAGTTTGACGCTCAAGGTGCAAAATGGCTTGGGCGTTTTTCCAGATGCTGTAACGACCAGAGGGCAAAAGCATCTGCAGGAATTAACCACAGAGGTGAAGCGAGGAAAGCGGGCGGTGCTGCTCTTTTGCGTCCAGCATACGGGTATTGAGCGGGTGAGTGTCGCCCGAGAGATAGATGCTGAATACGCTCGCTTGCTCGAGGCGGCAGTGAAAGAAGGAGTCGAGGTGCTCGCCTACGGGGTCTCCATCGATCCTTCCAAGAACGCGCTTAGTCTCGCAGCCTCGCTACCGGTGGAGCTTTAGCGCGTGTCTAGCCGCGTGCCGCTAAATTGCGGACGGGCGTTTGAGAACGGCCTCAGCAACCGAGACAACGCCATCTGCGAGTTCGAATGGCACTGGCTGCAAATGTTTCCCTCGGCAGGGTCCGACTAAGCACTTACCGCTTTCTATCTGGAAAAGTGCGCCATGGGTTGCGCACTGGATAAGCGCATTGTCACCATCGAGAAATTTGTCTTGTTCCCATTCCAGCGGTGTGCCCAGATGAGGGCAGCGATTCCAATACACATGGATCTCACCTTGTTTGCGTACCGCAAAAAGACGTTTGCCGTCTATTTCGATGCCCTTGGCGCTGTCGTCTTTGAGTTCATGGGTGCTGAAGAGTTTTACCATCATGAGAACGCGGCTCCAGCTAGCGCAGTGTCTAATGCATGTGCGAAGTCTGCGAGCAAATCCGACTCATCTTCAATTCCTATCGAGAAACGAAGCATCGAATCCGAAATTCCCATGCTCTCTCGGCGCTCTGCCCCCATCTCATGGAAAATTGTATGTGCGACGGGAATCGCGAGTGTGCGTGTGTCGCCTAAATTACTTGAAGACACAACAGTTTCCATTGCATTCAAGACCTCAAAGCAATCGACACCCGGTGCGAGGTCTATGCTCATTAGTGAACCAAAATCGCAAAACAATTCGCGTGCGCGGGCGTGCTGAGGATGTGTCTCGAGCCCCGGATAATTAACCCTATTCACTGCAGGGTGTACGTCGCAAAAACGGGCGACTGCGAGTGCGTTCGCGCAGGCTCGATCCATCCGCAGCGGCAGCGTTTCGGAGCCCACCGCGAGGTGGTGTGCCGCTTCGGGTCCAAGTGTTCCGCCCATATCGCGCAGACCTTTTTTCTTGATTTGAGTAATACCCCATGCGGACGGCTCTTGCCCTTTGTAGCTGTCATAGATATTGGGGAATTTACTCCAATCGAATAATCCTGTGTCGGTGATCGTGCCACCCAGCGCGTTGCCATGCCCGCCAATGTATTTGGTGAGTGAGTTGACGACCAGCGACGCGCCGACGGCTTTGGGTAAGAAGAGATGTGGCGACGTCATCGTATTGTCTACGCAGTAAACTAGATCATGCTGTCTACACAGGTCACCTATCGCTGCGAGGTCTGCAATCTGAGTCACTGGATTGGCGATGGTCTCGACAAAAACAAGTCGTGAGTTCGGTTGTAATGCCGCTTTGACGTTCTTGACGTCTGTCGCATCGACGAAGCTTACTTCGATGCCAAGCGTTTGCAATGTCGCGAAAAAGCTATTGGTATTGCCGAATAAAAAGGCGCTTGAGATGAGATGATCACCTGCACGCAGTAGCGCGAGCATCGACGAGGCTATCGCTGCCATACCCGTGGCGAATGCAGCTGTTGCGATGCCTTGCTCCATTGATGTGATTTTATTCTGCAGAGCGGTAACCGTGGGATTGAGCTGCCGCCCATAATTATAGCCACTGCTCTTTCCTTGAAATACCGCAGCGAGCTCTCGGGCATCGTCATAACCGTAGGCCACCGAGGTATGAATCGCTTTATGTAGGACACCGTGCTCGGGCTTATCAAGTCGATCCGAGTGGATGTTGGTGGTAGTGAATCCCTTTTTGCTCATCGTGACTGGCCTTCATTTGGCGTTAATGGCGGTTAGGCAAAGGCGTTTTATACACTAGCGGTGATGCTGTTAAAAGAGGAGGTCTATTTCGTTGTCGCCGAAAAGAGGGGGAGTGCGGCGACCTCTTTGTCGATTGAATCGACTCTGCGTCGGTACTCGACGCTGGTGCGATCGTCATAGCTGGCTTCAAATTCACGCTGTGAAAGTCCGTCTCTATTGCTGCTAACAAGGGGTATTAAATCTGCATCGCTTCTGATTTTTTGTACGCGGGACTGAAATTCGAGGGCAGATGCTTCGCTCTCAACTGCCAGCTGTGCGAGCTTTATACCTACTCGGTTTGCAGTAAGATCCGAAAAGCTGAAGCCCGAGCGGTAGCGAGCATCGAAGGCCTCCTTACCAGTAGAGATGATTTCAGCGAGCGGAACGCCGGCTGTCGCAGCGATAGAGGCCGAGTTGATGACGTGCTGCGCGAGATCTTGGCGGCGCCTGAGCCTGATCTCCGGTGAATAGGATGTTACGCTCGAGCGACTCGAGTGAACTAGATGGTCGGATAGGGCAAAGAGCAGCGCAGTATTCTCTTTTTGTGGGCTCGATCCGGTTCTGCTTCTCTCAGCCGCTACGGCAGCCAAGGGTGGTAGAATTTCACTGAGTGCCACCGCGCGCCGCTCTTTGGGTAACCGAGAGAGATAATCTCTCAGTGTCGCGCCGTAAATTTTGCTAATCGCAAATACCTCCGGCGGAACCGTCACTCGCTGAAGATCCCAGCTAAGGTGATCAAGTACCTCTCGGTCCACATTAAACTGCAGAACCGCTTGCTGCGGACTAAGCTCCAGGCTGCCGAACGCCCGAGTCAGCTCGTCGTGTAAAGCGAATAGGGTCAACATTTTCTCGTTTGGCATCCCCGTTATTATTTTTTCTGCGACCCACACGGCGAAAGGATAAGGGACAGGTAGGTTGCCGATCCGAAGTTGATCGATAGTCGGATAAGAATCGACGCCCGCGCTTCGAATGATAAAAGCGATATTGAGGTACGGATCTAGCCAGAAACCAACCTTTTTTGACGCGAACAGTGGTGTACTGAGCTCAACAGATAGGCTGTCGTTTGCCAGCCTCACGCCTCCAACCGCCTGCCGATCGGGAAGCAATAAGGTGAAGCTTGCATTGAGCGCTGCCTCGAGCTCTTCGGCGGTGAGGGCAATCCTTTGACCAGACGCGGAAGGCGTCGGCGCCGCTCCATAATCTGCAGAGGGCTCGTCCACTCCGCCCAGCGCGTTGCTGAGTAGGTTGCTAAGCTCTTGCGGCGTGTCGGAATCGAGCTTCAGCGACCGACTTTCAACAGAGGGTTCTAGTTGAACTGCAAGAAGCAGAACAAGAAGGGCGGCGGTGAGCATGGCGACCGTTAATCGTCCACAGACTCGAGCAATCGATGGAATCGATTTCTTGGTGTTAACCAAATTGCTCTGTTTGCTAGGCATGGGTCGACGCTTCGTTTTGACTTGAGTCGCTACATTGTCACGAGTTTCGATCGCTCTGTCACCTGCTCACTTGAAATGGCCTTTGGTTTGACCTCGGAAGTGCTTCGCATAATCGTCAACTCTTTGACTTTATTGACGAAGCCTCAACCAGATTGCGCGTCTCCGCCCAAGTCTTCCATGCGCTGCAGCGGAGATATCAGGGCCTCTCCGGCTTTGATTAGAGGGGCTCCTGTGCTACAGTCCGCGGCTTTAAATAAACAGTCCTTGTAGGGGGATACTTTTCGATGGCGAGTACAACAATTCTAATGACGGTGGCACTGTCGCTACTGGGCTTGGCGATCGCTTTGTTCTATATGAAGAAAGTGAATGACATCCCTGTAGATATGGGCCTCGAGGCGGATCAATCTGAGCGTCTCAGGTTTATACACACAGCGATTGCCGAAGGCGCGATGGCGTTCCTGAAGCAAGAATACAAGTTTATGACAATCTTCATGGTTGGCTTTGGTATTCTTATCTTCCTCGCTATCGACGATCAGCATACTCCTCAGTACAACGAAGGGCTCTACACGGCTCTAGCCTTCCTCTTCGGCGGGCTCATTTCGGTCGCTTCAGGTTACATCGGAATGAAAGTGGCGACCGCGGGTAATGCGCGCACAACGGTGTCTGCTAAGCAAAGCATATCAAAGGCCTTCGATGTGGCGATTAACTCGGGTGCAGTCATGGGCTTTGCGCTCGTGGGTCTTGCAACACTCGGTCTTGTTATTGTTTACGTCGTCATGTCGTCACTTATGTCTGAACTTGGCCCTGAGAATAATCATATCCTCATGGAAGTGATTGCAGGCTTCGGTCTGGGCGGCTCGACTATTGCGCTTTTCGCCCGTGTTGGCGGCGGCATTTTCACCAAGGCGGCTGATGTTGGCGCTGACCTGGTGGGTAAAGTCGAGCAAGGCATCCCTGAAGATGACCCCCGCAACCCCGCGGTTATCGCCGATAACGTAGGTGACAACGTGGGCGACGTAGCGGGAATGGGCGCTGACCTCTTCGGTTCTTGTGCAGAGAGCACCTGTGCAGCCATGGTAATTAGTGCAGCTGCATTTGCGACAAATACAGACGCGTTGCTCTATCCGATTCTTATTTCGGCTGTGGGTATCCCCATCAGCTTGCTGACTAAACTCCTTGTGTCAGTTAAAAAAGAAGATGACGTAGCGCCTGCGCTTATGAAGCTTCTTATTATTTCGAGCGCCTTGATGGCGGTTGTGATGTATTTCGTCACTCTCGCAATGGTTCCTGCTGATTTCGCGATTGGTGAGAACACATACAGCAACGTTGGTGTTTACTTCTGCTTCTTGTCAGGTCTTGTGTCTGGCCTCGCGGTTGGCCTACTGACCGGTTACTACACCTCTGAAAAGTACGCGCCGGTTCAAGAAGTGGCGAAGTCTTGCGAAACGGGCGTAGCGACAAACATCATTTACGGTCTCGCACTAGGCTACAAGAGCACAGTATTACCGTATATCTGCATCGCGATAAGCATCTTCGTCTCGTGGGAGCTTGCTGGTATGTACGGCGTAGCCATTGCTTCACTTGGCATGCTGGGTACACTCGTTATCGCGTTGATGATCGACGCCTACGGCCCAGTTGCTGATAACGCCGGCGGCATCGCAGAGATGGTCGGTCTAGAGTCAGAAGTTCGTCGTCGCACTGACGTGCTCGACTCTGCGGGCAACACGACAGCGGCTATCGGTAAAGGTTTTGCTATCGGTGCGGCGATTTTGACCTCACTTGCTCTATTCGCAGCCTTCATCACGATTTCTGAGAAGCTGAGTGGCGAAGCCTTCACGATGAGCTTGCTCAATCCGCTCGTCTTCACGAGCGTCTTTATCGGTGCCGTTCTGCCGTTCTTGTTCACCGCAATGACTATGAAATCAGTTGGTAAAGCAGCCTTTGCGATGATTGAAGAGGTACGTCATCAGTTCCGTACTATTCCAGGCATCATGGAAGGCACCGGTAAGCCAGATTACGCAAAGTGTGTTGCCATCTCTACGCAAGCAGCGCTGAAAGAAATGATAGCGCCTGGCGTACTGATCATGGGTACACCTCTCGTTGTTGGCTACCTATTCGGTGTCGAAGCGGTTGCCGGTGTTCTCGCGGGCTCTCTCGTTTGTGGTGGTGTTTTGGCGATTTCTGCGTCAAACAGCGGCGGCGCATGGGACAATGCTAAGAAGTATATCGAAGCAGGCAACCTTGGCGGCAAGGGTTCGGAAGAACACAAAGCGGCGGTTGTTGGCGATACAGTAGGCGATCCTCTAAAAGATACATCGGGTCCTTCACTGAACATTCTGATTAAACTGTCTGCGATTTTGAGCGTTGTTTTCGCACCGTTCTTTGTCCAGCACGGCGGGATCCTGCTAGGTTAAGCCAAGTAGGTTAAGCCAAGTAGGTTAAGCTTGGGGAGAGTAGTCTTCCTCGGGCAAATGAAAAAGGAGGCACTGTAGAGTGGCCTCCTTTTTTTTATTCTAGTGATTTATGCTTGCTTTAACTTGCAGCATTTCTCCAGCGGGGTGCTACTCCAGCCTGCGCCTACCGAGCAATTTTCTCTGCGCGACTGTCTCCGATAATTAGAACCCATTAATTGCTGCGGCTCTCGAAATGATAGAGCACCCATCCGACGAATTCGGTGCTTGCTTTTTGCGCGCCCTCACTCGCATCTGCGCGTTCTCCTGCGCTGCGCCAAGTCAGTCGGGCCGATCGTACACACTGATAGATGCGAAATGAGTTGGTGTTTTCGATGATGAGATTACGTACCGAGGGATTTAGCGTGTAATTGGATATCTCCACCAGTTTCCAGCCCTCTGCCATTGTCCGTGCGACGCAGTCATCACCTGTGAGCAGATCTACAAGCGGCAAGTTGGTTTCCGCATAACGTTCTGCGCGCAGGCGAAGACTCAGATTAAGTTCGGTTTGGTTGTTCTCAGAGGGCAGGTCGATAAAACTTATCTTTTCGAGTGTGATCGCCTGCTGTGTAAGATTTTGGGCAACGAGTCGCAGCCCATCATCGGTGTTTTCCCCCCATGCTGCTGAAAACAAAGCAAATTTAATCGGGCTCTCGGTATGGGATCCATCCTCTGCGCCGTTGCCTTGAGCGGAGAGGGTCGGGGCTGCGAGTATTGCTAGAGCTGCCATCGTTGTCACAGTCGGTTTCGCTAGCCACCCGAGGGTGCTTATGCGTGCAGAGCTCTCGATTTGTCCGCAGCAAGCCTTGCTGCTCGTCGAGCCATGCCTGATAGCGAATTGGGAGAGTTGTACGTGGGTAGCTGTCATGTCCCTGATTCTAGGCCGTGGTCGCGCGCGTGTCAGCCATTTTTCAATTGGCGCACGCATTAATGCGCGCGACGGGGACAAATTTGCTAAGCTTTCAGTCTAACTAGTGAAAGCACATTGACCATGGGGCAAGGCGTGAAAAAATTGGAAAACATAAAGCATATTGTCTGTGTCGCGTCGGGAAAAGGGGGGGTTGGTAAATCGACGACTGCCGCGAACCTGGCGCTTGCGCTGAGCGCACAGGGACTTGCAGTAGGCTTGCTCGATGCCGATATTTACGGCCCGAGTCTGCCGCTAGTTATGGGGATTGCTGCAGGCACGCGTCCTGAAATCAGGGACAAGCGTCTTATGGTGCCGCTGCGTGCACATGGTATTGAATGTAATTCGATGGGATTCTTGGTTGACGAGCGCACAGCAATGGTTTGGCGCGCTCCGATGGTTGTGTCTGCGTTTACTCAAATTCTTACTGATACTGCGTGGTCGGCTCTCGATTATTTGATTATTGATATGCCACCGGGTACCGGCGATATTCAACTGAGCCTCGCTCAGACGGTCGCGGTGCGTGGCGCAGTTATCGTAACGACGCCTCAGGACATTGCGCTCTCGGATGCACGTAAGGGAATCGAAATGTTTAATAAAGTAGGAGTGCCTGTTCTAGGGGTTGTCGAGAATATGAGCGTGCATACCTGTAGCAACTGTGGTCATGCCGAGGCGATTTTCGGCAGCGGCGGTGGTGAAAGGCTAGCTCAAGACTATGGTGTCGATGTGATCGGACGCTTGCCCCTAGATATAAAAATTCGCGAACAAACCGATCTTGGGGTTCCTGTGGTAGCATCCTCGCAGTACCCTAAGTTGCAAGAGGCTTACGCCGAGCTCGCCCGAGGCGTTAACGCGCAGGCACTTGCCCACGAGGCTCACGCGAACGCCTCTCCAACGATTTCAATTGCGGATGATTAGTCTGCGCAAGGATTGATAGATCGCCATCGAGCGTGAAAGTGCGTGTTTAGATATTAAAAAAGAGGAAAACCAGTGGACGCAGTTAACGACCTTCTCATTCTTATCGATAGCTATCTCGGCAGCGCCGTATGGTTTCCTTTCTTGCTTCTTTCGGTAGGCATCTTCTTCACGCTTTACCTAGGGTTTCCCCAGATTCGCTATTTTAAGCACGCGATAGCTGTCACTACTGGCCGTTTCGACAAGGATAACGCAAAGGGCGATACTTCCCATTTTCAAGCGCTCGCAACAGCGCTGTCGGGTACGGTCGGCACGGGAAACATTGGCGGCGTTGCGCTCGCGCTTCATCTTGGAGGGCCTGCTGCACTTTTCTGGATGTGGGTCACTGCCTTTTTCGGTATGACGAGCAAATTCGTCGAAGTTACTCTCTCCCATAAATACCGTGAACAAACAGCCGACGGAACAATGGCCGGTGGTCCGATGTATTACATGGAAAAGGGGATGAATGCCAAATGGTTGGCAGTCATTTTTGCTATGGCAACCGTACTCAGTTCTTTTGGTACCGGCAGCCTACCGCAAATTAACAGTATAGCGGCTGGCATGCAGAGCACGTTTAATATTGAGCCGATAATGACAGGGGCAGTGCTCGCTGTGCTTCTTGCGCTCGTGATCATCGGCGGAATCAAGCGCATCGCGGCAGTGGCTGCAGCGATTGTGCCAGTCATGGCCCTAATTTATATAATCGGTGCTTTCGCGGTAATTCTGCCGAATCTTGGCAACATTGGCCCCTCTTTCGTTGCGATTTTCAGTGACGCGTTTACCGGCTCTGCCGCTACGGGTGGCTTTCTTGGCGCCACCTTTGCCTATGTATTCGATCGCGGCGTAAACCGTGGCCTTTACTCTAACGAGGCAGGTCAGGGGTCGGCGCCGATCGCACACGCCTCTGCGCGCACAGACGAGCCTGCAGACGAAGGCATGGTGTCGATTTTGGAGCCCTTTATAGACACAATTGTGATCTGCACGATAACAGGGTTGGTTATCTTGTCTTCGGGAGCATGGAAGGAAAAGTTCGATAACGAATTCCAGCGCGCGGATATGCGCTTTGTCGCGGGTGCCTACAGCGAGCAAGAGCCCGAAGATGTCGCGCAGATGTTTTCGCTGCTCAACGGTGATGAAACAGCAGCGAGCCTGTATTCCGGTGACTTGATCATCAGTGAAGGTCGCGCGTTGAACGCGCAGGACTTCACCCTGATGGCCTCGCGTTCTTTCGCCGAAGAAGTTGTATTTGCGCGTGACGACGTGCCGCTTAGCGGCACCCTCCGTGTGACAGAGGGACGACTCGATGATTCCGATGTGGAAGTCTCGGGAATGTCTTTGATTCACTCGGTGCCACTAACGACGGTGGCATTTACACGTGGTTATTTCGGTGACTACGGGCAATATGTAGTCTCGATAGGCCTCATGCTCTTCGCATTCTCTACTGCTATCGCCTGGTCTTACTACGGTGACCGTGCGATGACGTATTTGCTTGGGCCTAAGTCTGTATTGCCCTATCGCATCGTCTATGTGGCTGGATTCTTTTACGCAGCATTCGCCGATACAACGATTATCTGGAATCTCGCGCTTATCACGATAGTGTTGATGACGGCGCCTAATCTGTTTGGGCTATTGTTTATGCACAAAGAGATGAAGCAAACCGTCACCGAGTACTGGGAAAAAACCGAGCACGGTAAGCACAAAGCTTAGCGCTCTATTCGCCTGGCAGGCGAATGCGCTCGACGATTTCCGTTACCTCGTTCGGGGGCGACGGAGTGAGTCGAGCAACGGCAATGGCAACGCACGTGTTAATTAGCGTCCCTAATGTGCCAATGCCTTCGGGTGATATACCTAAAAGCCAATTCTCCGCATTATCAATCGAAGGATTCAGAAAGCGGAAATAGATGATGTAGGCTGCAGTGAAGCCAAAGCCTGCGATCATACCCGCAATCGCGCCCTCCTTATTCATTCGTTTCCAAAAGATGCCGAGCACGATAGCAGGGAAGAACGAGGCGGCGGCAAGGCCGAAAGCAAAGGCGACTACTTGCGCTACATATGCTGGTGGATACATGCCGAAGTAGCCGGCAACGAGCACCGCAATAAATATTGCGAGCCGCGCGTAAAGCAGCTCTTTTTTATCGCTAATGTCGGGCATGAAGCTGCGCTTCATCATGTCGTGCGCGACAGAGGTCGAAATAACGAGTAGCAAGCCTGCTGCTGTCGATAGCGCTGCGGCAAGCGCGCCTGCTACCACCAAGGCAATAACCCAGTCAGGCAGTTCTGCTATTTCGGGATTAGCGAGCACCATGATGTCGCGGTTTACATCAAGTTCATTGACGCTCGGATCACCAACGTATTGGATTCGTCCATCACCATTTTTATCGTCGAAGGTGATGAGTTTAGTTGTCTCCCATTTTTTAAACCACTCAGGCATCGCGGTATATTCGGCATTACTTACAGTGTTGATTAAGTTAGTTTTCGCGAACGCGGCTACCGCCGGGGCTGTGGTATAGAGTATGGCGATAAAAACAAGCGCATAGCCAGCTGAACGACGTGCATCGCGAACATTCGGAACAGTAAAGAACCGGATTATGACATGGGGCAAACCAGCGGTCCCAAACATGAGTGCGGCGGTAATAAAAAAGACATCTTGGGTGCTACGCTGCCCTTCGGTGTAAGTTGCGAAACCCAATGCCTCGCTCATACCGTCTAAGCGGTCGAGTAGATACCCCCCGCCGTAAGCTTCGGTAAGCTCTGAACCAAAACCTATCTGAGGGATCGGTTGGCCGGTCATCATTAGCGAGATAAACACCGCTGGAACAGTGAAGGCGAAAATGAGCACGCAGTACTGAGCAACCTGAGTGTAGGTGATGCCTTTCATACCACCGAGCACTGCATAGAAGAAGACTATCGCCATGCCAATGAGTACGCCGGTTTCTATTCGGACCTCTAAAAAGCGCGAGAAGACGATACCGGCGCCTTGCATTTGACCGCAAACATACACAAACGAAATCACTATCGCGCAGAAGACGGCGATTAATCGTGCCGACTGAGAATAGTAGCGGTCGCCGATAAAATCGGGAACGGTAAATTTACCAAATTTACGCAGATAGGGTGCCAGCAATAGCGCGAGCAAAACGTAGCCCCCGGTCCATCCCATCAGGTAGAAAGTGCCATCGCGGCCGAGGAAAGAAATGAGTCCCGCCATCGAGATAAACGAGGCGGCGGACATCCAATCGGCGGCGGTTGCCATGCCGTTTGCGAGAGGTGGAACGCCTCCGTCTGCAACGTAGAATTCCTTTGTGGAAGAAGCGCGTGACCAAATCGCTATGCCGATATAAAGGCTGAAGGACAGAAAAACGAAGAGGTAAGTCCAAGTCTGAACGTTCATTGATTCACCTCTTTCTGGCTTTGTGAGATGTTAGATCGCGCGGTTGTTTCTTCAGCGTTATCAATTGCATACCGGGCGTCGAGTTTATCCATTAGTCGAATGTAGACGAGGATCAATACAACGAAAACGAGGATAGAACCCTGCTGCGCCATCCAGAAGCCGAGTTTGAATCCGGCGAATCTAATTGAATCGAGTGCATCGACGAAGAGGATGCCTGCGCCAAATGAGGCTATGAACCAAACAAGGAGAAGTGAAGCGACTATTTTGAGATTGGACTTCCAATAAGAGTTAGCACTGTTGCTAGACATGATTACCCTCTTGTTATTATTTTTAAAGTTGAGCCTTTTTAGTAGAGACCTCTGCGCTCGATAGTAGCATCGTTGTTCGGAATAGGTATAGATCGAGTCAGAGCGGCACTCAGTCTTGAGAGTAGACTGTACTAGTTCGTAGAAGAGGCAGGTAGAGCGCTAGGCAAGAGTGCTAAGTGAAATTTTGACCCAAGTATTGCATAAGCTTGGTACGTGTACGCTTAGTTGCGTCTGCGTCTGCCTTGCGCACGGCGACGAAATGATTTCGCACCAGTTGACGAAGCTTTTGTCGTTCAAGGCGAGGATGCTGTTCGACGAGTTTTGTAATGACCTCTTCGGTGTCGCTTGCGTCTGCGGTGAGTTCCTCACATGCCTGCGCAGTGGCGCTGAGCGCTTTTGGGGGAGTAGTGCCTGGTCGGGTTGTGGTGCGTGGATTCTCGAGGGCTTCCACCGCAGCTAGTAGCGTTTCGTAGTCTTGGTCACGCATTCGCTTACCAATGAACTGGGCGTGACGTTTTAGAGCACTGTTGCTGTTCGGTAAGAGATTGTAGTCTTCGATTGCCTTCAGCAGGACCTCATTAAGATCGAGTGTAGCGAGCTGTTTGGGGCGAAGTGACGCGAGGCGGACACCTAGTTCTTGCAGCTTGATTGCGTCTCGCTTGAGTTGCGATTTGCTCGGGCCGTCGAAAAAGTCATCGGGGACTGATAGTCGTTTTTTGTCGGTTCGCATGCCCAATACTCTGTTCGTTGTTGGCCTTAATCATCGATTAGGCACGAGGTTTAACTTGTGTGGCGGGCACTGATTAGAGGTAAAAAAGTTGCGCCAGCCCTAAGAAAGACAAAAAGCCGACAGAGTCGGTGACTGTGGTTAATGCGACCGAGCCCGCGAGGGCAGGGTCTATGTTGATCCTATTGAGCAGTAGAGGTAAGTAGGCGCCAGCAAGCGCAGCCGTGATTAAGTTAATCATCATGGCCGCGGCGATGATCACGCTCAGCGCAAAATCTTGGTACCAAACTAAGGTTACCGTTCCTATGACCAGTGCCCAGGTCAGTCCGTTGAGCGCAGCGACCCCCAACTCGCGTACCAATAGCCACCGACTATTAGCCGGACCGATATGGCCAAGCGCAAGCCCCCGCACCACGAGCGTGAGTGTCTGTGACCCTGCTACACCACCCATGTTCGCAACAATAGGCATCAGTATTGCTAAGGCTACGACTGCGTCTAATGTGTCTTGGAAAAGGTAGATAACCATTGACGCGAAAATCGCGGTCATAAGATTTACGCCGAGCCATAGCGCGCGGCGTCGCGCAGTTTTCGTTACGGGTGCGAACGTATCATCTTCTTCGTCGAGACCCGCCATGCTCATTAGCGAGTGCTCGGTCGAATCTCTGATGACGTCGACAACGTCATCAATTGTAATACGACCGAGAAGTTTACCTGTCTCGTCGACTACCGGCGCCGATACCCAATCGTGCTGTTCAAACAGTTGAGCGACCTTGCGCGCTTCCATTGAAACTGGAATGCCTTCCAGGTCTTCGAGCATTAGTTCGCTAATGGTCGTCTGTGGGTCAGAGACTAACAGAGTTAAAAGCGGCATTCTGCCTAGCAGCCTGTCGTCGCGTGTCACAACATAGATCGTGTCTGTCATCTCGGGTAATGACTCATGGCGACGTAGGTAGCGGAGCACGAGTTCGAGTGTGTGAGTGGGGCGAACAGTGATCGTGTCGGTATTCATCAGGCCGCCAGCAGTATCTTCATCGTAGGAGAGGATTGTCTCGACGCGATGTCGATCCTGTTCGTCCATTGCTTCGAGGACTTGGCTCGCTACTTGTTGAGGTAACTGCTGCAAGATGTCGGCGAGGTCGTCTGTTTCGAGACCGAATGTCAGTTCGGCTACTTGCTCGGCATTGAGCTCACTAAGAATCTGACCTTGAATGTCTTCGTTAAGATACTGGAGGACTTCTCCCTCGGAATCCTTGTCGATAAGTTGCCAGAGAACACCGCGTGTTTTGGGTGGAGAGGATTCGAGGAGGTGAGCGATGCCCGCAGTCGGCAGAGTCTTTATCATCTGCCGAACTTCGTAAAGCGATCCGCTGTCGATTGCCTGATGCAATTCTAGCGCGTGATCAGTCTGTGGATTTAACTCTTGGGGGTTAGACATGCGGGCGGTCGTCCTCGATGACTGCACAAGCGTTGCCGTTTTAAATGCGGCGACCGCGCCTATTCTAACGCTAAACGCGCAGCTTTAGAACTTAGCCTTAGCTGCTTTCGCCAAATCCGTCTTCGAACAAGGCGACGAGCGCTTTAATCGCGTCTGACTCGTCAGCGCCGTCTGCTTCGATCGTAACCTCTGTGCCCTGCGTTGCCGCGAGCATCATCAGGGAGAGTATGCTCTTGCCGTCAACTGATTTCTCGCCTGCGCGAACCCGAATCTCGCTCGAGAAACCCGAGGCGAGCTCAACAACTTTGGCCGAAGAGCGGGCGTGGAGGCCGGCGCGGTTAACGAGTTTCGTTGCTTTTTTAATCATTCGTTTGGTTTCGCTCTAATAGAATTCAAGCTGACTTAAATTAAATGGGTAATCTAGTCGAGTTCGCGATGCCGCACCTGAATGCTCGCAAAGGCTGGGCTAAATATTCTTCCCAGTTTTTCGGTGAGATAAACTGAGCGGTGCTGGCCTCCCGTGCAACCAATTGCGACAGTCATATAGCTGCGATTATTGTGCTCGAAACTTGGTAGCCAAGTCTCCAAAAAGCGCTGAATATCGTTAAGCATCTTTTGAACTTCATCTTGAGAATCTAGAAATCTTATGACCTCTGGGCTTAGGCCAGTGAGCGAACTCAAGCTTGAATCCCAATACGGATTAGGTAAACAACGGACATCGAATACGAGATCGGCATCAGTGGCGATTCCATTTTTAAAGCCAAATGACTGAAACTGCAGAGTCATGCTGCTGGCATCGCCATTATCGAGTCTGGCCTTAATGATATCGCGTAATTGGTGGAGGGACATTTCACTTGTATCGATTGTTAAATTAGCCAGAATCGATAGTGGCTCAAGTAAATCCGACTCTCTCTCGATTGCCTCTTTTAGGCCAATTTCCTTGTCGCTCAGAGGATGTTTGCGTCGACTCTCACTGAAGCGCCTCAGCAAGGTATGCGCGTTAGCATCGAGGAAAATGATATCAATTGAGAGAGCGCCGTTTCCGAGCTGTTTGATGATTGTTGGGAATTGCTGTAGGTCCGAAGGGACATTGCGTGCATCGATACTGACGGCAGCCTGAGCAATACCGAGCTGCTTGGCAGTTAGACGGTCTGCGAGAGAAGGTAGCAGACTAGCAGGGAGGTTATCGATGCAATAGTAACCGTTATCTTCGAGGATTCGTAGAACGGTACTTTTTCCAGATCCTGAGCGGCCACTGATTATCGTCAACTTCATGGCGCGGGTTGCCTTTTATATTCGTCCTTCCGGAATATAGTCTTCTATAGCTCTACCGTCGCGAGAGAGAGCAATCGACGCATCGATCGCCATTATGCACGCGTTCTTATGTCATGATTGCGACATTAAAAAGATCTTCGTCGTCGTTCGTATGGCGCAGAGTGAAGCATAAGTCTTCGTCGAGGAAGAGGCTCGCGATCTCGCCTAGAGCCTTCACGTGCTCAGTATCACCTGCCTCGGGCACCACCAAAGCGAAAACAAGATCAATTGGTTTGCCGTCTATAGCATCGTAGTCGACTGGTTCGGCTAAAGAGACGAGAGCGCCAATCACTCTGTCGCACTGCGCTAGGCGGCAATGGGGAATGGCTATGCCATTACCTAACCCTGTTGAGCCGAGTTGTTCTCGGCTCATGAGTGCTTCGAACACATCGTCTTCATCTACCCCTTCGATCTGCTCAGCAATAAGGCTGCTCATGATACCGATCACGCGTTTTTTACTTACCCCCTCAACTTTGCTTCGGCAAAGGCTGGGGCTAAGAATTTCCTCTAGATGCATCTGTTGACTACTCTCTTCGTCTCTTTACTCTATTTTCGTCTTCGTCACAGCGAAAGGTTTCACATCGGGTTGGCGCTCAATCCACCCGCTGAACTACTGCTAGTCTGCCGTCAATCGCTTGCGCTCGTTCGAAGGAGGAATATTGAGTCCCTCCCGGTATTTTGCGATTGTGCGTCGTGCCACATTGATCCCTTGCTCTTGCAACAGATCCGCTATTTTACTATCACTCAGAGGTTTTCGGGTATTTTCTGCCGCAACAAGTTTGCGAATAATTGCGCGGATAGCTGTCGATGAGCATTCTCCTCCGCCAGAGGTAGATACGTGGCTCGAGAAGAAGTACTTAAGCTCAAAAATACCCCGCGGCGTATGCATATACTTTTGCGTGGTCACCCGAGAGATTGTTGATTCATGCATTTCTACTGCTTCAGCGATATCGTGGAGTACGAGTGGCTTCATCGCTTCCTCTCCATGCTCCAAAAAGCCAATCTGGTGCTCTACGATCCGAGTCGCAACCTTCATAAGGGTGTCGTTGCGGCTTTGTAGGCTTTTTAGAAACCACCGAGCCTCTTGGAGATTGTCTTTGAGGTAGGTGTTGTCGGCGCTCGAATTGCCCCGCTGAACAAGCGCTGCATAATCCGCGTTGATCCGCAGTTTCGGTGCGACATCGGGATTGAGTTCTACACGCCAAGATTGCGTTGAGAGGTCTTTGCTCACTATTACATCTGGCACAACGTAGGTGGTGGTTGACGGTGCGATATCAGCGCCTGGTTGCGGGTTGAGACCTTCGATCAAGCGGATAGCCGCGCTTAGTTCAGCCTCTTTTAGCCGAGTTCTACGCATCAGTTGTGCGTAGTCCCTCACCCCCAATAAATCGATGTAGTCGCGAATGATAAGTTTCGCCCAAGCGAGTGCGGGGTCTGCATTGTCGAGTAGGTTAAGCTGTATGAGAAGGCATTCTGAAAGTGATCTATACCCAACGCCAACTGGATCAAAATGTTGAATTCTGTGGAGCACTGCGATGACTTCGTCTTCTTCGATTTCGTCTTCGGGGTCGAAGCCTTGAACTAAGTCTTCGATCTCAGAGCTGAGGCGACCATTAGGTGCGATCGAATCGATAATCGCCTCGGCGATCGCTTTGTCCCGATCGGAGAGATGGCTTAAATTTAGCTGCCAAAGAAGATGGTCTTGGAGTGTCTCTTCAGCCGAGCTTCGAGCTTCGATGCTTTCACCTTCACCTTCGAAGCCGCCACTTCCGCTGCCTTGGTAGGTGTCCTCCCATTGCGAGTCCGTGCTCAACTCGGTTGGGATGTTTTCTCCCCAGTCGCCTTCTGTCTGATTTGTATCCTGCGCCTCTGCATCGGACTTTGATTGATGCTCAGCCAGATAATCCGACTCCCCCGGCTCATTTGAGCTGCTCTGATTGTCCTTGATGCTCTCGGATTCGTTTGCATAGCCCTCTGCATCGTCGTGCTCGACTAACTCGAGCATCGGATTTGATTCGAGCGCTTGAGAAATTTCTTGCTGTAAATCGAGAGTCGATAGCTGAAGAAGCTTGATCGCCTGCTGCAACTGCGGCGTCATACTGAGGGATTGGCCAAGCTTGAGCTGGAGCGATATTTTCATACTACTGCTGTCGATATGGCGTAGAGTTGAATTCCGATCGGCTAATCGTGTTGATATGAACCGAGGCAGTTTTTTATCACGCTCATCCTTATTAGTTTGCGCATCAAGGCGAGATTCGCGTCTGAGGGGAACTAGTATAGCAAGATCTATGCCTCTTTCGCATAGTATCGCGGGATGAAATTATCTGGCCTCGTCATGCATTTGTTGACGAGCTAAAGTCTAAAGTTGTCGCCAAGATAAACTTCGCGAACAGTACTGTTTGCAAGAATAGTCTCAGAGTTGCCTTCGGCGATAATTCGGCCTTCGCTGACGATATAGGCCTTGGCGCAAATATCGAGTGTTTCTCTCACATTATGATCGGTGAGTAGGATGCCGATTCCGCGCGCGCGAAGATGTTCAATAATCTGTTTGATGTCGTTAACTGAAATAGGATCGACGCCGGCGAAAGGTTCGTCTAAAAGGATATAGCTGGGGTCAGTGGCGAGGGTGCGAGCGATTTCAGTCCGCCTGCGTTCTCCGCCTGAGAGGCTGCGACCAAGGTTATGCCGGATATGCTGAATGTTAAACTCATCGAGAAGCGCATCGAGTTTTTGAGTGCGTGCACGCGTATCAAGATCACTGCGGGTTTGAAGGATCGCTAGAATATTGTCCTCAACGCTCAACGTTTGAAAAATTGATGAGTCCTGTGGCAGGTAGGCAAGTCCGTGGTGAGCCCGGCGGTGGATTGGAAGGCGCGTAACATCGACGCTATCGATAGTGACATCGCCAGCATCAGCAGAAACTAAGCCTACTAGCATATAGAAACAGGTCGTTTTGCCAGCGCCGTTTGGTCCTAGCAAACCTACAATTTCGCCTCGCTGTATTTCAAGAGAGACGTCCTTTACTACCTGGCGTTGCTTGTAGGACTTAGCAAGGTGTTTGGCGAGGAGCATTAGGGAGTATCCTGTGGCGGCGAGTTGCTGAGGCTGCCGTTGCATGGGCCTTTCGCTTCACGAATCAGGTCTAGGTCAACGAGATAAGTAATAGCGGCGCAATTCATTGTGGAGTCGGGCGAGGTTATCGCGGCGTCGCCAATAAGTTCAATAATACTTTCTGAGGTAGATTCATCAGTGTAGAGGCGGAGCTCTCGGCTCGTTCCCGCAACGTCTTCGCCGTCGGTCGAGAGCTGTTGGCTATAGCCCACAGGCGAGCCGTAGACAGTAATCCGATTGAGTTCATTGCTGTCAACTGAGTATTCAAAAATTGCTCTGTCGCCGGTGATCCGCAAGCTTCCTTGAGTCACAATAACGGCTTCTTCAAGCGTCAACGTCCGAAGTCCATTTTCTACCGTCATGGTTGAATTGCCGGCCGCTTCCCATGTGACCTTCTCGTCTTTGTCTGTAGCAAGAGAGAGGGCGCTCGGGCTAAGTAGTAATGCGGAGACGCCGAGTAACAACGAGACTAGCCCTAGGGTAGCGTTGCTCGGCTGGTTAGCGAGTGGGCTCATAGCTTCCTCTTATCTCTTTATTGAAGTGCAACGTATCGACGGTTAAATCCGCCTCGAATCCCACGGCGGTTTGAATAACCCCTTTCTCTACAATCCTTACGGCTTTATCGCTGCGGAGTGTTTCGCTGTTTGGGATTAGAGTAAATTCTGATGACTGCAATGACAGTGTCGAGGGGTTAGTTACCGCGGCATCGACGCGAGCATTGTCGAAAAAAGTGATCAGCTCGTCATCTACTAGATCGCCGAAAATCTCTCGTCGACGCTCGAGTCTGCCGTAATCGGCACTGATGTGCCAGTTTGGCTTGCCCTCGTCGAATAGAGTAATTTGAGGCTGGGTTAATAAGCTAGTGCTGTCTTCGAACTGTGTTTGGCGCTCGGCGCTAAGGGTGTATTGCAAATTACCCGATGAGTCGTAGATCACCGTCTCAAGTCCTTGGGACTGCGCCTGAACGGGTCCTCGTGAACTAACATCGAGCAACTGAGCAGGCTGCATGCCTTCGTCCATGCTCGCATTTTCTTCCGTTCCTGCAGAAAAATTATCGGCCCAATTAAGCGTAAAAAAGAGACCGACAATAATCGATGATGGGATAAACAAGGCAATGATGCGAGGACGGTAAGTCATTAGTAAGAAAGTTTGTTCTGGCTTGCCAAAATAAAGTCGATGATCTCGCGAACGGCGCCGTAGCCCCCTTGCGCATCGGTGATCATGTGAGCGGCATCGAGGGCGCAACGATGGCCATTAGGCACGGTCGCGGCTAAGCCTACCCGCACTAGCACAGGTACGTCAGGTGCATCGTCGCCAACATAGGCTATCGACTCGGTGGCTAACTTTTGCTCTGAGCAAATCTGGTCTAGTACGAGGGATTTGTCGCTAACCCCTTGGTGGACAATGTTGATGCCTAGGTCTTTGCAGCGCTTACTCACTAATGCCGATTCTCTTCCAGTAATAATGCCAACGCCAATGCCTTCCTCCAGCGCAAATCGGATTCCTTGCCCGTCAAGGGTATGGAAGCTTTTCATCTCTTCCCCGGAGTTTGAGAAATACAGCCGGCCGTCGGTCAATACCCCATCGACATCGAGTAGGATTAATGACACTGCGCGCGCCCGCGTCTGCAGCTCGGCAATGCCGCCGGTTAGTCTGTTATTATTTGTTTGCATTAATTATCCCTTGAGCCTTTCTAGCATCGTCAATTTCATTGCTAGATGACATTGGCGCGCAAGAGGTCGTGCATTTTAATAATCCCGCTCAGCTTGCCAGGGCTGTCTGAGACGATGAGGACGTAGACGCTTGCCTCCTGCATTTTGCGCGCTGCTTCCGCCGCTAGCGATGCAGAATCGATAGTGTGATAGCGCGCCGACATCACCTCGTCTACGCGCGTTCGGTGAATATCAACTCCCGAATCGAGCGCTCGTCGTAGGTCGCCGTCACTAAAGACACCAACAATATCCCCTGCCTCGTCGGTGATAGTGGTAAGCCCGAATCCCTTGCCGCTCATCTCGATGAGTGCCGCACTCAGCGCCGTGCCTTGTTTCACTCTGGGGAGCTCCTCGCCATGGTGCATGACATCGCGAACGCGCACGAGTAGGCGTCGGCCTAAGTTGCCTCCCGGATGGGAGAAAGCAAAATCCTCGCGTGTGAACCCCCGCGCCTCAAGAAGCGCCATCGCTAGAGCATCACCCAAAACCAATGCTGCTGTCGTGCTCGACGTCGGCGCAAGCCCGAGAGGGCAGGCTTCCTCGGAGACCTCACCGTCGAGATTCGCCTCCGCAGCGAGGGCGAGCTCCGAACGCGGATTGCCAGTTAGGCTTATTAATGGCACAGCTTTGCGTTTTAGTATAGGAAGGAGGCCGACGATTTCCTCAGTCGATCCCGAGTTAGACAGTGCCAAGACAACGTCGTTTGAGGCGATCATGCCGATGTCACCGTGACTTGCCTCGGCTGGGTGGACGAACATGGCGGTGGTGCCGGTGCTTGCCAGAGTCGCTGCTATCTTGCGGCCAATATGACCAGACTTACCCATCCCGATTACGACCACGCGACCAGTCGACTTGAGGATGATTTCGCAGGCGCGTGCGAAGGACTCGTCGATGCGATCCGAGAGCGAGGCGACAGCATCTAGTTCGATTTGCAACGTTTTTCTCGCTGATGCAATCAGCACAGAACGAGAGGGAATTTGAGCGACGTCCATGACGAATAACCTTTGCTAGCTGTGCTAAGTCTATCCCGCGCGTAGCCATCTAGTTTGCTGGGTAATACCTGAATAACTCAAGGCTTTTAGCGACTAAGCGTTAACTAGCATTACCGTAAACCAGCCGCAATAAATAGACAAGAAAATGACGCCGCTTAATCGGCCGAGCTTCTTTCCTCGAGTCACTGCATAGTAGCAGAACGCGGCTAATAGGAGCGTGAGTAGTGTTACCGCGGCAAAATCTCTGAAGAGGAGAGGGGGTTGGATTAAGCCAGGGCTTAGCAGGCCAGGGAAAGGGAGTACGGCTAGCAGGTTTATAATGTTTGAGCCAACAATATTGCCGATGGCGAGATCGTAATGGCCTTTTAATACGCAGGTGATCGAGGCGGCGAGTTCTGGCAGGCTCGTGCCGAGTGCCACGATAGTTAGGCCAATAATAGCCTCTGAAACCCCAAGCCCCTCCGCGATAGCGCTTGCCGAGGCTACGAGCGCTTCTGCGCTGACTATGAGTAGGATGAGGCCGAGTAGCATGTAAGCGACCGCCTGCCAGATTCGGGTTTCGGGCTCACTTTCCCCCGCGTCTTCACTTTCGCTCAGCGCGCAGTTACCGACTCCATCCGAGGCTTTTTTCTTGCGCAAGAGTTTGTAGCCAAGAAAAAGACTCAATGCAATCAGCACTACGGCATCGAATAACCCAATAAAAAGATCGAAAAGAAGCGCGCCCGTGACGAAAGTAACGAGGAGGAGAGCAGGAAGCTCCTTTTTTATCAGAGACTTTGGGGGCGTAAGCGGGCGAAGTATTGCTGCTACACCGAGTGCGACACCGATATTAAACAAGTTAGACCCAAAGGCATTACCTATGGCGAGTTCGGGCTTATCTTCGAGCGCGGAGACTGCCGAGGAGAATATTTCGGGAGCTGAGGTCCCGAAGGCAACAATCGTAAGTCCGATCAGAAGCGGGGAAACGCCTGCATTCCGTGCCAGAGCAGACGCGCCGAACACGAACTTATCGGCTCCCCAGATAAGGCCGACGAAGCCGAGGGCGATAACGACTGAATTTACGAGCATAGCGCGGAGTACTTGTGCGAAGGGTTAGCGCGTAATTAGAAGGGGGATCGGGAGGCTTTGCAAGTAATAATTTAATGCCACCGGCAGATGGGGTAAACTGCGGGTTCAGCAGAACACTCAAAGTTTAGCCAGCACGCACTATTCAAGGAGCAAGTCATGCAGCAAGCAAGCGAGCGCATAAACGCCTTTCAATCACGCTTCTCTCCGCTTCGCCAGAATCGTTTTTTTCTCGGGGCTGTGCTTATTGTCACCCTCTGCCTTCTATTTGCGAATGGCCGTGCTAATGCACAGAAACTTTCAGCGGTCGAGACCGCTGAGCTAGGGGTTAATACACTTCTGGCCACGGCGCTTGAGTCAAAGGCGTTATTTCTAAATGACAGAGAAAGCTATTTCGCCGCGATTGAAGCTGATCTTGAAAGTTTTGTCGATTTCACCGCAGTCGCAAACGTCGTGATGGCTCGCTATGCCGCTGACGCAACGCCTGCACAAACGCAGCGCTTCGCCACTATTCTAAAAACCACGCTTACTCGATTCTATGGGGCGTCATTGGTCTCCTACAATGGAGAGGAGCTCGTCTTCCTACCTAATCCCAATCCATCGGACGATCCTCGAGCTGATACGGTCGTCAGTATGGAGCTGCGCGGTGATATCAACCTACAGCTACGTTACCAGATGTTTATTACTGACGAAGATACGTGGAAGCTGAAGAACCTCAGCCTTGCGGGAATTAATCTGGGTAGGCAGTACTATTCACAATTTTCAGCATTGATGACTGAGCACGACAATGACATCGATGCTGTGCTGGATAATTGGCGCTAGCAACAATTCCCAGAATAGTTAGGCATAAAACGGAGAGCAGATACGTGGAAGCGAGTACAATTCAAGAAATACTAGCCGAGGCGCTGCCTGGGACTGAAGTCGATGTTCAGGGTGAGGGCGGGAAATATCTCGTTACGGCGGCGGGCGACATTTTCGAAGGTCTAAACGCAGTAAAGCGGCAACAGACAATTTACAAAGTTCTCAATGACCACATTAGCTCAGGCGCGATTCATGCAGTCACCATGAGGCTCTCTGCTCCCGGTGATGCCTGAAGTTTCTTGGCTTATTCTTAGCTGTAAGAGTCAGAGCCAGCCCAATCTACTGTCGATGGTAAGAGCCTTCGATTTAATTTCAGACTGCAGACCGCAGGCAAACCAGAGCTAATCCTATGGACAAGTTAATAATAGAAGGTGGTGTGCGCCTGGAGGGCGAGATCCGAATCGCGGGCGCTAAGAACTCCGCCTTGCCGATACTCGCAGCGACACTGCTCACCTCAGACAAGGTGACTATCTGCAACCTGCCGCATTTATTTGATATTACCACAATGCTGGAACTGCTCGGCTGCATGGGTGTTCAGCCTGTGATTGATGAAAAGCTCAATGTGGAGGTCGATAGCAGCACGATTACAGATCTGAGCGCGCCCTACGAACTCGTTAAGACAATGCGCGCGTCGATTTTGGTGCTGGGTCCTTTGCTCGCTAAGCACAAGCGCGCGGAAGTTGCTTTACCCGGTGGCTGCGCGATTGGGAGTCGCCCGGTCAATCTTCACATTACCGCGCTCGAAGCGATGGGCGCGGACATCGTTGTCGAAGACGGCTACATCAAGGCGTCAGTCAAAGATCGCTTGAAAGGCGCGCATATCTTCATGGATATGGTGACGGTGACCGGCACGGAGAATGTCATGATGGCTGCCTGCCTCGCAGAGGGACAGACCATTATTGAGAATGCCGCGCGCGAGCCTGAGGTTGTTGATCTCGCACTCTGTCTCATTGCGATGGGTGCCGACATCAGTGGGCATGGGACTGATACTATCGTGATCAATGGCGTACCTGATTTGCATGGTTGCACCTATTCTGTGATGCCTGATCGAATCGAAACTGGCACCTATTTAATTGCCGCTGCTGCGACACGGGGCAGAATTAAAGTGAAAGACACGCGTCCAGACATTCTCGAGGCGGTGCTTTTAAAACTTGAGCAAGCAGGAGCGGATATTAAGGTTGGTGAAGATTGGATTTCGCTCGACATGCATAACAAACAGCCGAAGGCAGTGTCGTTGCGAACGGCGCCGTACCCCGCGTTTCCGACCGATATGCAAGCTCAGTTCACCGCACTCAATTCTATTGCGTCTGGGACCGGCTCCATCACTGAAACGGTATTTGAGAATCGCTTTATGCACGTGCATGAAATGAATCGAATGGGGGCGCTCATAAAGGTCGAAGGCAATACAGTGATTGTAGAGGGAGCCGAGTCTCTCAAGGGTGCGCCTGTTATGGCGACCGATCTCCGCGCCTCTGCCAGTTTGATCATTGCTGGATTGGTAGCCTCGGGTGAGACGATTGTCGATCGTATCTACCATATCGACCGGGGTTACGAATGCATCGAAGAGAAGTTGCAGCTGCTTGGCGCAAAAATACGAAGAATTCCCTCGTAGAAGAAAAATCAGAAGAATCGCTGTAGGAAAAAGAGAGTCGATCTATGAGTAAGCCAAATCTCGTCATTGCACTAACCAAGGGACGGATTCTCGACGAAGTGTTGCCGTTACTCGCGCAGGCCGACATCGTTCCTGCCGAAGATATCTCGTCGAGCCGTAAGCTTATTTTTGATACCAATCTTGCACATGTCAAACTCATGGTGATTCGAGGATCTGACGTACCAACGTATGTCGAATTTGGCAGTGCAGATATTGGGGTGGTCGGGAAGGATCTTCTGCTCGAATATGGAGACGAAGCCTTCTACGAACCGCTTGATCTAGACATCGCCCGCTGCCGTTTAATGACAGCAGAACCCATCGGTCGGCCGACGCCTGCTGGTCGCTTAAGAGTCGCGACTAAATTCGTTAACATCGCCAAGCGCTATTTCGCCGAGCGAGGCATTCAGATTGAACTTATTAAGCTCAACGGCGCGTTAGAATTAGCACCCTCTATGGGACTAGCCGACGCCATTGTCGATATAGTTGATACGGGTAAGACCTTGACCGCAAATGGACTAGAGGCGAAAGAGTTCATCGCTCATGTGACTTCACGAATAATCGTGAATAAAGCGTCAATGAAAATTAAGAATGCGGCGATCCGCGAGATACTCGAGAAATTGTCCGACGCCGTTGCTAAGCGCGCGTCTTAGGTCGAGCATAAAAGCATTACGTTAAAGGGAACAGCTATGCCCACGCCGAAGCTTTCAACACACACGCCGAAGCTCTCGATAAAGCAGCTCGATAGCGCAAGCATTGATTTTGACGTCGAACTGAAAGCTCATCTCAAACGAGAGATGATTGTGGCAGACCAGGTAACGGCAACAGTTAGCGATATCCTTTCTCAGGTAAGAACGAGAGGAGACGCCGCCGTATTAGAGTACACAAACCAGTTTGACGGCTTCGCTGCGCAATCGATGGCGGACTTGCAGGTTACGCGAGAGCAGATGCAGGCGTCTTTAGACAGTCTCGATGCGGCCCAGCGCGAGGCGCTGGAAATCGCCGCTAGCCGCATTCGCCAATACCACGAGAAGCAGAAGCAGGAGTCGTGGCAATATCGTGAAGAGGATGGCTCGCTTCTCGGGCAAAAAGTGAGCCCATTGCAGCGAGTTGGCGTTTATGCCCCTGGTGGCAAGGCGAATTATCCCTCGTCAATACTTATGCTCGCCATCCCAGCGCAGGTCGCCGGAGTAGAACAAATTATCGCGACCGTACCCACTGCCTACGGTGAAGCGGGGAAGCTAGTGTTCGCCGCCGCGGCCCTTGCCGGCGT
>JAFMKB010000034.1 GCA_017853205.1 Gammaproteobacteria bacterium
GCCGCTTACTCGCCGCTTAGTAGTGCGCTTAGCATTGCCTCAAGGCGCTGTGACTGTACTTCACAGCTGAGCCGCTGTGACAAAATTACCGTTCTAAGATGCGCGAGCGCAGTATCAAAATCGTCGTTTACAAGAATATAGTCCGCTTCCTTAACATGCGATATCTCGGCCACTGCCTGCCGCATTCGACGCGCAATCGTCTCGGCGTCGTCCTGTCCACGTCCTGTAAGCCTCTGCGTGAGCGCGTCGAGCGAAGGTGGAAGAATGAATATTGAACATGCCGAGGGATGCTGATCGCGCACTTGCGCCGCGCCTTGCCAATCGATCTCGAGAATGACATCGATGCCCAGAGCCAGCTGCTCGTTGACCCATGTTTTCGATGTGCCATAAAAATTGCCATAGACCTCGGCGCTTTCGAAAAACTCTTCGGTCTGGCGCATCGCGCTGAAGGCTTCTTCATCGATGAAGTGATAGTTAACCCCGTCGACCTCACCGGCGCGCGCCGCACGCGTCGTATGCGATACCGACACACGGAGCGATTCGGTGCTATCGACAAGCGCCTTCACGAGACTGGTCTTACCGGCACCTGAAGGTGCAGTGACGATAAATAGGGTGGCTTTGGAGGCTTGATCTGACATGCATTGACTCTCTTTCGCGTGAAACTTCATTATCCGCTAGAACGGCTTTAGAGTGTAGAGTCAATCGGTTAGATTCAAAGCGGTTAGATTCAAAACGGATAGCTTCAAAGCGGCGAGACGACGACCGCTATGACCTTTAGTCGCAACATAACATCGCTAACGGAAATCTTATTCGGGCTATTGCTCAATTCGAATGCGTGAGGGGCGCGTAGTCACCCCTCACTTACAGGTTTCTGTTTGAGCCGACTGTTTAGTTAGACTCAGTCTCTCGCTCAGCGCGTCTTGCGCCAGCCAAAATGCCTGGCATCGCGTAATTACCCTCATGACACGCGTATTCATAGAGGCGGCCATCGGTCACATGAAAGCTTAGTTCGGCGGTCCACGGCTGACTGTAAAGATTACTGTCGTCGATCGTAAACTGGTAGACGATTTCAGTGTCGCTGTAGCGCGTAAAGCGCTCGGTAATTTTGCCCGCCGCCGAAATAGGCACAGAGCTTTGTTGCATCTGCTGTGGATTGATATTCACTGTTTCCACTATCAATGTGTCGCCGTCATACCAGCCTACCGAGTCGCCAAACCATTGCTGAAGCACCGACGGCCGGCGATTGGCCCGCGCCTCTTCTTCTGACTCAAACGTTGGAATTATGCGAGCGTCGTGCGCCATTTCCACCAAAATGGTCACATAGTCGTCGGTCTGAACGAACTGGTAGGTGCTGTTATACAGCGTGCCCATCATGCCCGGGCCTGCGGTATTGCCGAAGCCGATTAAACAGCGTTCCGCCAGCGGCAGCGCTTCTGGGCCAGAATTGTCGCCAATGCCGGTTAGGTAGCGGTAGCCGAAGCTCTTTCGATTCAGCTCGACTAGCGGTTCTTCGAGTCGCGGGATCTGGCCATTGGGCGGATCTATGATGTAAGACGTGCGAAATTCGCCCATCACATTGGCAAGCTGCGAACCCGGGTCAGTCCAAAACGAGTTATAGCCTCTTAGCCCAAAATCAATACTTCCTGCTGGTGGCGCGCCATTAGGAGATTCCGCGGGGGCGCTTTCGTCGAAATCACCCGGCGCGATGCCTGCGATTGGCGTACCGTCAGCGATCTGCTGCGCAAGATCGGCGTTCACGACAAGCGGCTCGACGCCCTCTGGTCGGGTGAGCCCGGTTAACGACATATTCGTGAACGTCCCGTTTAAATCAGGGCGCTGGGCGAAGGTTTCGCTTGTTGCGACAAGACTCAGTGCTGCGGCAACTAATGTGTGGGTGAGGCGGATTGTTATCGACATGATGGTCTCCTCGACTGTGTTTTAACGAAATACGGCACTATTTATAACAGAGAAAAGCACTTTGGTCAGGTGCAGTATGATCTGTTCTTTGGGTTCTGGCGTTAGAGGGGGGCTCCACATAAATTCTTTCATAAGGACACACAAGATGATTAACACACTACGCACGTTGTTCATCGCATTAAGCTTCACCGTATTCTCTACTGTTTCACTTGCCGACCATCACGGTGGCGGGCATGCAAAAGACATCGTCGATACAGCTGTCGAGGCCGGTTCATTCAGCACGCTCGTTGCTGCTGTTCAGGCGGCAGGTTTGGTCGACACGTTAAAAGGCGAAGGCCCCTTTACTGTATTCGCACCAACTGACGAAGCGTTCGCTGCATTGCCAGCAGGCACGGTCGAGAATCTTCTCAAACCTGAGAATCTCTCAACGCTTGCGGGAATACTGACCTACCACGTGCTGCCAGGTAAGGTGATGTCAGCTGACATCGCTGGCAAGTCACTAGAAGCGGCTACGGTACAGGGCATGAATCTCGCTATCGACGCAACCGACGGCGTAACAGTCAACGGGGCAAATGTCGTGACAGCTGACATTGAAACGTCGAATGGCGTAATACACGTAATAGATACAGTACTGATTCCTTCAATGTAATCATTGAGATTTTCAGTCGTTGAGAGAAAGCCGGCCATTGAGCCGGCTTTTTTTTGGAAGGCGGTGCATCGTGACTAAAAAACTGGCGGCCTGCAGGGCGGATAGAATAGAGTTGCCTTAAGATCACTTTCACCGAGATCGCTCTTTGCGCTGAATTTTCGACAGAGGAAACCCATGACTGACGCAACTTACACCCCGCCCAAAGTATGGACATGGGACACCGAAAATGGCGGCCGTTTCAGTAAAATCAATCGGCCTATTGCTGGCGCTACGCATGAAAAGGATTTACCAGTGGGTGAACACCCGCTTCAGCTTTACTCATTAGGCACACCGAATGGCGTTAAGGTAACGATAATGCTTGAGGAGCTCCTCGCGCTCGGTAGAGATGCCGAGTACGATGCTTTCTTGATTAACATCACAGAGGGCGAACAGTTTAGCAGCGGCTTCGTAGCACTTAACCCAAACTCAAAAATACCTGCGCTACTCGATACAGAGACCGGTATTCGCGTTTTCGAGTCCGGCGCCATTCTGCTTTATTTAGCCGAGAAATTTGACGCCTTTATACCTAAAGACTTATCCGGCCGCACCGAATGTTATTCATGGCTGATGTGGCAAATGGGCAGTGCTCCCTATCTCGGAGGCGGCTTTGGCCACTTCTACGCCTATGCACCGGAGAAATTCGAATACCCAATCGATCGATTTAGTATGGAGGTTAAGCGCCAGCTCGACGTGCTCGATCGAACCTTAGCCAATAACACGTATTTGTGCGGCGACGACTATACACTTGCCGACATGGCAGTGTTCGCCTGGTACGGCGCGTTGGTTATTCACGATTTATACGCCGCCTCCGAATTTTTGTCAGTAGCGCGCTATAAAAACGTGGTCAGATGGGCGCAGCAGATTGACGCGCGACCTGCCGTTGAGCGCGGCAAACGCGTAAATAAAATCTGGGGGCCAGAAAGCGAACAGGTAGCGGAGCGCCATTCGGCAGCGGATTTGGACTAGAAGACGAGTCTAATGCGACGGGATAAAAGCGGTGACTTGTGGAAGAGTTTTTCATGCCTACCGCTGCGTTTTAAACGCCCAGTAAAAACTTACTCGATATTCTGAATCTGCTCGCGCATCTGTTCAATCAGCACTTTAAGATCCACCGCGCTGCGCGTGGTCTCCACCACAATCGACTTCGACGACAGCGTGTTGGCTTCGCGATTAAGTTCCTGCATCAAAAAATCTAGGCGGCGACCCATCTGATCGTCGCTGCGCAAAACGCGCTCCACCTCGTTTACATGCGCGCCGAGTCGATCGAGTTCTTCGTCGATGTCGGCCTTCTGAGCGAGCAGCGCGATTTCTTGTTCGAGGCGTGCTGGATCAATCTCAATCTCGATTTCGGCTATTTTCGCAATGAGGTTCTGGCGCTGCTTAGCGAGAATATCGGGCATCATCAATCGAACATCGGCAACGATTGCGCGTATTGCATCGAGGCGCTGAAGAATAAACTCGCAAAGCTCGGCACCCTCGCGTTCGCGTGTGGCGATGAGGTCGCTTAGTGCCTCTGAGAAAAGTGCAAGCGCGTCTTGTTCGAGCGCCTTCTTGTCGATCTCACTGGTGCCTATAACACCCGGCCAACGGAGAAGCTCGGCGGTCGAAAGCGGCGCCACGTCTGAGGCAAGCGAGCCGATTACGTCACCCGCTTCGAGCAGCTGTTTAACGAGCGTGGTATCAACGTGAATTTTACTGACCGACGCGCCATCGGCCGCCTCGGTTTGAAATCTAAGTTGACACTCTACCTTGCCGCGATTGAGCTGTTTACGCAGAGCGTCGCGCACCGTGTTCTCGAGCGCACGGAAACTTTCTGGCACGCGCACACTTGCCTCGAGATAGCGATGATTTACCGAGCGTATTTCCCACGCGAGCGAGCCGTAGTCCTTGTCGATTTGCTGACGAGTGAAAGCGGTCATGCTCTGGACCATGGTCAATCTCCGTGTGCGGTAAAACGATGAGCATAACCCAACTTGCGTGTGTTGTCCGTCATGTTGCTCTCGGCGAGTCTGTCTAAACGCGTCTCGACTCGCGTTAGCCGCGCTATTGGGCGATAATTCACCCTCACTGTACGGTGTCGCCGATGCCGTTCCCTCTGATCCACCGCAGTAAACGGATATTCTATGACAGACCTAGCCCGACCAAGCCAACGCCAAGCCGACCAATTACGCGAGGTAAAACTCACGCGCGACTACACCATGCATGCCGAAGGGTCGGTGCTTGTGGAATTCGGCAATACAAAGGTGCTGTGCACCGCAAGCGTCGAGCAGGGTGTGCCGCATTTTCTAAAAGGCAGCGGCAAAGGTTGGGTAACAGCCGAATATGGCATGCTACCGCGCTCGACAGGCAGCCGCATGGACCGCGAGGCTGCTCGCGGTAAGCAAGGCGGGCGCACGCAAGAGATTCAACGCTTGATCGGTCGCGCATTGAGAGCCATCGTCGACATGAAGCTACTTGGCGAAAATACAATTAAAATCGACTGCGACGTCATTCAGGCGGATGGCGGCACGCGTACCGCATCTATAACTGGCGGTTGTGTGGCGTTAATCGACGCGGTGAACTTTTTGCTGCGCAACAAAAAAATTAAAGACGACCCCATTAAGCACAAAGTCGCTGCGGTATCGGTCGGCATCTATAAAGGTCACGGTGTGCTCGATCTCGACTATGCCGAGGACTCCACAGCCGAAACTGACATGAACATTGTGATGATCGAAAACGGCGGGTTTATCGAATTGCAGGGCACGGGCGAGGACGGCGACTTTACGCACGCGCAGTTGCTCGAGATGATCGGACTTGCTGAAAAAGGCATTCGCGAATTATTCGATTTGCAAACTGCGGCGCTGCGCGGCTAACGGCTACGACAAGAGACTAGTAATAGAGGCAAAAGATGAAAGACTTTCAAAGCCAATTTCTGCACTTTGTGATCGATCATGAGATTCTGCGTTTTGGCGAATTCACGTTAAAGTCTGGTCGTCAGAGCCCCTATTTTTTCAACGCTGGGCTATTTAACACTGGCGGCAAATTGGCTTTTCTTGCGCGCTGCTATGCCGATGCGATTCTCGACTCTGAGGTCGACTACGATGTGCTTTTTGGCCCCGCGTATAAAGGCATTCCTTTGGCGGCGACAACGGTCGTCGCGCTCTCTTCGGGACATGGCGTCGATAAGCCCTATTGTTTTAACCGCAAAGAGGTCAAAGACCACGGTGAGGGCGGTAGTATTGTTGGCGCGCCATTGGCCGGTCGCGCTTTGGTGATCGACGACGTTATCACTGCGGGGACTGCTATACGCGAAGCGGCGCAGATAATTGCCGACAACGGCGCAACGATGGCCGGCATCGCTGTTGCAATGGACCGGCAAGAACGAGGCACCGGTGAGCTATCGGCGATACAAGAGGTCGAGCGCGATTACGGTGTGCCTGTGATCAGCATCATTCAGCTCGATCACATTATTGACTACCTCGAAGCGAGCAATAATGCCGAGCTGCAAAAGTTTTTACCGGCCGTTTCTCGGTACCGCGAAGAGTACGGCGTTAAGGCCTAATCGACTCTTACGTTACGCAGGTGCGTTGCTGCCAAAGCCGTCGTCTATGCCGAAGGGCATCATAAGATTTGCGCTTAAATACGGCCACTGAATCTCCCAATGCTCGAGAGGCGACTGGGTAAAACCGCTGCGCACAAACTGCGCCAGACGTCCCTCGACTGCGGCCAACAGCAGACTGGTGAGCGCGGCGGCTGAAATGCTCGGCTTCAAATTTTCCCGAATCTGCGCCTCGCGCAGTATCTGTTTTATTTGTGCTTCAAGACGCGCGTAGAACTGGCTAATTCGCTCTCGGAGGCGATCGTTCTCACCGTTTAATGCGTCGCCCGTGAGTAGCCGCGTCATACCAGGGTTACGATCGCAGAAGGTGAGAAGCAGCGAGAGAATATTGTAAATACGCGTCTCAGCTGTGCCTTCATCGGCGGCGAATCGGGCAATGCGCGCAAACAGCGTGTCTTCGATAAACTGAATAAGCCCCTCAAACATCCGTGCCTTACTCGGGAAATGGCGATACAGCGCGGCCTCCGAAACGCCTACTTCGCGAGCGAGTGCCGCGGTGGTGATACGCGCGCCGGGTTGTGTTTCGAGCATTTGCGCAAGCGACTGCAGAATGTGGTCTTTGCGTGAAATCTTAGTCGTGGTTTCCATGGCTTCGCATCTTCTCTCTTTCAGTAAAATTGTAAGGGCCGCGCCTGTTCAGCGCGGGGGCTGCAGGACTAGCCTAGGGATTCGCTAGTGATTAATGTGCCGACGCCTTCGTTGGTAAATATTTCGAGCAGAACCGCATGCTCTACTCGGCCATCGACAATAGTCGCGCTGCGCACGCCGCCTTTCACGGCATTAAGTGCACATTCAACTTTTGGCAGCATGCCACCGTGAATTGTTTTGTCGGCAATTAAACTGTCCACCTGCTGTGTACTTAGTCCGGTCAGCACATTACCCTCTTTGTCTTGTACGCCCGAAATATTCGTCAGTAGGATAAGTTTTTCGGCACCCAGCACGCGGGCGAGTTCACCGGCGACTGAGTCAGCGTTAATGTTGTAACTGGCGCCGTTTTCATCTGTACCGATCGGTGCGATAACAGGAATAAAATTACTGTTTTTCATTACCTCCATTATCTCGGTATTAATGCTGACAATCTCGCCAACCTGACCGATGTCGATGCCGCCGATCTCTGCCCCGCCGCCCTTGAGTTTCAGCTGACGCGCGCGGATTAGATTGCCGTCTTTGCCTGTAATGCCCACTGCTTTACCCTGATTTTTGTTAAGCAGTGAAACGATCTCTTTGTTGACTAAGCCGCCGAGCACCATCTCTACGACGTCCATGGTTTGTCTGTCGGTAACGCGCATGCCGTCGACAAAATTCGACTCGATGTTGAGTTTAGTTAATAACTCACCGATCTGCGGACCGCCGCCGTGCACAACAATAGGGTTGATTCCAACCAGCTTCATTAGCACGATGTCGCGGGCAAAGCTGTGTTTAAGGGCTTCGTCGACCATAGCGTTGCCGCCGTATTTAACAACGATTGTTCGGCCCGTGAACTTTTGAATATAGGGCAGCGCTTCGGTTAGTACCGTCGCAATATTTCTTGCGTTACTTAACGTCAGTGACATGATTCTCTCTTTGTTATTAGCCAAGCTGCGCGTCTGCGCGTTCTGTTTTATCGGGTGAGGCGTTCGGCAATCAGGTGCAGCATTTTACGCGCAACTAAGTGCTTATTGCCCGCGGCGAGTTCTGTGACCCCCGCAGCATCCACCGCCGTAATTGCGACGCTGTCGCTGTTAAAGGTATCGGTCGCCTGATTAGCGAACAGCAGGTCGAGTTTCTTCGCAGCGAGCTTGCCTTGGCCGTTAGCGACGACGTTCTCTGTTTCGGCGGCGAAGCCGACGACCAGCGTTGGTCGCTGCGTAAGACTTGCGACCTCGGCGATGATGTCGGGGTTTTTAACAAGCGACAACGTTATCGCCTCGCCCGCTTTCTTGATCTTTTGCTCGGCTATCTGCGCAGGTCGGTAATCGGCGACAGCGGCAACGCCGATAAATACATCTGAGTTGCCAACAACCTCAAGCGTCGCTGCGAGCATGTCCTGTGCGCTAATGACGTCTACGCGCGTTACTCTTTCGGGTGTCGCGAGTGTCACCGGACCGCTAATGAGTGTGACGCGTGCACCCGCAGCTGCTGCCTCGGCGGCGAGCGCGTAGGCCATCTTTCCCGAACTGTGGTTGCTTATATAGCGCACTGGATCCAACGCTTCACGCGTCGGCCCGCCGGTTATCACGACGTGACGACCGGCTAGCGCGCCGGTGTCGAACAGCGCGGCACAGGCGGTGACAATCTCCTCAGGTTCGGACAAACGTCCGAGGCCGACATCGCCACAGGCCTGTTCTCCTGACCCAGGACCGATGAGTGTATAGCCTCGCGCCGCCAGCGCCGTGATATTCGCCTGAGTCTGCGCATCGCTCCACATGCCTTGATTCATAGCCGGCGCAATGGCGATAGCAGCGGGGGTCGCGAGCACTAGCGTGGTGAGTATGTCGTCGGCTTCGCCGTGGGCGATGCGCGCAATAGAGTTGGCCGTCGCGGGCGCAACGAGTACGAGGTCGGCCCAGCGGGCTAGCTCGATATGCCCCATCGCTGCCTCGGCTTCGGGGTCGAGAAGGTCGAGATGTACGCGGTTGCCTGACAGCGCTTGCAGCGTGAGGGGGGTGATGAATTCGGTGGCCGACTGGGTCATCACCACACGCACTTCCGCGCCCGCCTTAATAAACAGCCGTGTGAGCTCGGCGCATTTATAGGCCGCAATACCGCCGGTAATGCCCAAGAGTATGCGTTTGTTAGAAAGACTCAACATGATGATTCCAACGAGGCGACTGCGCCTTCTGGTCGATTGGGATCAAGTCCACCTGCGTGCGGCGAGCTGCAGCCAGCGAGGGGATTGATAAAAGTTGCCTAAGTATAGCAGGCGAATGCGTCGAAGAGAGTACTTACTAACAAACACGCAGTCGCCAAGCGAAAAAGGCAAAAAGTGGCCCGTCTGCGCTGCGTCATCTACCTTTATAGTTAACCCTTAACCCGGCGCTAAATTATCGAATTCGCTGATCAGACCCAGCTAATGCCCAACTAACACCTAGCTAATACCTAGCTGGCACCCCCTAACCCACCTCTAGTCCAAAGAGATGACATGGCTCTGTCTACCTGGCCCGAAAGCGAAAGACCCCGTGAGCGATTTATCGCCGAGGGCCCGCAAAACTTGTCCGATGCCGAACTCATCGCGCTGATCTTGCACACTGGTGTGCGCGGCCGTTCGACCGTCGATCTCGCACGATCGCTGCTTGCCGAATACGGTGGACTCGCGAATTTGCTAGGCGCCGACAGCGAACGCCTACTGCACTCGCCAGGTATTGGGGCCGCCAAGGCGGCTCGGCTCGGCATCATCCGTGAACTGTCCCACCGCCATCTCGCCGAGCGTCTTGCTGCGCGCGATGTGCTCGAAAATTCGACCGAAACCCGAAACTATTTTCGCGCCCGCTACCGCGACTGCCCGCGTGAGATATTCAGCTGTTTGTTTCTCACTAATCAGCATCATATTGTCAAACTCGAGGATATGTTCACCGGTACGATAGATACCGCGGCGGTCTATCCCCGCGAGGTGGTCAAGCGAGCGCTCTATCACAATGCCGCGGCTGTGATACTCGCCCACAATCATCCCTCGGGTATCGCCGAGCCGAGTCGGTGCGATATCGACATCACCCTGCGGCTGAGAGACGCGCTTAGCACGGTCGATGTGCGGGTGCTCGATCACCTAATTATCGGACACTCGCAGGTCGTGTCGCTGGCCGAGCGGGGGCTAATCTAATGCGCGGGCTCGCGTCTGAAAACGACGCTACTTCTGCGCGCTCGGCTGACAGGAAAAACTAGGTATAGTGGTCTAGTGAGACACGAGCACCTAGGCGGCTCGAAAGCGGCGAATAATTGACGCTTTGGTGCGTCAAAACCACGCTTTCGTTTGCTATCTAGCGGTGCTTTTGGTATAAAACGCAGCTCTTTTTTGCCGACATCCCCGTCGCGCTGACTCGGTCGGCACTTCGCGATGACCTTACGGCAGGAAACACAAGTTCATTACAATTCACTAAGACTACTGTGAGGCGCAGCCCAGCTGGGTTAGGGTTAAACAGGTTATACGAGGCAGCAACATGTCTAGGGTTTGCATGGTAACTGGCAAGAAGCCAATTACAGGGAACAACGTATCCCACGCTAACAACAGGACCAGACGTCGGTTCTCGCCCAATCTTCAATCTCACCGTTTTTGGGTTGAGTCTGAGAAGCGCTTCATCAAGCTGCGTATCTCAACGAAGGGAATGCGCATTATCGACAAGGTGGGTATCGATTCGGTACTGGCTGATATCCGCAAGAATGGCGCGAAGGTTTAAGCAACCTTCGAGCTAGCGCTTCAACTAGAGCTCGTCAGCGAGCTGATACGCAAGGCTAAAGCTATGAGAGACAAGATCCGTTTAGTGTCCAGCGCCAAGACTGGTCACTTTTACACGACAGATAAGAACAAGCGCACTATGCCCGATAAGATGGAAATCAAGAAATTCGATCCCGTCGTTCGCAAGCATGTGATCTACAAAGAAGCCAAGATCAAGTAAGCATGCCTTACTCGGCTTGGCCGGTGCGCCGTGACTAGAACGGTGTAGTGGCAAGCGCTTCCTTTAGACTCTTGAGTCTTGACCAGAGCTCTCCAGCTCTGAGCAGAGAACCAAGAACCGCGCGAAAATGCCGGCATTCGGTTACCCCAGCCAAACACTGAGGGTTAACGAAGGCCGGCTTTTTTGCGCCTGCGGTTTGGCCGTCGCCATTTCACGTAGCAAATGCAATTAACGTTTCGTCGCCACAATCACCACGCGCCGCGGCGCAGGATGGCCCTCTATGCTGCGGCTTTTGTCGTTAGGGTCCAGCGAATCTGCGAGCGACTCATAGGGCATCCATGACGTCGCGCGCTGCTCTTCTGTGGTGGTAACCGACTCATCAACCACACGCACTCCATCGAATCCCGCTTTGCTTATCCATGCCGTCAGCGTCGCAATCGTCGGCACAAACCAAATGCCGCGCATCCGCGCGTAGCTGCCCTGCGGGATGAGGCTATAACCCTCGTCACCTTCCACAAATAGCGTCTCAAGCACCAGCTCGCCGCCGCTTCGCAGGCAGTCACGCAGCTGCACCAGATGGTCGATCGGTGAGCGTCGATGGTAGAGCACGCCCATCGAAAACACGGTATCGAAGGCGCCGCAGCGTTCGGGAAAATCATCGAGGGTGATCGGTAAAACGTCGACTGCGACCTCGGAAAGATACCGCTGCAGGAGTAAGAACTGCGCGACATAGGGTACATGCGGATCGATGCCCAGCACCTGCTTTGCCCCTGCGCCGGCCATGCGATACGAGTAATAGCCATTGCCGCTGCCAACATCCAGAACGCGACGTCCGGTCAGTGGACTAATCGCATTCTCGAGACGCGCCCACTTTAAATCACAGCGCCATTCGGTATCGATGCCAATGCCAAAAAGCGTAAAAGGCCCCTTGCGCCAGGGGATAAACGCCTCAAGCTGTGCCCTAAACGCGAGCGCCGGCAGCACGTCGTGCAGATCGGCTGCATCGCCAATCACAAGCCGCGCCGAAGTTAATTCGACACTCGAAGCTCGTGCGGCGGGCAGGGCGTCGAGAGCGTTTGTCCAGCGGCCGATATCGCCATGATTGAGCACGCTCGGTGTTACGGAGGCCAGCGATTGGGCGAGCGCACTAAGCCCCTTGGTGTCCGCGCGCGCGCTAAAGCGGTTGAGCTGCGCCGAATAAAAGCGCGCAAACACGTCTGGCTCGAGGGGAGAACTAGGGTGAGTCATTACAGACGCCTTACTTAAACGCCACCATCGACGCGAAATTAAAACACTGGAACCAACAGTCAACCGAATGGAAACCAGCGCCGTTCAGCCGCTCGCGATGAGCCGCAAGCGTCTCGGGGATCAGTACGTTCTCGAGCGCTGCGCGCTTTTGGCTAATTTCTAGCTTGCTGTAGCCTTGAGTCTCTTTAAAGCGATGATACAAGTCGATAAACAGCTCGTTGAGCGCGGGGTCGGGGAACTTTATTTTCTCGGAGATCACCAGCAGACCGCCTGGACGCATGCCGTCGTAGATCTTTTGCATCAATGCCTCCCGCGCCGCAGGATCAATAAACTGCAGAGTAAAGTTGAGAATAACCATCGAGGCATCTTCAATCTTGCTGTCGCGCAAATCTTCGTGTCGGCACTCGATAGGGTAAGGCTCATCGAGCGCGTCGAGTTTTGCAGAAAGTCGTGAGGTCATCGCCGCCGAATTGTCTATCGCGATAATGCGGTAGTCGTTGTGAGGTAGCTGCTGCGCTACCGCAAAACTCGCGCCACCCAGACTCGCGCCTAGATCGTAAATGGTACTCCCCGTGCCGCAGTAGCGCTCTGCTAGCACGCCGATCATTGAAATAATGGTGCTGTAGCCCGGCACCGAGCGGTTAATCATGTCTTCGAAAACGCTCGCCACTTGGTCGTCGAAAGCGAACGCCGTGGGTAGGCGCTCCGTCGCAAACACACGGTCGGTTTGTGCGTTGCTGCTGTTTTTCTCGGTCATAATTTCCACCTAGTTTTGTCGCATTTCAAGCGCGGGCGAGAGCGATTATATTCGAGGCGCCCGACTCTATACAGACGACTATCAGAGCCGCTATTATCCACTTCATTCGAAACGAACTGGGTGACCTTCACACTCGGTCTGTGTTGAGAGAGTCACACTTTTTGGCAGCCGAACATAAACACCGCACGTCTTCTCTGAGGTCTTCCCCGCTAAAACGATGAGTCAGTTTCAGTGTGAAATCGTGCGCCAAAAGCGCAAGACACTTGGTCTCTATGTCAAACACCGCTGGGTTGAAGTGCGGGTGCCACTGCGCGCATCTAAGCGCGATGTCGAAACCTTCATCGCCACTCACCGCGACTGGATCGAGGAGCGCCTCATTGCCGAAGCCCAGCGTCATAAAAACAGGCTGCGCATAGAACACGGCGGCAAAATTTTGTACAAAGCACGCGAGCTCACCATCGAGTTTCGTGACAATCGTAAAGAGCGCGTGATAATCGAAGACAAAACCTTCGTGATACAAGGCCACAAACTCACGCCGGCAAAAGCCAAGGCAATCGTCGAGAACTATCTACAAACCAAGGCCAAGGAATACATCGTGCCCCGCGCTACCGGACTTGCACAGCACCTCGGTGTGGATAAACACATCACCGACATCCGGTTCCGTAAGACCAAAACCAAATGGGGCCACTGCACCTCAAAGGGCGTGCTGCAATACAACTGGCTGATTATGCTCGCGCCCAACAGCGTAATCGACTACATGATTTCGCACGAGGTGTGCCACTTAAAACACATGGACCATTCCAAGCGCTTCTGGTCGTTGGTCGACTCCGTGTGCCCGAACAGTGATCGCTTTATCGACTGGCTGCGCGAGCACGAACACCGGCTGTATTTTTAGCTAGCGCTTGCAATAGAGCAAATCCCAAACCCCGTGCCCTAGCCGAATTCCCCTGCGCTCAAATTTCGTGCCCGGCCTGTCGGGCGTGAGCCAGAACTGCCCTGCGCCATTGGCGTTAACGAGACCCTGCACCGCTTCCATTGCCTCTACCATATGCTCGGCATACGGCTCCCAATCGGTGGCTAAATGAATGCGCCCCGCGTCCGTTAAAAGCGGCAGCAGGCCGGTGATAAACGCAGTCTGCACAAGGCGGCGTTTATTATGCCGCTTCTTGTGCCACGGGTCGGGAAAGAAAATAAGTAGCGTATCAATGCACCCCTCGCCGATGCAGTGCGCCAAAATGTCTTTTGCGTCGTGGCAAAAAACCTTCACGTTGCTTACCCCATTTTCGGCGAGCCCGTGCAACAGTTTTCCAACCCCCGGCTTGTGGACCTCGATGCCCAAAAAATTGCGCTGCGGATTTGCCATCGCCATCTCGAGAAGCGAGTCGCCCATGCCGAAGCCAATCTCCACCGTGAGGGGATTCTCGTTGCCAAATAGTTCTTGGGTGGTAAATAAACGCGGCGCATAGTCCACCACATAGTTGTCCCACTGCTCGCTGATCGCTACTTTCTGCGCATCGGTATAGCGCCCTGCCCGAATCACATAGCTGCGGATGGGACGGTGGCTACTCTCTGCCGCAGCGTCTTGCGACGGCTCTGAGGACACGTTAACTTCTTGAGGTTCGCTGGCGATCTCGTTTTCGTTAGTGCTCATAATGTCTAATCAATGTTTTTGTTCATAGAGTGCTATTTGCATTGCATGAATGCCCTAAGGGCACACGCGAGCCTACGACTGCAGCTGAGTTGTCGCCGCAAACCAGACAAGACAGCCCCACGCAGCCAAAAAGCAGAGACCACCTAGCGGCGTAATCGCCCCAAGCCAGCGGATACCGGTAATAGCCAACACATAAAGGCTTCCGGAGAACAGCACAATGCCTAACGTAAATAGATACCCGCTTATCCGCGGCAGCGTCGCCTGTGGCAGTGCCAGCAGCAAAAGCCCCACGCCAAACAGCGCTAGCGTGTGAAACATGTGGTACTGCACGCCCGTCTGAAACGTCGACGCCAGTTCCGGTGTCAGCCTATCGCGCAGCGCATGTGCGCCGAAGGCGCCGATACCGACCGCCAAAAAGCCGTTGATACCGGCAAGAGTAAGAAAAAGAGAGGGCATAGAATTGAGTCCTAAGTTGAGCGCGTCATTCTACCGTGTTTTTTTAAAAAAGGCGTAGGAGCGATTGAGTGTGAGTAAATTAAACGAGTGTTCTAATACTGTGCAGAAGAATTCGCGAAAAGGGTAATACAATCACTTAGAAAAAAGCGAGAAGCTCGGTATAACCGGGCATAAAAAAGGGGCTCAAGAGCCCCTTTCTACTCATTCAACTAAAATTACGCGACCATCTTCGCTTTAATTTTATTCATCGCATTTTTCTCTAGCTGCCTTACGCGTTCGGCAGAAATACCATATTTGTCGGCAAGATCGTGCAGCGTGGCTTTATCGTCGCTCAGCCAGCGGCTAGCGAGAATGTCCTTGCTGCGGTCGTCGAGACCTTCCATGGCGAGATAGAGGCTGTTGTTGGTCGTCTCTTCCCACTCTTCATCTTCGATCTGGGCTGCGAGATCGGAGTTCTGATCTTCTAAATAGTACGCAGGCGCTTTGAACGCCGCGTCGTCGTCGCTGTCGTTGTCAGCGTCGAAGGCCATGTCGTATGACGCCATGCGGCCTTCCATTTGCTGCACAACTTTCACATCAACGCCTAAATCTTCCGCTACCGCGTCGGCTTCATCGTTGCTTAACCAGCCGAGACGCTTCTTAGAGCTGCGCAGATTAAAGAAGAGTTTGCGCTGCGCCTTTGTTGTGGCGATTTTCACGATACGCCAGTTACGCAGAATAAATTCGTGCATTTCGGCCTTAATCCAATGCACCGCAAAAGAGACAAGGCGCACGCCGACTTCGGGGTTATAGCGCTTTACCGCCTTCATGAGGCCAACGTTGCCTTCTTGAATGAGGTCGGCTTGCGAAAGCCCGTAGCCAGAATAAGATTTGGCGAGATGGACAACAAAGCGGAGGTGCGCGAGTACGAGCTGGCGCGCAGCGTCTACGTTGTCTTCGTAATAATACTGTTTGGCGAGTTCGAGCTCTTGTTCAGGTGTCAAAATAGCGATGCTATTGACCGACGTCATGTACGCAGACAGGTCTCTTCCTGGCGTATTAGGCCCAAAGGAAGGATCGAATGCCTGAAGGCTCGTACCTGTATTTCCTTGGAAGCTTGTGCTCATTGTGTCGTTTTCCTCAGTTTTAAAGGGTCTGACCCCTCATCTACCTAGCCTTTACGCAAGCGCTAGCAGTCGAGATCAATTGCTCTGCAATCTGTCGACGGCCGCGTAGTTTAGCACTTTTCGGCCGTCTCGCCTAATGGCAAAGCACGTTGAGTGAAGGGTTGGAGTGCCCCGTTTGGCCCCTCGCAGTCCTACTCACTCAAGTCCAGTATCGCGCTGTAGCGACAAAGGATATTGATCTGGGATAGATATAGGGTCGATTAGCTAGGTTTCAAGGGCAGGGCTAGGGCTCGCAGGCGGCTATTGCTCGTCGACTAGCGACTACTGCGGCAATCCAGCCGAGCAATCCACCCGCGCCAAGGAGTAGTCCCAGTTCTTGGCCAGCGCGCTGCAGCGCCTCGCCTAGCGCAAATGCCCCGGAGTTGCCGTCTTCGACAGCGTAAAGTGCTAGAAACTGGCCTATTTCATGACCGATAAGACCCACAACGATAAGCTGTAGCAGCCACGCCAACAGCCCGCCGCCAATCCCCAAGAATAGCCCTAAGTAAAGAAACGGCCGTGCGATATAGCCGTCACTTGCCCCAATGAGCTTACTCACGCGGATCTCGTCCCGGCGCTGTTCTACCGCAAGTCTGATGGTATTGCCAATTGCGGTGAGTAGCCCCACCGCCATGAGCAAGCTGAGGAGCTGCGCGGCGCGGCGGATGATCTGCGTTAGCGCTTGAAGACGTGCAAGCCATGCGCCCTCAACGGCGACACTCTCGACGCGCTCGACGCCGCGTATCTCAGTAGCGAGACGTTCCGCTGCCTCGCCGAGAGTGTCGTCGCCGCTCGCGCGGGCAGAAACAAGGAAGGTTGTTGGGAGCGGGTTTCTGGGACTGAACACTGAATCACGAGTATCGCTTTGAGAGCGAGTGCTTACTTCACTGTCGAAAGAGGCTAGAAATTCGCTATCCAGTCCTGCGGTTTCACTCAGTTGCGCGAGCGCCTGAGCGGGGGTGATGATCTCGAGAGAGTCGACCTCGTCAAGCTTAAGTATCTGTTCACTTACGCGCTTGGCGTCGTCGTCACTGACGCCTAGGTCGAGATACACGCTGATGCTCGCTTCGGACTCGAGCGCGACAATACCCGCTGACATCGCGCGCTGCAGCTGAAGTAGCAGCGCGGGCAAAAGCAGGGCAATGCCGATGACGAGCAGCGTAATCAGCGTTGCGGCAGGCGCCGCCCGCAGTCGTGACAGCGCGCGCGCCGATTCACGACGGTGTTCGGCAAGCGTGCTCACGCGTTTAAGGCTCGCGGTAGCCGAAGGCTTAGAACTCATTTGCCGAACCGCCTGCTAGGTGAGGGTTTGCTTCGGCGCTAAGCCGGCCTTCTTCGAGGGTTAGGGTACGATAACCGAGGCCGTCGATTAACGCGCGATCGTGACTTGCGACAAGTAAGCTCACGCCTACGCTCATAAACTGCGCGAACAGCGCCATGATCTCAGCCGATAATTCGGGGTCGAGATTGCCGGTCGGTTCATCGGCTAGGATGATGCGCGGGGTGTTTACGACGGCGCGGGCAATCCCCACGCGCTGCTGTTCGCCACCAGAAAGCGCCATAGGCAACAGCTTCTCTTTAGACAAAAGCCCTACTTTGTCGAGGGCCGCGCGGACTCGGCGCTTGCCCTCGCGCGGATCGAGACCCGAAATCTCGAGCGGCAGCGCGACGTTATCATAGACGCTACGGTCATTGAGTAGCTGATGGTCCTGAAACACGGTACCTATCTGGCGTCGATGTAAAGCCAGCATTTTTGGCGAAATTTGGCTCATTTCATTGCCGTTAACGACAAGATTTCCACCACTGGGTTTCTCGATGCCGAGCACGAGTTTGAGCAGAGTGCTTTTGCCTGCACCTGAGTGGCCGGTGACAAACGCAAACTCGCCCCGCGCGAGGCTAAAGGTCAGATTGGCCAAAGCTTGCTGACCGCCGGGATAGCGTTTACTGACTCTGTCGAAAGTGATCATTCGGATAAGGCTGTAGCCTTTCGCTCCTTTCATTGACACGCGTGGGGTGGCTCGCGTGGATGGCTATTGTGGTTAGCTCGCGACCCTTTTTTGTCTAGACGCTACGAGTCCGAGGAACTTGCCTCATCGCCAAACAGCGCCGCGACGAAATCATGCGCGTTAAAAGGCCTAAGATCGTCGATTTGCTCGCCAACTCCAATAAACCTGAGCGGAACGCCAAGGCGCTTAGCGAGGGCAAAAGCGACGCCGCCTTTTGCGCTGCCATCGAGTTTGGTGAGCGCCAATCCTGTAAGCGTCGTCGATTTATGAAAGCTATCGGCCTGCGCAAGTGCGTTCTGGCCTGTAGTCGAATCGAGCACCAGCAGGATTTCGTCGGGCAGGCGCGCGTCTTGCTTCTTTAAGACCCTGACAATCTTCTCGAGTTCGATCATGAGATTATCTTTTGTGTGTAATCTGCCTGCGGTGTCGGCGATGAGAATGTCTATGCCCTTCGCCTTTGCCGACTGAAAGGCATCGAAAATAACCGAGGCGCTGTCTGAGCCAGTTTGCTGGGCCACGACCGGCACTGCATTGCGCTCGCCCCAGACCTGCAGTTGCTCGACGGCGGCGGCGCGGAAGGTATCGCCGGCTGCGAGCATGACGCTGTGGCCTTCGTTCTGATAGCGCTTGGCAAGTTTGCCAATGGTGGTGGTCTTGCCAACGCCGTTGACGCCAACCATCAGAATAACGAAGGGTTTTTTACTCGTGTCGATAACCAGCGGCACGTCGCAGGGCGCCAATATGGCCCGCAGTTCTTCGCGAAGAGCGGCCATGAATTGATCGGCGTCGGCGAGCTGTTTGCGTCCGAGGCGGGCGCGCAGCCCTTCGATAATGGTGTCGGTTGCTTCGAGTCCGACGTCTGCGGTGAGTAACTGTGTTTCGACCTCATCGAGTAGCGCAGCATCGACTTCTTTACGCCCGAGTACGATAGCGCCGAGGCCGTCGCTGAGTTTGCTGCGCGTGCGACTGAGGCCGTCGCGAAGTCGGCCAAAGAAGCCGCGCTTGTTCGGCTGTTCCGATTCACCCGCGGGCACCGCACTCTGCTCCGGCTCGCTTTCGCGCAGCTGGCCCTTGTCGGGCGTCTCGGGCGCAGCCACTGCGGCAGAATCTGATTCGTGTTCGGTTGCACTAGACTTATCTATCGCCTGTGCGTCTTCCTGCGGTTGTTTCTTTTTTCCAAAGCCGAACATGAGTGAGTCTCTAGCTGTGACTGAAAATGCTCTGAATACTGAGCGCCGCTATGCTACCACTTTTCAATCCAGCAATCGCACTGCGATGCTGTGCAACCTCGCCATCGCGGTTACACTTAGCGCATGAGCAACAATAAAAAACGCCCCGGCGGTAGCGTCCGCATTATCGGCGGCGACTTACGCAGCCGTAAAATTAATTTCCCCGATGCCGCCGGCCTTCGCCCTAGTGCCGACCGTGTCCGCGAGACGCTGTTCAACTGGCTGCAGCCGGCGATACCTGCTGCGCGTGTACTCGACCTTTTTGCCGGTAGCGGCGCGCTGGGGTTTGAAGCGGCTTCGCGGGGTGCCTCGAGCGTAGTGATGGTCGAGAAGGCCAAAATTGTCGCAGGCGCCCTACGTGACAATCGTGATGCGCTGGCAGCGGGGGCCGTGCAAATTATCGAAGCCGATGCCTTTAGCTGGCTTGCACGTCAGGCGGGTAAGTCGGCATTCGATATTGTTTTTGTCGATCCACCCTTCGACGCTAATTGGCAGGCCAAGGCAGCGCAGGCGCTCGCCGAGTCCGGCTGTCTCGCGGCAGGCGCGCTCGTTTATATCGAATCAGCCGAGGCGCTCGACGCGGCAGCGCTGCCTGCTAACTGGACCGAACGTAAAACGAAACGCGCAGGTGCCGTTCACTCAACCTTGCTACAAGCAACCTAGGCACGCGGCTCGCCCGCGTTAGTGGCAAACCCCGCGATTGAGCCGCGGCAGTCGATTCGCTAGAATGCCGCGACTCCGGTCACTAAAGACACTCAACTAATAACAAGACCGACGAGACGCCCACAAGAGAAAATTTATGAAAACTGCCGTATATCCCGGAACCTTCAACCCGATTACTAATGGCCACACGGATCTTGTGGAACGCGCTGCGGGGCTTTTCGATCGCATTATTGTCGGCGTTGTGAGTTCTAACCGGCAAAAGAGCAGCGCGATGCCAACCGAGCAGCGTGTCGAGCTGGCTCAAGAAGTGCTCGCGCATCTGCCTAACGTCGAGGTGCGCGCCTTTGAAAGCTTGCTGATTCAATTTGTGCAGGAGGTCGATTCGAAAATCATCTTACGTGGCTTGCGCACGGTAGCCGACTTCGAATACGAGTTTCAGCTTGTGGGCATGAACCGTGTACTGGATCCAAGTATCGAAACGGTTTTCTTAGCGCCCGCCGAGCACCTGTCGTACATCTCGTCGACGCTCGTGCGCGAAATCTCGTCCTATGGCGGCGATATCTCTAAGTTCGCGCATCCTGCCGTGGTCGAAGCGATGAAAGCCTATTCGCGCGTTTAGCGCTGACATCGTGTGCAGTAAACCGTACTGCGCTGTCCTAGCCTGATTTCTTTTAATGGCGCCTTGCAGTGATTGCAAGGCTGCTCCGCGCGACCATAAACCTGCAGCGACTGCGCAAAATAACCAGGTTTGCCATCGCTGCCAGTAAAGTCACGAAGCGTTGTGCCGCCTACTTCTATCGCGCGTGCCAGCACGCGCTTAATGCACTCGACCAGTTTTTCATAGCGGGCAAGCGACACCTTGCCAGCGGCACGCTGCGGATTGATGCCGGCGAAAAAAAGCGCTTCGTTGGCGTAAATATTCCCCACCCCAACGACGACTTTGCTGTCCATAATAAAGGTCTTGATCGGCGCCTTCCGACCGCGGCTGCGGGCGAACAGCAAGCGGGCGTTAAAGTCCGCGCTGAGCGGTTCAGGTCCGAGGGATTCGATAAGCGGGTGTCCACTCACCGGGTCCTCTTGCCAGAGGATGCAGCCGAAGCGTCGCGGGTCGTGATAACGCAGCACGGTGTCGTCATCGAAGACGAGCTCGACATGATCGTGTTTCTTCAGCGGCTGCTGCGTACCGGGTTCGAGGACACGCAGGCTGCCCGACATGCCGAGGTGGACTATCAGGCTGCCTGTGTTGATGCGCAGAAGTAAATACTTACCACGCCTTTCGACGCTGTCGACAGTTTGGCCAGCGAGTTGTGCTTCAAGCGCTTTGGGTATAGGCCAGCGCAGTCGGCGCTCACGCACAACCATTTTGGTGATCCGCTTACGCGCAATGTGGGGCTCGATGCCGCGTCGGGTCGTTTCAACTTCGGGTAACTCAGGCAAGACGCCTCCTCCTTCAACACTGTGTCATAAAACCGGCGGCATCCGCACGATAAACTCGAAGGCGTTTATGCGATACTCAGGGAACGACAAGCGTAGGATCTCAGTCTCTTTATGACGCAAGCCAACACTCTTTCCCCGCCCCGCATTCTACTCGGCATCGATGCCGGTGGCACCTTTACCGACTTCGTCTGCGCAGAATTTGAAGACAGTGGCGAAGTTAGTATTCGCATACATAAAACGCTGTCGAGTCCGGCAGCACCCGAGCAGGCAATACTACGCGGCATTCGCGAAATGGGTTTGCAGGCCGCCCTCGACAGCGGCGCGCTACGCATCGTACACGGCAGCACGGTTGCGACGAATGCGGCGTTAGAAGGCAAGGGCGCGCGGACAGCCTTCGTCACCAACAAAGGCTTTGCCGACATGCTCGAAATCGGGCGACAGACGCGGTCCAAACTGTATGCTTTAGAACCTGAACCTGCGCGAGTGAAAGTGCCACGCGAGCTTTGCCTCGAAATCGAAGGGAGGATCGCGGCCGACGGCAGCGAGATTGAAACCCTCAGCGACGCGGCTATTGACGCGCTAGTGCAGCAGCTCGACGTGCTCAAACCCGATGCTGTGGCGATCAATCTCCTGTTCTCGTTTTTGGCGCCACAGCATGAACAGCGCATCGAGGCGGCAATCGAGCGCGCGCTGCCTGCAGTACTGGTAAGCCGTTCGTCGCGCGTGCTGCCGGAGTATAAGGAGTATGAGCGCGGCGTAGCGACATGGCTCAATGCCTCGCTTGGTCCGATTGTCTATCGCTACCTCTCGACGCTCGAAGACGCGCTGCGTGGCAATTCGCTGCAGATCATGCAGTCGAGCGGCGAGACAATCGCGGTGAGCAAGGCTTCGAGGGCGGCGGTTAATCTGCTGCTCTCAGGTCCGGCGGGCGGACTGACCGCGTTGCATGCGCTTGGCGTGCAACGTGGCAATAGCCGCTTTATTAGCTTCGATATGGGCGGGACATCTACCGACGTCGCGCTGCTCGATGGTGCTCCGGTGACCACGAGCGAAGGCAGGATTGCAGACATGCCAGTTGGCGTGCCCATGGTAGATATGCACACAATCGGTGCGGGCGGCGGTTCGATAGCGGCGCTGGACTCGGGCGGCATGCTGCAGGTTGGACCGCGCTCTGCTGGCGCATCGCCCGGTCCAGTCTGCTATGGGCTGGGGGGCACTGAGGTCACGGTCACCGATGCCCACGTAGTGCTCGGCCGAATTTCGGCAGAGACGACCCTTGCCGGTGGGCTCAAGCTCGACAGACACGCAGCAACACGCGCACTCGAGACACTCGGCGCCGCGATGGGCGTCGACGCAAAAACAGCCGCAGAGGGCGTACTTGCCGTGGCCAACGAACAAATTGCTGGGGCGATCAGATTGATCTCAGTAAATAGAGGCTACGACCCTCAGGACTTTACGTTGACCAGTTTCGGTGGCGCCGGTGGCCTGCATGTTTGCGCGCTTGCCGAGGCGATGAATATGACGCGTGCGCTGGTGCCAGTCCATGGCGGCGTCCTGTCGGCACTCGGGATGATTGTCGCGCAGCCCGGACGCCAGCACTCGCGCACAGCGACTGCGCTGCTTAATGCGCTCAGCGATGCCGAAATCGAACGCGGACTTGCCGATCTCGAAGCACAGGGGCGCGCCGAACTCATTGCCGAGGGCGCGCAGGCGCCACTCACGGCAACGCCGAGTGTCGATCTACGCTACAAAGGTCAGTCGTACACGCTAAACGTGCCTTGGGAGTCGCGCCCGCAGGCAAAGCAAGCGTTTGTCGCGCTGCACCGCCAGCGCTTTGGCTATGATCACGACACCGAGCTCGAACTGGTTAACCTGCGCGTCACCGTGACCGCTCGAGGCACCGACCTAGTGTTGCCCAGTGTCTCCGAGAACGGCGACACGAGTTCGCCGCTCACTCTTCCGAACAGTGTCTACCCAAGCATTCATCGTGACGCGCTCGGAGACCGCGAACACGAAGGTCCGCTCGTTATCATCGAGTTAGCCGCCACTACTTTCGTTGCACCCGGCTGGTGTGCAAAACGCGACGCGCTCGGCAATATCGCGCTCAGTAAACGCTGAGGCTGTCGTTTACAGCGAAAACACCTAAGTGTATAAAAGACTAGGGAAAACGAGTGATAAATCGACGGGAGCGAGCTGATCCCAGCGCCACGGGACATCGTAAGCTCAATCGTTAGAATAACGTTAATCAACTTAAAGGCAGGGTAAGACACTCCCCATGCTGCATCATTGCGCAAGACTTCTCGCTGCTACGCTGTCCTTCTCGCCAAGGGCAGGGACCGCGTTTGAATCTTGCAAACGCGCGCGACGCCCACTCGCGATTGCCATGAGTCTGTTTCTTGCAAGCTGTGCAGGTTTCGCCGCCGCACAAGAGTCTGATGCGGCAGAGGCTCTTGCCACCAACGCTAACCCGCAGCAAGCGCCGATCGAAGCCGCCGAGCAGGGCGATGTCCCAGTAAAGAGTCGCGCGCAATCAGCGCTCAAATACCTGGGCCCACCGACACCGCTCATCGTGGCGTCTCCATTTCCGAGGAGTATTCCCGTTAATCTCGCCACGAGTCTTTCGAGTGCGACAAGGCTGTGGACGCTCAAACAAAATTTTCAAAATCCCGCCCGCGAGTATTCGATAACCGGGCGTTCACCGCTGATTCGCGGCGGCGTGAATATGAGATTGGCGAACCAGTCGATCCAACAAACGCCGCTCAAAGAGAGTGCCGCGCTGGCTAATGAAGCCGCGCTTGAGCAAGACGCGGCAGAGGCCATCGCGCGGCTCGAAGCGATTGATAACTACAACGCTGTTATCGCCGAACTTGAAGGCGAGGGTGGTGTATGGAATAGCGATCTAACCGAAGAACTCTACTCACTTGGTACGCTACTGCAGCAGCAAGGCTCGCACGAAGAAGCGATCAAATTATTCGACCGAGCGGTACATATTAATCGGATTAATCTCGGCTTGCACGCAGTAGAGCAAGTGCCTGCGATAGAAAGTAAGATTCAAAGCTACCTTGCACTAAATCAGTGGCAAGACGCCGATCTGACATTCGAATACCTTTATTATATTCAGCGTCGCGCCTATGGCACTCGCGATCCTCGCCTCATACCGGTGCTAAGCAGTATCGCCGAGTGGAATTTGCGCGCGTTTCATTTAGGGCATGGTGAGGCGCTAGGCATGCGGCTTAATAATGCGCTCATGTTTTGGAACGCTGCTGCAAGAATGGTGAAAACCTATTACGGGAGGCAGGACGAACGCTTTGTCACCTACCTTCGTGGCATTGCGAACTCTTCCTACTTGTTGTCACGCAACCCCGAGATGATGGCAGAGCTCGGAAGCCCCCAATTTCGAAACGAGCTTGCAGTCAACCGCGTTCACCTTGGTCAATCCGATGAGTATGAATCACGAGGCTACTCAAGTGGTGCGCAGGCGCTCACTGAGATTCTTCGTTACGAACTCGACAAGCGAGACGATGTGCTCGCCCTCGCCGATGCGTTTACTAATCTCGCTGACTGGTATCTGATTTTTGGACGCCGCCGAGCCGCCGAGGAACAGTACGGTAACGCGTGGCGCCTGCTTGCGAATCAACCGAATGCTGATGCGCTACACAAAGCGTATTTTGGTCGAGTTGTGCCTATGCCGAGCTTCGTCGGTGAAGAGAACAAGCGCCATGAAATCAATTCGCTTATGCAAGGCGACGGGACCCTTGAATCTGACTATGCCGACATTATGTTTGAAGTAAATGACTCAGGTATCGTCCGTGATGTGCGGGTAATCTCGGCCGAGACCGAAGACAACAAAGATCAGCTGAGTCGACTGCGGCGAATGGTGCGAAACTCGTATTTCAGACCGATCATCAAGGACGGCGTCCCGCAGCGTTCCGAGGATCATGTGTTCAGGTATCAATACTGGTATTAAGCCCGGCTTCAGCTTGGGTGAGATATAAATGCAGAAACGCGACACTGAGCTTTTCAAGCCAAGGACAGAAATATGAAACGAGCAGCGCAACCAATTAACGCCAGTCGCCTTCGAGCGGGCGTGCGCAGCAGTCTAGTCTTTAGTCTAGGACTTCTCGTTGCAGCTTGTCAGTCGCAGAGCCAGAGTTCGTCGTCTTCGGCCTCTATACCATCGCCCAGCAGCCCGAGTTCGTCGAGTAGTTCGTCGAGTATGCCGTCATCGCCCTCGATGCCGTCGTCGTCACAGTCGTCGTCATCGCCGTCAATGCCTTCTGCCTCATCGTCACGCGCGTCGTCGCAGCCACCAATGCCGTCTTCTCGCTCCTCGAGCGCGTCCTCGAGTGCATCCTCTAGCTCCTCATCAAGTGCCGCGTCTAGCTCCTCGTCCAACTCGACTGCTGGCATGCCGTCAGGTTCACGCGGAGACGCAAGCGCGTCCAACACCGCGGCCGGATCGCAGTCTAGCGGTGGACAGTCGGGCGCGATGCCAAGCGTTAGCGCGGGCCTGCCAAACCGTGGGGGCCTCCCTGGCGACGTCGGGCCAAACTCAGGCACGGACACCGTTGGGTCTACCGGGGCAGCGGCAAGAGACACTTCGACAGGCGACCTAGGGTCACAAAGTGGGAACTCAGGTTCAGGTTCCTCGGTTTTAGGGTCTCCTAGTGGTGATTACAGCCTTGATACGCTGCCCGATGGCATACTAAGTGGGAGAAGTCCTTCAAGCGGCTCTGCAGAGGCTATGGAGTCTGGCACTGCTACCGCCGGTACCGGCCAAGCGTCACGCGGCACTGGCGCGATGACTACTTCTGAGCAGGCGGCGATTCTCGACGAACAGCTGCGCCGCGGCTACGAAACCTTCGATGGATTCATTCTCGGCGAACGTGAGCGCGCTCAAGCCGAAAGCAATGAGGCGGGCGCGGGTGATCAGCCGGGCGCGGAGAGCGGAGCAGGTGGTGGCGGGCAGATGCCGCAGATTCTCGGCGCACCGGGCGCGAACGGACTGCCGCAGGTAGCAACGCAGGCACCGCCAATGCCAGGATCGCAGAATACCGAGACATTCCCGCCACCCGAGGACATTCCTAGTGGCCGCGACGACGACGTCGTTGCACGCCAGCTCCGCGAGGCGGCAATGAGCGAGCCAGATCCCGAGTTACGAGAAGCGCTGTGGCAGGAGTATCGAAACTATACCGGTCTGGGAGATAGCGGAAACTAAAATACCGCGGCGGTGTCTCTAATCCACACTCATTGATGATGAGAAATCGAGAGCTATTAAGGTCGACAT